>JACPRI010000462.1 GCA_016190065.1 Verrucomicrobiota bacterium
GCGTCGCGCACCAGCACGGCGCCATCGCCCTTGCGGTGCTTTTCGATTTGTTCTTTGGCGCGGGCCAGAAGTTCAGAATCGCCCGGAACAGAACTCGCTTCCGCGCTCGGGGCGGTCGGTGTAGCCAGCCATAAGGCGCCGGCGCCGGCTGATGTTTTCAGAAAGGTCCTTCGATTCATATCCTGCCCATTGCACTATCCGAGGTGCCGGAACAGCATGGCGGCGTCCAAGGCGGCTTGCTTTGACGGGAGTCAATACCGCTTTAGGCACTGGCCTTCAAAAAGTAGTTCCGTTGCTTCTCGGTGATGGGGACGTTCAGCTTTTCGAGAACCTGGAGCATGTCTTCCCACACTTGCCGCTTTACGGCCAGCGATTCGCTCCGCAAAAGATAGGACGGATGGTAGGTGGGCATCACCGGAGTGCCGCGAAAATCCTGGAAGTGTCCGCGAAGCCTTGAGATCCCTTCGCGTCGGCCGAGCAGCCCTTCGACCGCCGTGGCTCCGAGTGCGACGATGACTTTCGGTTGAATCAGCCCGATTTGTTCGAGGAGATACGGCGCGCAGGTTTTCATTTCTTCCGCCGTGGGCTTGCGATTGCCAAACGACTGGCCCGGTGTATCCGGACGACATTTGAGAATGTTGGCGATATAAACCGTCTCTCGCGAAAAACCCATCGCTCGAATCATCCGAGTCAGCAACTGTCCCGCCGCGCCGACGAACGGTTCGCCTTGCGCGTCTTCGTCCGCGCCGGGAGCCTCTCCGACGAACATGAGCGGCGAATGAATGTCGCCGATCCCAAAGACGACGTTCTTCCGTGATTGGGCGAGGTGAGGACATTTCCGGCAAACGAGCGCGCGCCCGCGCAGCTCCGCCATGGCCGCGGCCCTGGTGTGCTGGTCAACCGCCGACAAGTTGGCGGCGCCCGGAACGAGGGGCGCCACAGGACTGCCTTCGATTCTCGCAACCGCCGCCTGGGCCTTTTCGGGCGTGAGAAGCAACGCCGGAGCCGGATCAATCCGAGTGCGTGAAGGCGGCGGAAGAGGGCGGGCCTTCGAGGAAAGAGCCTCCAGGGCCGCCAGAGTCTGCGGGGCGACAGGCAGGAAACGAACCCCCTGCTCCTTCAGTTCTTCCAGATGGCCGAGAAATCCTTCCACGAGCACATCCCAATCCGTTTTCATGAGAGGCATTATATGGGGCTGCCAAAGTCGATTTCGATCTCTTTGTGCGCTTGACTTAACATTCTGCGTTGCGCTTATTGATTAAGGTTAGATCATTTTCTCGCCGATTATTGGATTTGGCCTGTCAAATCCGGTCCAAAAGCGTGAATCAACGGAAAGAACGGAATGCTCTGGTGGACATCGCGTCAACTTAAGGATGACGATTGGAAAGTGCGCGAGGCAGCCGCGAAAAAACTCGGCGAACTGCCCGATGCGCATGCGGTGGAATCGCTGATGGGCGCCCTCAAGGACCTCAACCCTCGCGTTCGTCAAGCCGCCGTCGCTTCTTTGGTACGAATCGGCCACCCGGCCGTTCGACCGCTGGTCGCAGCGCTCAAAGGCAAACATGCCGAGGCGCGCCTGGCGGCGGCGTCTGCGCTGGTGCAAATCGGAAATCCGGCCGTCCAGCCGCTCGGCGTGATGTTATCGGATCGAGACGTGACGGCGCGGGAGACGGCGGCGGTCGCTTTGGGAGAAATCGCCACGGATGAGGCTTTGCGTGAGCTGTTGGTGGTGCTGGATCAAGGGGACTCCGGAGCCAGAGAATCGGCGGCGGCTGGCTTGGTGCGCATTGGCGCGCGGACGATCCCGCTCTTGATCGACCGATTGAAAAACGGGAAGCCGCGCGTGTGCGAAACCGCCGCCGCCGCGCTGGTCCGGATTGGCCGCGCGGCCCTGAACCCGCTCATTGCCGCGCTCAAGGAAAACGAAATCCGAGAAGCGGCCATCGAGGTGCTTTGGAAGATCGATCCTAACTGGGCCCAGTCCGCGGCGGCGAGAGAAGCCGTGCCCGCCGTCATCGAAACCTTGAAGGGCGACGACGAGCGGCTTCGAAGGACCTCGGCGACTGTGCTCGGCCAGGTGGGTGGCACGCGGGCGCTCGAGCCTCTTTTCGCCGCGCTCGCGGATCCAAACGGCAGCGTGCAAGAAGCCGCCGCTTCGGCCTTGGGAGAGATCGGTGACCCTCGAGCTTTGGCACCCCTGATTCACGCGCTTCAACGCGGCGACGACAAAGCGCGCAACGCGGTGTCTGCGGCGCTGGTCCGGATCGGCAATACCATCATTGAGCCGCTGGTCCAAGCGCTGAAGAGCAAAGACGCTTCGATCCGGGAGACGGCGGCCGCGGTCCTCGTGCGCGTGGGCCACTCGGTAATTGAGCCGCTCGTGGACGCCTTATGGAAAATCGACCCGGAATGGGGGAAAACCGAAGGAGCCAGAACGTCGGTGCCGCATTTCGTTTCCGCCTTGAAAAACGCCGGTGGCAACGTCTTCAAGAACCCCAAGGATGTCTTGCGCAGGATCGGCGATTCGCGCGTCATCAAGCCGCTGGCCACAACACTCAAGGAAATGCAGGACGGTTTGGGCAAGGCGGCGGTCTCGGTCGGCCAGGTCAAAGGCGCGCGAGACGTCGATGCGCTGGCCCAGGCGCTTGAAAATGCCGATTCCACCGTCCGAAAATCCGCGTTGGATGCGTTGATGGAAATTGGAAGCAGTCCGGAAGACGCGCTCGTCGCGGCTCTGAGCAGCCGGAATCACGTGATTCGGCGTGCCGCGGCTCACGCCTTGGCCGGACAAGGCAACCCAAGGTCGCGGGACGTGTTGCGCTGCGATCTGATGGACTCGTCGGCTCTGGTGGTTCTGGATGCGGCCGAGTCACTGCTCCACGTGGGCGACACGGTCATCGCGCAACCGCTGCTGAAATTGTTGAAACAAGGGAAGATCAGCCATCTAGAGCCTGAGACCTTGCGGGCCCACATGACGAACCGGATCCTGCGGCTCCTGAAAGGACTTCTGGAAACGCACGCTGGAGAACTCGAACTGGAAGATCTCGAAGCCATCTCAGGATTCGACGAGGCGGACCATCCTGCTTTCGTTCCCTCGACCAAGCTGGCGGCGGAAATTCGGGCGGCTGAAACCGCGGGCGCCGCGGAATCGGATGCCAACGGCCTGGAGGGTTGGGCGAAGGCGAAGGAATTGGCCCGCCGCGAGCAGCGTCGGCGCCGGGGCAAGCTGGTGAAGGCTTGACGCCTGAGGGAAACGAACCTAGTTTTCCGCCCCGGTTGGTGGCTGTAGCTCAGCCTGGTTAGAGCCCCAGATTGTGGATCTGGTTGTCGCGGGTTCAAATCCCGTCAGCCACCCCACCAAAGATTTCAAATTTGAGATTTCAGATTTCAAATTCAAGGCTGCGTCCGTAGCTCAATTGGATAGAGCTTCTGACTTCGGATCAGAAGGTTGCAGGTTCAAGTCCTGCCGGACGCGCCAGTTCCTCAAGGAGTTACAAAAGACGACAAACTGCGAGAATTGGCTATTATACATTAGTTATACACTCGAAATCTTCTTGCTGTTTTTTGTCGCTCGGCGGGTTGCTCTATTTGAGCCAGGCGATCCACGCGGGATCTCCCGTCTTGGGGAGGAAACTTTCAGTCTGGCCACCGCGCCAGGATGCCGGCACCGCGCCGTAAGTGGTCTCCATCAGTGACACGGTCTTATCTCCGATCTCCGCGGCAATTTGTCCGTCCGCGATCCCCTGAGAGCGGCGCACAGTCACATAGAACGCACGCAAACCGTGGCTGGTGATCCGGTGGAGATTGAGAGTTTTTCGGAGAAAAACCAGTCGATGAGAGAGACTGGCGAAATCGACATGCTTACTATGGTCGTCCCGATTGGGAAAATACCAAGGCGAATCTGGATACCGTTCTTCGTGCCAGTTCCGGTGCGCCTTGATGCATTCCAGAAGCTCCGGACGATCAGACAAGACGACGAACGGATTCACCCCACCCTTGCTACGCTTCAGCCACAGCCAGCGGTCTTCCTCAATGAAGCCCGAAACATCCCGGCTCTTGGCATCAATGCGGAGTTGGCAAATCTCATTGGTCCGGCAGCCCGTCAAGCCCTCGAACAAAAATTGCCAGCCGAGCACTTCCGAGCGCCGATCGCTCAAGAGTTCTTTCGCGAGATCGTGGAACTGGTCGCAATCTTTGGGAGCGCAGTCGCGGCTGTGGATTTGGGTCTTTGAAAACTTTTCTCGGCCTTCCAGCGGACTGGGCGAAACACCCGCAAACTTCAGAGCATTGTCGAGCGTGACCAATTCGAGGTCCACCGCTCGGCGACCAGTTCCGCGTTTGGCGTGCTCGAAGCGCCACCGGGCATATCGCCGCACATGGTCCAAGGAAATCTGTGAAACCACGTAACTCTCCCACCACGGACGAAGCATCCGAATAAACGCTTTGGTCTGAAGCAGGCTTCGCCCCGACCGTGGGCGGAGCCCGCGATAGGGGCAGTCGTCCTTCTCGTAGGCGTCAAGGATTTCTCCCACGCGCCGCTTCATGATTTCACTGTCCTCTTGCTCGATTCCGAGCGCCACGCGAATGCGCTTGGTGCGCTTGGCAGCGAGTTCTTCTTTCGCGGGACCGAGGCGATGGGCTTCGAGTTTTCGGAACGTGTATGAGCCATTGATCTTGGATCGCTCGTAATAGGCTCCAGTGGGCTCGTGGCGATAAATGCCGGGAGCAACCCGATTCCAGGTGACGCTGGCTTTCTTCTGGCCGACCGAAGGCTTCTGAGCAGGAATTTGCGTTGACATAGGAGTTGTAAGTTCTTTAGAGAGAAGCCCCCACGACGGGGAGCGAAACAGGGCTGCTAAAATAATCCAATGATGAGTAATGGAATGAGTGGGATGAAAGCATTCTATTTCTTTGAAACTTCGCGGTTCAAAATTGTCTTCACGGATTCCGAAACCGTGAAACGGTTCAACGAAGCGGCGCCGTTCACGGAAGCGGGCAAAGTATTGGTGTTCGACGATCTGGTTCCCGAGATCATATTCCTCGACAAGCAGACGGTGAAGGCGCTTCGATTGACTCCATTCAATTATCGTCTCGTTGATGTTTACGAAGTGGTAAGGCCGATTTTGATTTCGTCTTCGCCGGGGAGGGGGCCTCGGTCCCCTGCGCCTCCTTAGCGGCGGCAAGTTTGAGCAGTTCTTCGGCCGCCTGCCGTTGTTCCTGGACCAACTGGCGAGCCAGGATGGGTAAGGCGGTCCGAAGAGCGGCGTTGATCAGGTCGGTTCGGGTCTTGCCCGTGGCTTTCATGGCCAACTCCAGGAGATCGTTGATATCGCCGGTGGGGCGGAAGGTGATCGTCATAGGTTTGTTTGGGTTGTTTTGAGGTTCAGTTCAGGCCTCGAGGGGGATCGTGGGGCGAAACTTTTTCACGTGCACGCCCGCTCGCTGGGTCAAGGGGAATCTCGCATTTTGTCTTACAACGCGCAAGTATATTTTTACGTTTTTATTGCCAGTTAAGAATACATGTCTTATTCGTTGCGTCTATGAGACGACGCCAAACGCGCACTATCACTTTTCAACCCGCCGCCGACGTCGCCCAACTTCTGGGCAAGATGCAGGAACTCCAACCTCGCAGTAACCGCTCCCGGATCATCAACCAGGCCGTGCGGGTATTCTTGAAGCCCTTCGCGGGCAAGCGAGTTCCGCTCCAGGAAAACCCGCGAACTGCTGAAAGGCTCGGACCATGAAGCCTCTTCCCTGCGAGCCGGAATCCTTGGCGTGGCTCCAGATGCCGTACACGACCATCAACGAGGCGGCCAGCTACCTGGTTGAATCCACGGACTCGGTCCGGCGCAGATTGATCCCGCTGGAGAATCATCCTGAGCGGACTGCGGGCAAGATTCGATTCCGCTGGCTGAATTCCTCGACGGGCAGCCGCAGTTTCCCCCGACTGGTGTCGGAGGATGTCCTGGCCATCCTGCCCTTGCCCAAGCCACCGTGTCCGGCGGAGTTCGCCAGCGTTTGATATGGACGGTCAGGTGGCGACACACCAAGCGCGGCAACGATTGCCGTTGAAGACGCTGCTGACGCAACGCGGTTTGGGGCCACGGAATCCAGGGGAACAATGGAACAAGTTGAAGTGCCCCTTCTGCGGACAGAAGGCGGCCTCCGTCTTTCAAGCCAAGGACCGAGTGGACCTGTTCAAATGCTTTTACGCAGGCGGACGACGCGGTCCGCCGTGCTCAACCGGTGGCGAGGCGCTCGATGAGGCGGGATTCCTTGCGAAACAGTTATGCCTGCCCCGGAAGGACGCCTGGGTAGTCTGGCTGAAGGAGGCGGGAGTGTACCGCGAGCCAAAATGCACTGATGCTACCGGCCAACACACCGATCAACCGCCGGCGAACTTGCCGGAAGAATCACCTGGCAACACGCCGGATGACGCCGCGTCCGAAAACGCAGAGCGAATGCCCTCTCCAGAGTCGGACGATCCGGACGCCCGTGCTGAGGAGAACGATGAATCGCCTCTTCCGGACGACGAGGCCGAAGGGGGTGGGGAACCAACGGAGACGCTTCTGGCCGGCACCTCCGGGCTGGAAGCGTCTATCTCTCAGATCGCAGACCTCCCCACGAATCCAGCGGGCTTCAACGAGGTCTCGGAGGAAACGGGTGCGCTCAGTGAAGCAGATCCAACCGAGCGCGGCTTACGCGCCCTCCATCAATTCCATCGAGCCTTGACGCTCGAAACGAACGATCTCCAGAAGTTGCAACAGAAACGAGGTTTGGTGCCGGAGGTCGCGCGGGCCTTGGGATTCAAATCGAATCTGGAGAGTCACCGCGAATTGCTCTTGGCGTTGCTCAACGAATTTCCACCAGCCAGCCTGCTTGAGGTGGGACTGTTTAAGCTGGATGCGTCCGGGGCCAAACCCAACGCCCAATTCTCTGGCTGGGGGATCATCGGCAAACGCAAAGCCGCCAGTGATGGCGAGGAATCCGAATTCGACTGGGGCTGGACGCACCCGATTTTGATTCCGTACTTTGATGCTGGGGGGAAGCTGATGCATCTGCGTCCGCACAAGGGCATGGCCAAGGGGCTGCGGGTCCGCTTGTACGTGCCACGCGGTCCGCAAAACTTGGAGCCGGAAAAATTCCAGACCGTTGTCATCACGGAAGGAGAATTCAAAGCGGCGGCTTTGTACGCCGTGTTCGTGCACGGCCAGAAATCGACCCTGGGCGTCTGCTCGATTCCGGGGATCACCATGTCGAAGAATTCCGACCTGCAATGGGAGTTGTTTCGCTGGTTGAAAGCGGTCGGTGCCCGCAAGGTGGTCGTGGCCTTCGACAACGAGGAAAAGGGCGATCCGCGATTGCCTTCGTATAAGGCGGATCCGCGCAAGCGGCTCCAGACTGAAATCTGGGCGCGGTATTTGGCCAGGCTTTTGAAAAGCCGCGGCTATGACGGTCGGGTCGCGACCCTGCCGAAGGAATGGCGGGATGAAAATGGGAAAGCCGATTGGGATGGCGCGCTGGCCCGGCTTACGGCGGGAGGATTGCCGTTGCCCAAAATCCGCGAGCAGTTCCTGAAGGTCATCGAAGAAGCGCCCGCGCCCGGAGATTTTCGAAAACTGGCAGTATTCGATCCGAAAGAGGAGCGGATCATCAAAACGAGTGTGGCTCGGATTTGGTATCAGCCGAAACTGCCATTTGGGGGAGAGCGGGAAGAAAAACTGGCGCGGAAATTTGAGCGGTTGGGCCGTGCCACGGACTGGCTCTTTGCCAGCCGGGCTCGCGCGCTGGCCAAGCAATTTCGCAGTGTGATCGGTTGGTACTATCGTCGTGTGCCTCCACGTCTGGACCGAGTCTGGTACCAGCAGCTTGAGACGGCCCAGGAAGCGGCTCAAGCTGGAGCAGAAACCGAGGGGGAACTGGGCCGAGTGTGCCGTGATCAACTGGTTTTCTTCGAGGAATATCTCACCGGAGCGCCCAGGCCCGTGGCGGATTTCAAAGTCGAAGCGCATTTCATGCTGGTCAAGCTCAACCGGCAGCGTGATCGCATGGTGCGGCTTTCGACCATTCATGGGGACCGGACCGAGCTGATTCCCCTGGACACCCATTCCTTGACGGCGCCGCGCGATTTCAAGGAATGGACCTGCAATCAAGGTCCTTTCACTTGGATGACCGGGGAAACGGAACTGGGATTTCTGCGGCACGATCTGAATCAATTGGTGCGGGGATTTCAGGTGTACCAACTGGCACATTTTGGCTGGCATTACGACGCGAAATTCTGGTTGGCGGTCGATTGCGCGATTACCGATCCGCAGACCCCCATGGAGGTCGGGCAGATGTTACCACCGGACGAAGATGGGATCTTCTGGCATGGCGGCGTGGGTTACTTGATGAGCGAGACGGACCGGGAAGGGGAATCCTTCGCGCTGGGCCGGCCGCAATGGCATCCCATGCTCGGGCTTCGAGTAGAAGCGCAGGGCCGCCTAGAGTTGGTGGAGAACGTTCCGGACGATCCAGAAGCCATTCGAGGGCTCTTCCAGGAATTGAGCTTTGCGATGAAGCAAACGCTGGGAGGGTTTGAAGGGTTTCTGGCGTTAGGAGCAGTGATCGGGTTTGCCGCCGGCCCGGAGTTCATGGAACGGGAGGGTTGGTTTCCGGGGCTGTGGGTTCCCGGAGCGCGCGGCAGCGGCAAATCCACGTTCGCGGGCTGGCTCATGGCCCTGTGGGGCTTTGCCCGGGAAGGAGGCGTGAACCTCCCGGACAGCTCGAAGGTGGGCCTCCAGATCACGGCCCAACAGTACTGTAATCTGCCAATCTGGTTTGAGGAGTATCAATACACCCTGGATGCGTCCAAGGTGGATTTCATCAAACGGCTCTACAACCGCGATTCGAGCATGAAGAAGCAAGGAGAGACGCGGCGGAAGATTATGACCAATGCCTTGATCACGGGCGAGGCGACCAGTCATGACAGCGCCACACACCAGCGGTTTCCCCAGGTCCATGTTTCCGCGCAGAAACGCCGAGAGATCGAGCAAGCCACCGAGGTCAGCTTCAAACCGTGGTTGATGGAGCATCAGCGATTTTTTTTTGCCTGGGGCGCTATGTGTTGTGCCGTCGCGCGGCGTTCGTCCAGTCGACGTTCAAGCAATGGGAGGCCTGGTGTGCTCTCCCGGAACTGAGCATGGCAGACAAGCGTTCCATGGAAGTGCACGGAGTTGGTTATGCCGCCTTTGTCGCGCTGGCCACGATGCTCCAGTCGCATTCCGCCACGGATTTGGAGCAGTTTCAAACGTGGATGATCACGCACACGTTGAAAGCCTTTGCCCAGGTCACCAGTGACCTCAACATCAACCAGATTTGGAAAGAGATTTGCGACGCCCACACCCTGGAGGTGTTCGGGAAAACTCGCGAGGAACTGCGCCGCATTTTCAATGTCTCTAAAGAGAAAAAGCCCCATCCACCGGACGCCCCGCGCCAGGGCGAATGGTGGACCTGTGTTTTGCACTTTGACTACGGCGCGTTGTCCGGAGCGCTGGAAGCGCATTTAAGGAAACAAGGCCGGTCTCTGCCTCTGGGCCGAAACGATGTGCGCCAACAGATGGCGCAAAATCGCTACTGGATCGAGGAACGCAAGTCCACGCGCTTGTTCGGGCGACGCAATCCCGTGGCCTGCTGGAGTGTGGACCTGGATTTCCATCCGTTGGGTTATCAAGCCGTCAGCGACGAAGAATTCGAGCGCTGGAAAGCAGAAGGATCGGACGGGTGGGACCCGCGTAAGGGACCGCTCTACGAAATCGTGCATGCCGTGGAGAAGACGGCTGAGGAGGAAGCCAAGCCATTTCTGTGAAAGACTAATGCAACACCTGATTACAGCCACTTCGCTCAGAGACCTCCGGGACCAAGTCAATGAGCACCTGGACCGCGGTTGGACCATTGTGCCGGGATCGATCGGCATCAGTTCCTATGGCGTCGTCAGCCATCCCAACTCAGAACGGCCTCGCACGCCGGACGGTGAAAGTTTTCGCGTCGGGTGCTGGGCGGTGGTGAAGTACAAATCTCCCATTTTGCCGGAGAGCTGCGGAACTGCGGTGCCCTCCACGCCCAGTTCTGGTCCGGCAATTCCACCCGAACCTGGTGGACTTCCCCCGGGCGCTAGCCACGCGCCCAGCGGTGTACCCTTCACCGCCCAACCCGCCTCACCAGAGCAGGGGACTGCCGACCAACTGCCACCGGCAGACCTGGTCTCTGGTGAGGCCCCTTTTTCGGTGACGACCAAGGCGCCAGGGAGCGGGGCGGCCGGAGAGACCGGGGCTTCTCTCCGGCCGTGCGCGCCCCTCGCGGACCGCCAGTCTGGAGTCCAGACATGAAAAGCGAGTCGCGTAATGAGGAATTTTTCCGGTTGCTCGCGCAGTCGAGTTGGACCGTCAAGAAGTTGGCCGAACAGGCCGGCGTCAGTTACCGGCACCTGTACGAAGTGCTGGCCAACAAACCTGGGCGTGGTGGACAGGTGCGGCGCAAGGTCGCGGCTCTGCTTCGACCGGAGGAACTGGCCGCGCTCGGCTGGGATGCGAACGGCAATCTTCAACCCAAGGAGGCGTATGCGGCTCTTCAACCAGGATAAACTCCGGGAGATCCGCGCTCGGCTCTCCCTGGTCGATGTGTGCGTGACCGGCTACTGGTTCTGCACTTCCTGTCAGCACGTGACGGAGTCCGAAGAGCGCCGAGATCAATTCGTCTGCGCGATTTGTGGGCGCACCACGATCAAATGGAACCCACCGTTGTTCACCAAAGAGGACCACCAACGGCACCAGCGCGAGCAGCAACAATGGCGTGAAGCACGCGAGCGTGTTTCACGTGGAACTTGTCCCACATGGGACACGCAACGAGTCTATGAGCAAA
>JACPRI010000464.1 GCA_016190065.1 Verrucomicrobiota bacterium
ACGACTCCGATTTGCAGATCGAGAAACAATCCCGGGAGACGGAGATCGATGGCGCGAAACTCCAACTGGAAAAGGCCGAGCGGAATTACGAACGCGCCAAGGAGCTGTACGAAGCGGAGTTGATCTCCAAAGAACTGTACGAAGACACGAAAACCGAGTTCGAGCTCGCCAAGAATTCCCTCGAACGCGCTCAAAAGAATCTCAACCTTCTGGAAGACCGCCTCAAGAAAACGCGCGTGGAAGCCCCCTTCGATTGCACGGTTTTGACGCGGCCCGTTTCGGTCGGCCAGGCCGTGTCCGGCTCCGGAGGATTCAACAGCGGGACCGAAGTTTTGACCATTGCCGACCTCAACAACATGGTTGTCAACGCCCACGTGAATCAAGCCGACGTGACGCGCCTGACCGTGGGCCAGGAGGTCGCAATCTCGGTCGAATCTGTTCCCGGCTTGAATGCAAAGGGCGTGGTCGAACGCCTCGCGCCGCAGTCCACAATCAAGAACAGCATCAAGGGATACCCCGCCCGAGTTCGGATCAACGAGAGGGAAATCGATCCTCGCGTCCGACCCGGTATGACCGCCAATCTGTCCATCCCCGTCGCTTCCTCGGAGAACGCCGTGGCCGTGCCGCTGGCCGCCGTGTTCACCGAGCAGGGCGAACGATTTGTCCTCGTGAAGAAATCGGAGGAAGACGACAAATTCGAGAGACGGACCGTTCAACTCGGAATCGCGGATTATGATTACGCCGAAGTGCTCGGCGGGCTGAAGGCTGGCGAAATCGTCTCTCTGGAGGACAAGGGATTTCGAGCCGCGACGGGCCCATTGGGTCCTCGAACCGAAGGAATCGCCGGTGTTCGATCGCCCTCTTCGGATCGAAACGGAACTCCCACCCAACGCCCAGGCGGAGGATCTTCCGGGTCGCAGAAGCCGGACGGCGGCACCCCGCGGGGATCGCCCACTGGCGCCGGCGGCGCGCCGCGACCGGGTGGAACCAGCATGAACAGCGCGCGCCCCACGACCTCCGTTGGCTTTCCGCGCTGAACAATCCGAAACCTGATCTTCGCCCTGTGGCTCTTGTCAAACTTCGCAACGTCAGCAAAATCTATCACCTCGGCGGTGAGGAAATCCGCGCCCTGGATGACGTCTCGCTCGATATTCAGGCGGGCGAATTCATTTCGATCATTGGCCCGTCCGGCAGCGGCAAATCGACCCTCATGCATATCCTCGGCTGTCTCGACACGCCGACCCGGGGGACGATCCAACTCGACGGCGTCATGATCCACGACGCTTCATCCAGGCAGTTGGCCGGCATCCGCAATCAAAAGATCGGCTTCGTGTTCCAGTTCTTTAACCTGCTTCCCAAACTGAGCGTCTTGCAGAACGTCGAGTTGCCGATGGTCTATAGCGGTCTCCCAAACCGCGAGCGAAAGAACCGGGCCCTGGATGCGCTCAAATTGGTCGGCCTGGAGAATCGCTCGAAACACCGGCCCCTGCAGCTTTCCGGCGGACAACAGCAACGCGTCGCCATCGCGCGCGCGCTGGTCAACAACCCGAAGATCGTTTTTGCGGACGAGCCGACGGGAAACCTGGATTCGCACACCGGACACGCGATCCTGGAATTGTTTCGCAAGCTGAGCCAGGAAGGCCGGACCATTGCCCTGGTCACTCACGATCCGGACATTGCCGCCGTGACGCCAAGGCGCATCGAGATTCGGGACGGAAAAATTGCCAAACAGTTGGATCCGAAACTGGCCGGGCTTTGCCCTGTATGAAAGGCCAACGTTCGAATCTTTCTGAATCAACGGAACCCACCCAATGGACATTTTAAACGCCATCTCCATCGGCTTTAAGGAAATCTGGGCGCACAAATTCCGCTCCTTGCTCACCATGCTCGGCATCATTCTCGGCGTGTCGAGCCTGGTCGCGATGTCCGCCCTGGTCAAAGGCATGGAAAACGGGATGAAAGAAGCCCTCATTGCCATCGGCGGGCTGGAAAAGGTCCGCGTCGAGGAACAGGACATCCCCGCCCACCAGCGTCACCTCGAAGATCAAGCGGTCGGCTGCACCGTCCACGATGTTTATGCTCTGCGGCGGAGCGCGCCGTTGATCAAGCTCGTCGCGCCGGAAATGCGTGTCTCGCCGGGAGGTGGCTGGGGCGGTCGCAGCAGCACTCTCATCACGCATGGCACCCGGACGCTTCGCGAACGGGCAAATCTGATCGGCACCTGGCCGAGCGCGCTGGAAATGAACCAGCACGTCCTGGAACATGGACGGATGTTCAATGAGATCGACGACGAAAACGCCTGGAACGTTTGTGTGATCGGCACGAGCATTCGCGATCAACTTTTCGGTTCACCCGAGGAAGTTGGCCAAGAGATCGTCCCCATCGGCGAGTATATCAACATCAACAATCAACCCTTCCGCGTCATCGGCCTGTTCCAGCATTACGAAGGCGAGCAGGAACGCAAATTGCGCGAACTCGAGAAAGACCAGCCGAAACAAGTCCAGACCGGCCCGGAACGCCGCCGAGGCTGGGGCAGCAGCCGCGGTGGGCAGAACAGTTGGGTGTACAGCATGAAGAATTCGACGATCTACATTCCGCTCAACACCATGTGGATCAAGTTCCGCTCCGGCGGCTCCGGCACCAACAGCATTCCGGATCCCCGCCTTTCCAGCCTGTACATCAAAGTGGCGGACATCGAAATGCTGGAACCCGCGTTGCAGCAGGCCAAAAACGTCATGATGCACACGCACAAGGGAATCGAGGACTTCTCCTTCCAAACCCAGGAGAATTGGTCCGAGAACATCACGACCGCGATTCGCAATGCGCGCATGAGCGGCGGCTTCATCGCCGCCATCAGCCTGTTGGTCGGCGGCATCGGGATCATGAACATCATGCTCGCGAGCATCACGGAACGGATTCGCGAGATCGGCATCCGCAAGGCCATCGGCGCGACGCATGTCGATGTCTTCATCCAGATTCTCATCGAAAGCGTCGTCATCGCCCTGATCGGCGGATTGGCCGGGCTGGTCACTTCCTACGGTTTGGTGAACGTCCTCACCGTGCTGTCGCCGACGGAAAACACGCCGGTCATCACCGTCAACTCCATGGCGCTGGCGTTTGCGTTCAGCGCGCTGGTCGGCGTGCTGGCCGGATTGGTCCCCGCCTTCAAAGCCGCCAAGCTCGATCCGATCCAGGCGCTCCGCTACGAATAGGGGCGCCAGGGAAACTAAATTTAACTAGCCGGTTGCTTGCTTGTTCAAGCAAGTCGGAGAAGGAAGGTGACACGAATTGCGCGAATTCTCGCGAATCAGTTCCTTCCCTTTCCCATCCGTGCCAATTTCGTGAAATTCGCGTCTATTCCCCCTTTTGATGCTCCGCGTTTGTAAACTCATTCAGCTCATTGAACGCTTCAACGCTGCGACGCTCCAACGCCTGCCGCACCGAAAGCCTCCCGCCTCGACCTCGCCACCGAGTTCTGTTCTACTCTGTCCGTGCATCCCGAACCGGACGACCTCAAAGGACGCTACGAACGGCTGAAGTTGCTGCACCAGGTCAGCAACGTCATTCATTCTTCGCTGGACGCGGCCGAGGCGTTGAAATTGATCTTGGGCGAAGCGGTCCGTTTGATGCGCGCTTCGAGCGGTTCGGTGGCGTTGTTTAATCCCACCACGCGCTTCCTCGAAATCGAAGCCTCCTTTGGCCTTCCTCCCGACGCCGCCGCGCTCAAGCTCCGCCTCGGCGAGGGCATCACCGGCTGGGTCGCCAGGCATGGCAAAGCCGCGCGTGTGGGCGACGTTGCCGGCGACCCGCGCTACATCGCGGTCCGCCCGGACGTGCGTTCCGAACTGGCCGTGCCGCTGGAGGTCAATGGCGAGGTCCGCGGCATCCTGAACGTGGACTCGAACAAGCCGGATGCGTTCACCAAGGAGGACGAACAACTGCTCCAAGACCTGGCGTTGCAGGCCGCGCTGGTTATCCGCAACACCTGGCTTTATGAACAACTCCGGGTCAAGGCCCGCCTCTTCGAGTCGCTCATCCGCGTCGGCCAAACCATCAGCTCAGCGCTGCACCTGGACGAAGCGCTCCAGGTCATCACCCGCGAAGCTTGCGTGCTCATGGACGCCAAGATGTGCTCGCTGCTCATGCTCGACGAAACGCGCGAGTGGCTCGACCTCCGCGCCAGCTTTGGCGCCGGCGCGGATTACCTCGGCAAACCGCGGCTGAGCGCCACTGAAAGTCTTGTCGGCATCGTGGTCCGCCGCCAAAGGCCCATTCAGGTCGAGAACGTCCAGACTTCGAGCCGCTACCAAAATGTGGAAGTGGCCCGCCGCGAAGGATTGATTTCCCTCCTGAGCGCGCCGCTCGTGTTCAGCGGGCAAGCGATTGGCGCGTTGAATGTCTATACCGGGCAGCCGCACAGTTTCTCCAACGAAGAAGTGCGAATTCTCTCGGCGCTTGCGGACTTATCCGCCATCGCCATCGAAAAGGCGCGGCTCTACGAACGCGTGGTCGATCTGGAAGAGCAGTTGCGCCAGAACGAAAAGCTTTCCGCCATCGGCCTGCTCGCCGCCGAGGTCGCGCACGAAATCCGCAATCCGCTCACGGTGATGAAAATGCTCTATCACTCGCTCGACCTGCAATTCCCGGCGGCCGACCCGCGCGCGAAGGATGCCCGGGTGATCGCCGACAAAATGGATCACCTGAACAGAATCATGGAGCAAATCCTCCACTTCGCCCGCAGCGCGGAGCCGCAATTGACGCCGGTGAACCTGAATCAATTGATCGACGATCTCGGCTTGCTCACGCGCCACAAATTGACCAACCAGAAGATTCAACTCCTCCGGCGGCTGGACCCGGATTTGCCGCGCGTCATGGCGGATGCCACGCAGATCGAGCAAGCCTTTCTCAATCTGACCCTCAACGCGGTGGAAGCCATGTCCGAAGGCGGCAAGCTGACGATCATTACCCGATCCTTGCGCTTGCCCCGACGGAGTCCCGCGCCGACTCATGTCGCGATTGATTTCAAAGACACGGGGCAAGGCATGACCCCGGAACAGCGGCGGCGGGCCTTTTCCTCCTTGCTGAGCACGACCAAAAGCACGGGCACGGGGCTGGGTCTGGCCATCGTGGCCAAAGTCGTGGAAGCACATCGGGGCAAAATCAAAGTCAAATCGCGGCCTGGACACGGCGCGACCTTCACAGTGCTGCTCCCGATCGACCTGACGGGCACGAATTCGGCGGCGGCTGAAGAGACTTAAGGCCGAACAAAGTGTTGATCTAAGCCGCCGTGATTCAAGAACTGAAGCCAACCTGTTTATTCCCACGCTGAGGGACTTTTTACAGAAGCAAACAAAGACAACGAAGACTTCGTTATCTGGGTTATCTTCTGTGAAAGACGGCGAACACGAGGTGCCTTTCACGGGCTGCTTGAAGTTCGAGCCGGATTATGCGTTTCATTGTCCCGACGCGCGCATGACTGACTCAATCCGGATTCGATCTTCGATCAGGCGGTGCTTTGCCCACCAACGCTGTTGAATTCAAGAATGAAACTAATGAAACTGAAGAATGCGCTTGGATATCTCCCTCTCTTCCCTGCCAAGGGAGGAGAGGGGGCGCGGGGAGAGGAAGAAAATCAGCGTGCTCCGTCCCGCTTGATCCAACAGCAGCGGAGACTGTTCCTGACGCTGATTTTCGGGTTGCTTGCCGAAGCCGCCTCGTTCGCGCACTCGAGTTCCGCTGCGGTTCCGGACTTCGCCGCCGCACGAGACGAGACGGTCCGGATCCTCTCGGATTTCATCAAAGTCGATACGAGCAATCCGCCGGGCAACGAAACCAAAGGCGCGCAGTATCTCCAGACCATCCTGGCGCGCGAGGGCATCGCCTCGGAAATTCTCGAACTGGAGCCCGGCCGAGGCAATCTCGTCACGCGCTTCAAGGGGAACGGGAAAAAGAAACCGCTGCTCCTGATGGGACACCTCGACGTCGTCGGTGTCGAGCGGAGCCAATGGACGGTCGATCCGTTTGGCGGGATCATCCAGGACGGCTACGTGTATGGCCGCGGCGCTTCGGACGACAAAGGAATGACCAGTGTCTGCCTGGAAATCTTTCTCCTGCTCCACCGGCTGAAGGTCCCGCTGGAGCGCGATGTGATCTTTCTCGCGGAAGCCGGAGAGGAGGGCACGACGCACGTCGGCATCGACTTCATGGTCGCGCGGCACTGGAACAAGATCGAATGCGAATTCGCGCTCAACGAAGGCGGCAGAATCTTTGCCAGAGAGGGCCAGGTCCAGTATGTCGGCGTCGCGACAACCGAAAAGGTGCCGCGTCCGATTCTGCTTTCCGCCAAAGGCACGAGCGGACACGGCTCGAGGCCCAGACCCGACAACGCCATCGTCCATCTGGCGGCTGCCGTGGCGAAAGTCGGGACCTGGCAGCCTCCCATGCGTCTGAATGACACCACGCGCGAATTCTTTTCGCGGCTCGCCAAGATCAGCCCGCCGGAGGAAGCCTTCCTGTACCGTCACCTTGAAGACCCGGCGCTGGGAGCGATGGTTCAAGAAAAAATTCGGAGGACCAACCTGGGCTACAATTCCATGCTCCGGACTTCCATCTCGCCGACGATCATTCGCGGCGGATTTCGCAATAATGTCATCCCTGGCGACGCACTCGCGACGCTGGATGTCCGGGCGCTGCCGGACGAGGACATCGACCGGTTCGCATCGACGCTGCGGGAGTTGATCAACGATCCGGCCGTCGAAGTGGTCCCCTCGGAAGGCCGCAGGCGTCCGGCGACTCCGCCCTCGAAAATCGACACGGAGATGTTTCGCGCTCTCGAACGCGCGCAACAAAGATTGTTCCCGAACGCGGCGACGTTGCCGATGATGCTCGTGGGCGCGACGGACTCCGCTCAACTCCGCGCCAAAGGCGTGCAGGCCTACGGACTGGGCAGTGTTTCCAGCGATGACGACAGCTCACGAGTTCACGGCAACGATGAGCGGATCTCGATCGCGGGCTTGGGGAAATTCCTGGAATACGTCTGGTGGGCGGTTGTCGAGGTCGCGGGGGTGAAAGACAATTGAACTGCCCTCCATCCTTCCGAAGTTCGAAACCAGCTTTGCGAATGAATATGAATCGGCGCTTTGCACCCGAATTGACCAGTCGGCTCCAGGATTCTTTGACCGAGCATTGTGATCATGAACCCACCCCCAGCCGCTCCCAGGAGGGGAGCTTCGTTTGTCGCCCCAGTTTCAAGTTCCCCTCCTGGGAGGGGCGAAGGGGTGGGTTCATGGGAAGCTTCCACGGCCTTCGAGCCGTGCGCACGGACTATGAACTGGTAAGGACGCGTTCCACCGCGTCCCTGATCTTGTTCTTCCGATCGCTGAGTAAAGTCAGGGACGGAGTGGAATCCGTCCTTACCCGGTTCATGGAAAGCTTTGTCGTGCGGATTCTTCTTCTGGCGTGTTGCTGGTCTGCGGTCGATCCCAGTCGCGCCCAGGTTGCAAACCAGCGCACACCCGCGGCCGCCGAGACACAGGCGGCCCTCGACAGCATCCGCAGCGAGGAATTGCTCAAGCACATCCGGGTCCTGGCGTCGGACGAATTCGAGGGGCGCGCGCCCGGCACGCACGGCGAGGAACTGACGGTGAATTACCTGATCGAACAGTGCAAACGACTCGGTTTGAAACCGGGAAATCCCGACGGCACCTACATCCAGAACGTGCCCATGGTTGGTTTCACCCCGCAGCCCTCCTTTTCGTACCGAGTCGGAAATCAAACGACGGAGGTAGCCTTTCCGGCCGAATGTGTGGTTTGGTCACCCTGGTTTGTGCCGGAAGTCGATGTCGTCGATTCGGAAATGATTTTCGTGGGCTACGGCGTCGTGGCGCCTGAATACGGCTGGGATGATTTCAAGGACGTGGACGTGCGCGGCAAGACCATTGTCATGCTGATTAACGATCCGGCCATTCCGGATCCGAACGATCCCGGCAAACTCGACGACAAAATGTTCAGAGGCCGCGCCATGACGTACTACGGCCGCTGGACTTACAAATACGAAATCGCAGCCGCCAAAGGCGCCGCCGCGGCGATCATCGTTCACGAAACCGGCCCGGCTGGCTACCCGTATTTCGTGCTCGTCAGCAGCAACAGCCGGGAGAATTTTGATCTGCAATCGCCCAACAAGAATCGCGACCGCGCCTCGGTCGAGAGTTGGATCACGCTGGACCAGGCGAAGAAGTTCTTTGCCGCCGCGGGCCACGACTTCGATTCACTGAAGCAAAGCGCGATCCGCCGGGATTTCCGGCCCGTGCCGCTTGCGAGCAAAGCAACCTTCCGCATCAAAACGGCTCTGCGCGAAGTCGCCTCCCGCAACGTTGCCGCCTTGCTGGAAGGTTCAGACGCGAAGCTGAAGAATGAACTCGTAATTTACACCGCCCATTGGGATCACCTCGGGAAGAATCCAAAAATGGACGGCGACCAGATTTTCAACGGCGCGCTCGACAATGCGTCCGGCACGGCGGGACTGATCGAACTGGCCGAGGCCTTCACGAAGTTGAGGCCTGCCCCCAGACGTTCCACACTTTTTCTCTTCGTAACGGCCGAAGAGAAAGGTTTGCTCGGCGCGAAATACTACGCCACCCATCCGCTCTACCCGCTGACCAAAACCCTCGCCAATTTGAACATGGACGTCATCAATCCCTGGGGCCGCACCCGCGACATCAATGTGATTGGCTATGGGAGCACCACGCTGGAAGACGTGCTTCAGGATTTCGCCAGGGCGCAAGGCCGCGTCGTCACTCCGGATTCGGAACCGGAGAAGGGGCGATTCTACCGGTCCGATCATTTCGAGTTCGCGAAACTCGGCGTGCCCGCGCTCTATCTCAAGGCCGGAGTCGAATTCATCGGCAAGCCCGCGGGCTATGGTCAGCAGAAAAGCGACGAATACACGACGCGCGATTACCACAAGCCCAGCGACGAAGTGAAACCGGATTGGGACTTGTCCGGCGCGGTCGAGGATTTGCGGGTGCTGTTCAACGTGGGCTACCGCGTCGCGCAAGGAGACACGTATCCCGAGTGGAAACCGGGAACGGAGTTCAAAGCCCGGCGCGAAGACATGCTCCGGGAAAGGCAGCGCTGAGAGATGGTTTGGAAAATTCCGTTTGGGTAGCAGCCGAGGTAACGAGGCAAGGTTCCCCGAAACTCGAAACAGATTCAAAATTCAAATTCATCACCTGCGTTCGCGAGGAATTTTGAACCACGGATAACACGGATGAACACGGATTCGGAAGTTCATCCAGTTCTTCGTATCCGTGTGATCCGTGTGATCCGTGGTTACTTTGGTTGCGGCTCGGCCAGGCTGTGTTTTGTGGCGGCTCACGATATTCAATACGCCGGCCGGGGTAAAGTTTGCCATCGAACCACGGCGCCGTTCACGAAGAAAATCTCAGCCCGAATGTAGCTTCGCGGAAAGTAATCGCTTTCCAGACGGCGCTCCAGAAAGGTCGAACCGTCTCGGGAGATTTCGCGATAAGTCCAGTAGCGAGACTCCTCCAACCATTGCCCGTAATAAATCCAGATGATGGTATGTCCTTGCTGCGTTTCTTGCTCGAGGATTTCGGTCGGCGGTCCCCAGGCGATATAGACCGCGTCCGGGATCATTCCGACCTTGATCTGGCCTTTGTCCACGAGCTGTTGCTGCTCGGGCGGCAAAGCGGCATAGGCGGAGAATCGCTCCTTGCGGCGCGATTCAATGGTTGAGGTGGCGCAGCCGGCGAGAAGAAAAACGCCGAGAAGCGCCAGTCGGAATGAGTTCATGCGGTTCATGCCTCTGCTTCTTCGCTGACAAACCGTTTGAAGTCAATCTGGCCAAACACTAGACTCGACGCATGATTGCTCAAGCTTCTTCAAGTCAACCGGGCTCGGCGTGGCTCTTTTTCGCTCTGCTCACGGTCGCTTCGTGGGGAGTCTATGGAGTTTTCCTGCACACCGGCCAAATGGCGATGAGCGATCCGGTAAACGGGCGCTACAAGGCGTTCCTGTTTGTCGGCATCGCCTACTTCCTCACGGCCGTGCTCGCCCCGCTCGCCGTGCTCCTGGCCAAAGGCGCATCGTGGAGCTACCCGGCCAAAGGCATGTGGTGGAGTTTAATCGCGGGAATCGTTGGAGCCGTCGGTGCATTCGGAGTGTTGCTGGCCTTCGGCGCCAAGGGGAC
>JACPRI010000444.1 GCA_016190065.1 Verrucomicrobiota bacterium
GGGTAGGGGTGAGGGAGAGGCCCTGGCAGTTCTCAAAGGCTTCGACTTGTCCAACGCGTTCACCCTCACCCGGTCCCTCTCCCTCGAGGGAGAGGGAATTCGTATTTGAGACTTGAACCAGGAAATGGCTCTCATCCCCATTTCTCCGTCTTCATTTGCTCCTTGGGAAACCCGAGGTCGCGCAGCACGACGTTCTCCGCGAATTCGACCAACTCATTGGGGCCGCACGCATAGAAGATGGTGTTCGGTGGATCGTGAATATGTTCGCGGACCCAGGCGGCGTCGATGCGGCCGCGCCGTCCAGTCCAGGCGTCCTGCGGGTGCAACCGCGTGCAGGTCACATAAAAATCAAAGTTCGCGTTGTCCATTTCCAACTGGTGGAACTCATCGTTGAAGATGATGTCGTTGGTCGTGCGCACGCTGTAGAGCACGGTGATTTTGGTCTCCAACTCCCGGCGCGTCGCCTCGCGACCAAAGGCCCGGAAAGGGGTCACACCGGAGCCGCCGGCGATGCAGATGAGATGCTTGTTCGGTTCATACACCGGAAGGAATCGGCCCGTCGGCGGAAGTACGAGCATGGTGTCGCCCATCTTGGCCCAATCGGCAATGCGCGTGCCCATCTTGCCGTCGCGTTTGACCGTTGTTTCGAAGAAGCCGCGATCCAGCGCGCAGGAGGAGAGCGAGTAGCCGCGCCAATAATTCGGCGTGTCCGGCCAGGCGAGCGTAATGAACTGGCCGGTCTTGAAGTCAGGGTTGTAATCCTCCGGCCATTTGAGGTGAATGGTTTTGGTGTCCGGCAACTCCATCGTCACCGACTCAATCAGCATTTCAATGGGTTTCTTGGCCATGATGCAAAATAGTCCGAAATGAAAAACTGGCTAGAGGAAGCCGCGTCTCCTCACGGGACGCAATCAAAAACAGGGGCGAATGAGCCTCAACTATGGCATAGACACGGATAAGTGAATCGTCCTGTCGGCCACTACAGCTTGAGCCGTTTCAATAACTCGCCCGCCAGAACTTCGTAGGCAGCAGCGGCGGCGCTGTATTTATCGTAGTGAATGATCGGCTTGCCGAAGCTGGGCGCTTCGGCCAGGCGCGTGGTCCGCGGAATCACGGTTTCAAAAACCAGTTCGCCAAAATGATTTCGAACTTCGCTCACGACTTGCTGAGAAAGCTTGGTCCGGCCGTCGAACATCGTCATGACCACGCCGAGCAACGCCAGTTGCGGGTTAACGCCCGTGTCCCGGAGCTGATTCAGGATTCGCGTGATCGTCGAAATTCCTTCCAGCGCGTAATACTCGCATTGCAGCGGCACGACGAGCCAGTCCGCGGCGCCAAAAACGTTCAGCGTTAGAATCCCCAGCGCGGGCGGGCAATCGATCAGGATCAGATCGTAGCGTTGCGCCTTTCGGATCGGGTCGAGCGCGTGGTGCAGCCGCCGCAGGTGGTCGTCCAGCCGAGAGAGCTCGATCTCCGCGCCGCACATGTCCGTTTCACTGGGAATCAGGTCGAGCCGCTCGAAGGCCGTGGATTTGATCTTGTCCGCCAGGCTGCCTTCGCCGAGCAGCGGGCGATAAGCGCTGGCGCCTTCCGCTTTTTCGATGCCGACGCCGCTGGTGGCGTTGGCCTGGGGGTCCAGATCCACCAGAAGAACCTTTTTCCCGGTGGCGGCCATACACGCCGCGAGATTCACCGACGTGGTGGTTTTTCCCACGCCTCCCTTTTGATTGGCAACGGCGATGACAGCGGTCGGCACGCGGGGATTTAATGAAACCCCGGTGCCGAGCGCAAGGCTTTCGGCGATGAATCCATTTACGTTTTACGTTTTGCCCTTTACGTTGATGCGCCATGCGCGAAATCCTGGTCATCGGCCATCGCAATCCGGATACGGACGCGATTTGCTCCGCCATCGGTTATGCGGAGTTCAAGCGGCGCACGGGCATGCCCCAGGCGGTGGCGGCGCGTTGCGGCGACACCAACGAGCGGATTGATTTCGTCCTCCACGCGTTCAACACCGCGCCGCCGCGTTTCGTCGCGGATGTCACTCCGAGAATTCGCGACGTGATGCAAGCCAATGTCATCAGCGTGTCTCCCGAAGCAACCGTGGCCGAAGCGCTGGGCCTCATCGAGGAACGGAATATTCGCGTCGTCCCGGTCCTGAACGAGGACCGCACCTGCCGCGGCCTGGTCTCGCTGTTTAAGATGGAGAAATTCTTTTTCCCGACGCCCAATCGTTTGATTGATTCGAGACGAATCTGCGCGTCGGTCCGGAACCTGGCGCGAACGCTGAGCGGACGGATCGTTCATGCGCGCGAACCCGATCGCGAAGAGGAACTCGTGCTCATGATCGGCGCGATGAGCGTCGAGTCGTTCGAGAACCGGCTCGCAACTTTCCCGCCCGAAAAAGTCCTGGTCGCCGTCGGGGATCGCCGCGACATCCAGAGCCTGGCGATTCGCGAGCGCGTCCGGATGATCGTGATCACGGGCGGACTCCCCGCGGCGGACGCGGTCATCGAAGAGGCCCGGCGCAACGGCGTGAGCGTTATTCTGTCGCCCCATGATTCGGCGACGACGGCGATGTTGTCCCGCGCGTCGATCACGGTGACGCACGTGATTCATGAGGACTTCCTGGTCTTTCGAGAGGACGAATCGCTGGAACACGCCCGGCCCATCGCGATCGAATCAAACTTTCATGCCTTCCCGGTGCTGGACGCGAACAAACGAACGGTCGGCATCATTACGAAGTCCGATTTCCTGAAGAAAGTGGAGCGGCAACTCATTCTCGTGGATCACAACGAACTGTCGCAGGCGGTCCAAGGCGCGGATCAGGTCGAGATTTTGGAAGTGGTGGATCATCATCGCATCGGACTGGCGACGAGCCAGCCGATTCTCTTTCGCAACGAACCCGTCGGCTCGACGAGCACGATCGTGGCGAATTGTTTCCTGCAACATGGCCTCGAGATCACCCAGAACATCGCCGGGCTGCTCCTGGCAGGACTGATTTCCGACACGCTGAATTTGACTTCACCGACCACGACGGAACGCGACGTGCAAATCCTGGCCATTCTGGAAAAGCGCGCCGACGTGAGCGCGCGCGAATTCACCGAACGCCTGTTTGCCTCCGGTTCGGTCTTGATCACCAAACCGGCCGAGCAGGCGATCACCGCCGATTGCAAGGAATACGTGGAGCAAGGGCGGCGGTTCACGGCGGCGCAGATCGAAGAGATTGGTTTCGATCAGTTCTGGAAGCGAAAAGACGACGTCCTGGCGGCGCTGGAAAACCATCGCCGGAGCGAGGGCTATTACTTTTCCAGCGTTTTGGTGACGGACGTGGTCAGTCAAATGTCGTTGCTTCTGATTGCGGGGCCAGACCCTCTGCGGCGTCGAATTGATTATCCGGAGGTGCAGCCCGGGGTCTATGAGTTGAACGGAGTGGTCTCACGCAAGAAACAGTTGCTGCCTTACCTCATCCACCTTTTGAAGCACATCGCATAAAATTGAAAAAAACCTTGCTTTGGGACTTCAGCCTGATAAAAGGTTCCACGTCGGTTAACTCAAACTCAAAGGAGGTTAAATGAACAAACAACTCAGTTATCTATTGGCCATCTGCTTCCTGGCTGGAGCAGCCTTATCAACTCCCATTCGCGCGCAATCGGCAGACGCGAAGGCTTCCTCGACGCTAGAAGCGAAAGAGAAGAAATCCACTGCGATCCCTTTCACGGGGAAATTGGGTGCGGTGGACAAGGCGGCCATGAGCATCACGCTCGACGGAAAAACCAAGAAGAGGACCATCCGCGTCACTCCGCAAACGCGCATCGTCAAAGCGGGCAAGCCGGCTACGCTGGACGATGCCGTGATCGGGGAGGAAGTCGGCGGACAGGCGATCAAGAATGCAGAGGGACTTGAGGAAGCCGTTTCTCTGCGCGTGGGGCCAAAGCCCGAGACCCAACCGAAACCAAAGAAGAGCAAGAAAGACGGCGAGCCATCGAAGCAGTAGCGCGGTGACTCGTTGGTCTCAATCGATCTCCTCATCGAGAGGCAGGCCCGTGAGGCCTGCCTCTCTTGGAAGCGCTCAGATCGGTTTACTTTGGATTACCGCCGCCACCAGCCTCGGACACCGGCGGGACGCTCCCGACCAGAGCCGCCTCGGTTTTGATTTCGGAAGTGTTGCACCAGGTACTGACTGCGCGCTGCCGTCAGAGCCATGATAAATTCATCGTAACTCTGAAAGCGCTCCGCCGGATGTTTCGCCATGGCTTTCACGAAGGCGTCGCTCGTCGGCTGCGTCACTTCCGGAACCACGTGATTCGGGGGTGTCAACGGTGTGTGGATGTGAGCCGCGACCACTTCATCGATCGAGGGCGCTTCAAAGGGGACGTGGCCGGTGAGCGCGTGGTAAAGCGTCCCGGCCAGACTGTACATGTCCGACAAGAAATCTTCCCGCTCGCGCTTGATCTTCTCCGGGGCGATGTAATACGGCGTTCCCCAGACCGCTTCTTCGGCGGCATCAGATTCGATCTTCCGGGCCAATCCGAAATCGACGAGCTTGGGTTCACCCTCGGCGTTGAAGAGAATGTTGCCCGGCTTGATGTCGCGATGAAGGAGATCGTGCTTGAGTGCGGTGTCGAGCGCCGAGGCGACCTTGATGCCGATATCGAGCACGTCCAGTTCGGGAAGGCGCTGCTCGTGTTCGATGCGTCCATCCAGACTGCCGCAATCCGCCAATTCCATGACGAGGTAGCGTTGCCCGTTGAACTCGTCGAAAGTATAAATGTGGATGATGTTGGTGTGGTTGAGCGCCGCGCAAGCGCGGGCCTCGCGATAGAAACTTTCCAGGGCCTGGGGATCCTCCGCGAGCTCCGGCTTCATCAACTTTACCGCAACTTCGCGTTCCAACGTCGTGTCGAAAGCGCGATAAACGGTCCCCATCCCGCCGGACGCGATGGCCGAGAGCAATTCAAAGTGCCGCAGCCGCAGCGGCATCATGAGGGGGCGTTCGCATTTGCTGCACGGCACCGTCGCAAGCGGCGCCAGCTCGCCCGAAATGAAGACTTTGGCCCCGCATCCGGCGCAAGTGACCATCTTCAACGGTTTTTTGCTTTCAAGGGACAGAGACATTTCCCGTGCAAAATAAGCATTTCGTGTTCCGGCCACAAGCTCTCGTCGCACTCCGGCCGTGTTTTTCGGACGTCACGCCGACATTCCTGTCGTCCAGTGCCGAGGCATTCCTGCCTCTTGGGCGTAGAGGTCATGAGACCTCGGCACTGGCCGGCTCGAAAGCCGGCGCTACGACTGTGTTTTTGAATCACCTCGCGTAGCGAATGGGGACAGTTCGGCAGGTGTGGCCAACTCGTGGCCTGCCTTGGTGATGGGAAGACCTCCCTCAGTTACCGGGATTCGCGTTTCCTCCAGGCGCGAGAAAGGATCCGGAGCACGAACCGGGGATTGCCCAACAGGTACCGGCGCCACAGATCGCCCGGCTCCGATCCGAGCCGATGCAGCCATTGCAAACCCAGCCGCCGCCAAACAGCCGGCGCCTCGGTCATCGTCCCGGCTTCGATCCGGATCGTCCCGCCACCGATTCCCCAAACGATTGCCGGAGGACAAGACTGCGCCGCGACCTCCGCGATGATCTCCGTTTTCGGGCTGCCCATGCCCAGAAAAACAAAATCGAGCTGCGCGTGTTCCGCCAGAATTTCCCGGTATTCACTTTCGCTCAGAAAACCGGAGCACGTCCTGACGATTCGGCAGTGAGGAGACTCGCGGTTCACTTTCTCCGCCGCTGCTTCGGCTTCGGCGGGCGAACACCCGATCAAGATGCCTCGACTGGGCGGCATCGTGCTGTCTTTCACAAAGGCATGGAACGCCTCGGTCATATTGCACCGCTCGGAAATCGGATGCCCGAGAAACCGCGCCGCCCAGATAATCGCCATGCCGTCCGCAGCAACAATGCGCGCCGCGCTCAAACATTGCCGAAGCCGCGCGTCCGCGCACGCCAGATTGTAGATGTGCGAATTGAGGCACAGGATCGTGCGTGGCGTCAGGCTTTTGTCGGTCAGGAGCAGCTTCAACTCAGCCAGCAGATCTCCAATCGAGTGTGGCGAACACAGCGTCACCCCAAACGCAAACCTGCGACAGGAAACGATTTGATTCGAGGCGCCCATTTTCGCGGGAAATTCCTACCGAAGGCAACGAAGCCAAGGAAGGCTTTGTTCCATGCGTCTCCTTCGGCGAAGGGCAGCGAATCCGCAGGGCCTATTCTTCGGTGGCGATTGCATACTCATGTTTGGGCCACGCGCCGGTAAAGCTCGTCGTATTTCCACCCCACTGCGGAAGCGGATCGTTCTCGAAC
>JACPRI010000445.1 GCA_016190065.1 Verrucomicrobiota bacterium
GCTCGTCGCCGTCAGTCCCAATGCGATCTCGCTGTTCGATTCCGGCTCGGCCAGAACACCGTCGGACCTCGAATTTCGCAAACGCGGCGACACCTCGCCCCGCCGGGCCACGGATCTCTGGCTCGATCTCCAATCTTTCGACAAACAGCCGCTCCGCCCCGCGCTGAGCGGGCTGAAATTGGAGTACCGCATTGTGCAACTGTTCAGCCGTGACGAGGGCAAACGTGAAGCGAAATTCTCCTTCAACATCGGCCAGGGCACTCAGGACATCGGCTTCCGCAACGAAGTCGATATCCTGTTCAACTCCCAGCCTGCGCGCGATGTGACCTTCCGCGTGCGCGACGAAAACAACCAGCCGACGACGGCTTCCTTCCTGATTCGCGATCAGGCTCTGCGTGTTTATCCATCCCAGGCGAAACGCCTCGCGCCGGATTTTGCCTTTCATCCACAGGTCTATCGTGGTGATGGCGAGAAAGTGAAATTGCCCGACGGCATTTACAGCATCGAGTTCCTGCGCGGACCGGAATCGATCGCGCAAAAGCAGACGCTCGTCGTGGGCCGAACGACCAAGAGCGCAACATTCAAAGTCGAGCGTTGGATCGATCCGTCCAAGCTCGGCTGGTGGTCCGGCGACCATCACATTCATGCGGCGGGTTGCGCGCACTACACGAATCCCACCGAAGGCGTCCACGCGCCGGATATGATCCGTCATTGCCTCGGCGAAGATTTGAAGGTCGGCTGCAATTTGACCTGGGGTCCGTGCTTCGATTACCAGAAACAATTCTTCACCGGGAAGGACGACAAAGTTTCGCAGTATCCCTACCTGCTGCGTTACGACATCGAAGTCTCCGGGTTCGGTTCGCACCAATCCGGGCACCTGTGCTTGTTGCGGCTGAAAGAGGGAATGTATCCGGGCGGCGAGTCGAAGCATCATTGGCCCACGCTCGGCTTGAACACGCTTCGCTGGGCGAAGAAGCAAGGCGCGGTAACGGGGCCGGCGCATTCGGGCAGCGGCCTCAACGTGCCGTCCACCGAACTGCCGAACTATCTTATCCCGCCCTACAACGGCATCGGAGCGAATGAATTCGTGGTCGATGTGACGCATGAAGTTCCCGGCCCCGATGGCAAGCCCGTTCCTGCCGTCGATTTCACTTCGACCGTCGATACCAGCCCGTTCGCGGAGTTGAACATGTGGTATCACGTGCTCAACTGCGGCTTCCGCCAGCGCATCAGCGGCGAGACGGATTTCCCGTGCATCTACGGCGAGCGCGTCGGCGTCGGCCGCAGCTACGCGAAGCTCGATGGCAAGCTGGATTACGATCAATGGTGCGAAAGCATCCGCCAGGGCCGCAATTACGTGAGCGACGGGCGGAGCCACCTGCTGGAGTTCAAGGCCAATGCCGGCGCGGCCAGCGTCGCGGTCGGGGAAAAGGGCAGCGAATTGCGCCTTGAACGAGCGGGGGCGGTTCGTTTGGCGGCCAAGGTTGCGGCACGACTGGACGAACAGCCGAATCCCGATGCCAACGTCAAACGTTTCCCCTGGCATCTGGAGCGCGCCCGAATTGCCGGCACGCGCGAAGTGCCGATTGAAGTCGTCGTGAATGGCTATCCAGTCGCCAAGAAAACCATCGTGGCGGACGGCAAGATGCAGGACGTGACGTTCGACGTGAAGATCGAGCGCAGCAGTTGGGTGACGTTGCGGATTCTTCCGTCGTCGCACACGAACCCGATCTTCGTTTTGGTGGATGGCAAGCCGATCCGCGCTTCCAAGCGCAGCGCCGAGTGGTGTTTGAAAGGCGTCGATCAGTGCTGGACCCAAAAGGAACGCACGTACAAGGACGACGAAAAAGAAGACGCGAAGCTGGCTTACGAGCACGCGCGGCAGACGTATCGAAAAATCCTGGCCGAAAGTGACGTGGATTAGACTTGGATTCGGAAATAGGGGAGCACGCCCGCCTCGGGTCCAGCCGGCTCGGGCAGCATCCTCGAAAAAAGCTCCGAGACAAATCCAGCGCCGGATGTTTTCCGCGCGGGCGCGCTGCCGGTTCGCCTTCAGATTTGGGTTGAGTGCCCAGCCTTGCCCAGCCTTCGACTCACAGGAAATAGAATTGACGGCACAATTGCTTCTCCGATTGTGTGGGAGACTGCTGTTGAGCAGACGCGCGCGCGGCCAGTTTTTCCGCGTGTCAACCGTTGCGGCCGCACTGGCGCTCCACGCCGATCCCTTGGACACCTGGGAATGGCGCAATCCATTGCCGCAAGGGAATCCACTCAATGCTGTAAGCTACGGCAATGGGCTATGGGTGGCGGTGGGATCGATCAGTTTGGATTTGTTCTCGAATCCACGCCGAACCTCAGCCCGCCCTCGAAGTGCGGATGACCAACGCTGCCCGTCTGCAAATCACCGCGCCGGCCAATTCGGGGCAACGCTACTTCCGCCTGCACAAACCGTGACTCCGCACGCGGAGGCGGCGAGATTCGTGAAGAACCGCCGAACTTGTGGCTTGGAACGAGAGGTCCCGCTGGTATCTTGTGACCATGGGCAGAATCGTTTCTCCGGTGACAATCACCAACTACGCGGACCCCGCCCGGCTTCTCACTTGCGACGCCTTGGTGGATACGGGCGCCGCTCACATGGTTTTGCCTGCGGCCTGGCGCGAGAAGTTGGGCAGGCTCGAACTGGTTGACACGGTCACGATCGAGACGGCCGATCAACGCGAAGTCAGCGCGCAAATTTGCGGGCCGGTGCGGGTGGAGGTCGAAGGATTTCGGGCCGTGAGCACGGATGTCTTGTTTCTCGAGATGCGGCCTAACCAGCGCGGAAGCTACGAGCCGTTGATCGGCTATCTGGTGCTCGAAGCCATCCCTGCCGCCGTGGATATGCTCGGCCACCGGCTTGTTCCCGTGAAGCATTTCGACCTGAAATAAAGGAGGCTGTGACA
>JACPRI010000447.1 GCA_016190065.1 Verrucomicrobiota bacterium
GCGCAATTGCCCGGCCTAGCCGTAAGTCGAAACAGCAGCGAGCGGCGTTCTGCCGAGACGCCGTTCCGCCAAGGTCTGTGGTCTTTTTGAAGTTGCCAGGCCGAGTGAGGAGGAACAAAGTCTGGCAGATTGAGGATGCAGGTTGTTGTGAAACGCGCCGACCATGCTGACCTTTCATGATCATGTCCGAGCCGCCGCAGGTTTGCGACGCCGCCAGTTCTTGCGCGTCGGCGGCCTTGCCCTGGGCGGACTCACGTTGAGCGATTGGTTCGCCGTCCGAGCTTTCGCCAAGGAGCAGAAGCTGCCGATGAAGGATAAGTCGGTCATCTTCCTGTTCATGCATGGAGGTCCGTCGCAATTCGAAACGTTCGATCCCAAGATGGAAGCTCCCGCCGGCATCCGCAGCGCGACCGGCGAGGTGAAGACCACTATCCCCGGCGTCACGTTCGGCGGCACGTTGGGGAAACTCGCCCGACTGGCCCACAAATTCTCCGTTGTGCGATCCTTTGTCACCGGCGACGGCAATCACGACATCAAGCCTATCATGGGCAAGGACACCGTTGGGGCCAACCTGGGATCACTTTACGCGCGCGTGGCCGGTTCTCTCCGCGCCGACACGGCGATGCCGACCAACGTGATGTTGTTTCCACGCGCCGTCAACGCCGAGGCCGGACCGGCCATCTCATCATTTGGCAATTTTGAAGCGGTGGGTGACCTGGGGATGACCTATTCGCCATTCGTGCCGGGCACCGGAAAAGATCTGCAGCAAGACATGCGGCTGAGTTTGCCCCAGGAACGCCTGAATGACCGGCGCGCCTTGCTCGCGGCCATCGATGCCTGGAAACGATGGACGGACACCAGCCCGACACTTGAAGGTCTGAACGGGTTTCAAGAACAAGCGTTCGACACGCTGCTGCGCGGTGTCTCGGACGCATTCGATTTGTCCAAAGAAGACCCGAAGGTCCTCGCGCGCTACGACACGGCGCCGTTGGTTCCGAAGGACCGCATCAGCAAGGTTTGGAACAATCATCGGCATTACGCGGATCACGCGGCCACGCTGGGCAAGTTGCTCTTGCTCGCCCGTCGCTTGTGCGAACGCGGTTGCGGCTTCGTGACGGTCACAACCAGTTTTGTGTGGGACATGCACGCGGACATCAACAACGCGACCATGACCGAGGGCATGGACTACGTCGGGGTGCCGTTTGATCACGCGGTTTCCGCATTCATTGAAGACGTCGAAGCGCGCGGATTGCGGGATAAGATTCTTCTGGTGTGCTGCGGAGAAATGGGCCGCACGCCGATGATCAACCAGAACGGCGGCCGCGATCACTGGGGCAATCTCGCGCCTCTGATGCTTTATGGCGGCGGGTTGAAGATGGGGCAAGTGATCGGCCAATCCTCGCCCAATGGCGGCGAACCTGCGTCCGAACCCGTGACGATCCCGGACTTGATCGCCACGATTATGCACGTCCTGCTGGATGTCGGCGAAGTGCGAGTGACGAGCGGATTGCCAAAGAATCTGGTGGACGCGATTACGCGCGGGGAGCCGATCAAGGGTTTGATCTGATATTATTGGAGGAATTCCTGCAACAAAACCGACCGGCGAGGGCGCCCGTCGGAACAGGCGGGACGCGTGTGGTCCCCAGGAACTCTCAATAAAACGTCGTCCAGTTGCCGGACTGCTGCCACTGGAGTTGCTTGTTGTTGCGCGTTTCGACGTGGCCGTCGGCAAAGGCGAGATTCACGCTCTGGGGCCGATTGTTCACAGGATGTCCGGCGCGGGCATTGGCCACGTTCGTGTTGCGGGTGCCTTCCGCGAGACAGAGGTCGCTGATGACGGGTTGAAAGGAGGCCATCGGATCTTCAAGCCGTGTCGGCCAGCCGTCCTTGGTGCGCGTGTAGGTGCCGGAGGTCGTTGGGGTTGGGAACATGGTGCCGTCTTCCAGCGGACGCGGAACCCACCAGCATTGCCAGATAATGGCGAAGTTTCCGTATTGCCGGACAAAGTACCTGTTCAGGTCGGCAATCGTCATGGAGCCTTCGCCTTTGCTCTGGGTTCGAAACCACTTTTGGGCATCCGCGAAGTCTCCGGGCCGCGTCGGGCAATACCACATGGGGACCGTCAAGCCGTAGGGTTCAAGGTTTGTGGCCATGTTGATGGAGACATCCCAGGGATTGAGACCCGTGCGCGGCATTCGGAACGCGGGCAAGCGGCCCTTGATGTCGTCCGTGGCATAAACGTTGACGGCGAGGCCCCATTGACGGTAGTTCGAGATGCAATTGGTCACTTTGGTGCGGAACTTGGCACGCGCCAGGGCCGGCAAGAGCATGCCCGCGAGGATCGCAATGATGGCGATGACGACGAGCAATTCGATCAATGTGAAGGCGAAGCAGCGGCGAGTTGTTTTCATAGAGGCAGGACATTGGTACGCCTGATCCTTGTGGATGTAAAGGCTCCAGCGAAACAGCGAATCCAGCGCGCGCTTGGGGATGATGATCCTTGGTAGCGACGGATTCCACTCCGTCCCTGACTTTACTGAGCGTTCGAAAGAGCAATCTCAGGGACGCGGTGGAACGCGTCCTTACCGGGCTTAAGGAATCCTAGCGAAACCATTCCAGATGCGGTTCGTTGTCCGTGTGCCAGCGTTTCAGGTGCCCAGGCGAAAGGTCCAGCAGCAGCGTTTTGTACAGGACGTGCTCGACGTGATTGTCGGCAAAGCCGACGTTGAGTTTTCCACGATGGCGATCGGCGCGGGGATTGGCATTTCCGCCCGTCGCATCGTCGCCGCCGCCGAGCGAAGGCGGGAGTTTTCGGGACAGAGTTTCCAAACCGACGAGAAGAAGCCGATTCTTTTGCGACAGCGTGGAATACCCGTCCGCGACCGCAATCATGTCACTGGGCGCTTTGACTTCGGGTTCCATGGTTGGCCTGCTCGTTAACTCTCCGGCGCGATTGAACTTTCCGGCCAGGCCCAGTTGAGGCGAGCCGTCCTTGTCGGCGGAGCCGATATTGTAGGCATAGCTGCCCACCGCGAGCACGAAGACATTGTTGCCTGCGTAACGGCCATCGACAACCGCGCCCTGGTAACTGGGACAGGCATAAAGCCGGTTCGTCCACCGATGGGTCGTGTATTGAAAAATGTCATCATACCACTTGCCGCCTTGAGGCTGGGTCGCGCTCGCGCCCGTCGCGAGCAAAGGATAAGTTAGGTTCTCGTGAACGTAGAGGTAGAGCGCCAGGCTGATCTGGCGCAGATTGCTCGTGCACTTGGCGGATTGCGCCGTGTTCTTGGCCCGCCAGAACGCCGGCAGCAGCAACGCCGCGAGCACCGCAATGATGGCAATCACCACGAGGAGCTCCATCAAGGTGAAGGCGCGCGGGCATGCAGACTTCGGAATTCTCTTCGGGGCAGTCATGACGCGCTGTTTCCCGTCCGTCCCGGAACTGCCCGGTCCACACGATCAGCGTCTGTCACTATACTGCGTCCTGCCTGAAATGCAGCCTCAACGTTGCCGATTCCGCGCGAGCGTCACGGCGAGCTTGAGCGCTGCCTTCATATTCTCCGCCTTGGCTTTGTTTTGGCCGGCGATGTCGAAAGCGGTTCCGTGGTCAACCGATGTTCGGATGATGGGCAAGCCCAGGGAGACGTTCACGGTGTTCTCGAAGTCGAGCAACTTCATCGGAATGTGGCCCTGATCGTGATAGATGGCCACGACCAGGTCGAACCCGCCCTGCAGCGCCTTCAAAAAAATCGTATCCGCTGGAAAAGGGCCGGCACAGTCGATGCCTTGCGCCCGGGCGGTCGTGATGGCGGGAGCGATAACACTTTGATCTTCGGTGCCGAACAAGCCGCCCTCACTCGCGTGCGGGTTCAAACCGCACACCGCAATGCGACGTTGGCGCAGGCCAAGCCGGGCCAGCGCTTCCGCACCGAGGCGAATCGTGGTCAGGATCTCCGGCGCAGTCACGTCGCACGCTTGCCGCAAAGAACAGTGTGTCGTGACGTGAAGCACCCGAAGACGGTCGTTAATCAGGAGCATGCGCGGTTCGGTCACGCCACAAAGTTCGGCGATGAATTCGGTGTGGCCCGTGAAGTTCTCGCCGCTTTTGGAGACGGCTTCTTTGTTCAAAGGCGCGGTGACCATCGCGTCGGCCAGGCCCTTCAAGCAAAGCTCGGTGGCTCGGCGGACATACGCCAGCGCAGCCCGGCCGCAGCGCTCGCTCAGCTTTCCCATTTCGAACCACCCTTCGAGCGCTCCAGGTTCGTCCAGGAACACACCCGGCATGTCCGCCAGCTTCACGCCGCACCGAGCTTCCGTCGGTTGGAGCGTCGCACGATCACCGACGACAATCATTTTTGCCTGGCCACGAACGGTCTCATCACTCAACGCCTTGAGAACGACCTCCGGGCCGATGCCGGCTGGATCGCCGATCGAGATGGCGATGGTTGGCGCCGAATTCATTTGAGCCTGGAGTGGCCGATGAACATGACTGAAGTCTTGTAAACCACTAATGGACACTGATGCACACTAATTAATGTTCGGCCAGGAAATCAACCGCGTGAATCAATGTCTCGGCGTCGCCGAATCCTCCGGCCTTCGTGCAAACCGCGATTCCGTCGGCCTTCCCGCCGGTGAGGTATCCCCAAGGAACTCCAGGTGCGATTTGGCCGTGCAGCTCGATGGCTTTCGTGGCCAGCCATCCAGTGATCAACGAACCGGTGTCGCCACCAATCAACACTATGCTGGAGACAGATTGCCGCGTGAATGCGGCACTAAAGGCTGAGAGCTTGCGCACCAGAGATTCGATGGGCTGTTGATGGATCGGCACACGCACGATGACAGGTCGGTCTCGGGCTCGCAAACGGTGGAGGTTCCTCCGGTCTTGCCGATCCAGAGAAAGGACAGACGCTTGCCTGTGCCGGACGAGGGAGGCAACTTGAGTTTCAGTTACCGCGTTGCCCGAACCGGTGAAGATGAGCGGCGCGCGGAGCCGACCTGGTGCCGCAGCACTGGAGCGCGGAGAGCATGGTCCGCGCGATGCGAGTTGAGGAACGCGCTCCAGAAAGAGGATCTCTGCAACGTGACGGGCCATGCCGGCAGAGCCAACGAGGAGCACCGGTCTCGTGAAGTTCGCAGCCGCGTTTGCCAAACAAGTCAAGTCGCGCTCGGTCTCCGCCTCGGGAACGACGCAGTGCCCGGCGTGGCGAAGGGATTTGATGACTTTCGCCTTCGAAATCGGACGAGGCACCGAGACAACGTGGAAGCTTCGGTGGTTCTGAAAACACGATATCAGGTCGGCCAGTGGCTGGCCTCGGACCCACAGGACTCCCTTCCGAACGACGCGTCCTTGCGCGGGAAAAGCTGGACACAACATGGCGCGCGAGAAGCGGGCCATTTGCATCAGGGCCGTAATTTCCGCCGCGACGTGGCCCTTCAAGGTCGAGTCGATCTTCTTGTAGAGGATGCGAACGCCCGCGGCTTTCAAATGACGGCAAGCCTGGCGCACCTTCATTCGCGCTTGGCGAACCGAATCGTTGCGGCTGTTCGTGGTGAGAACAACGATTTGCGCCTGTGACGGCAAACGCGCCCTTCGGTCAAGCACGACCACGGTGGCGAAGCCCTTTTCCGAAAACACCGCGCCCGTGTCGCAGGCCCCGGTCAGATCGTCCGCAATGATGCCCCACTTTGCGGTTTCTCGCTCTTCGTGGGAGATCAAAGGCTACCCTTCATGGCTACCTCACCAGCGGCTGCGTGCTTCGCAAGTAGGCGAAGAGGTCGCGAACTTGTTGATCGTTCAGTCCGTCGAGCAATCCCTCCGGCATCAGGGACAGACCCGCCGATTTCATTTCGGCAATCTGGCTTTGCGCGAGCACTGTGTTCTCGCCATCCACACCGCGCAACACGACCGAACGCGGGTCTTTGTCCGCCAGGAAGCCGGAAAGCGCACGGCCATCTTTGGTGGTGACGAGAAACGATTCATAGCCTTCCCGGATTTCCGCGTTGGGATTGACGATGCTCAAGAGCATGTTTTCGATGTCGTCGCGTTTGAACATGGTTAAGTCAGGACCGATCTGCCCGCCCAGGCCAAAAAGTTTGTGGCAGGCCGCGCACGAGCCGTTGAAAAGTTTCTGCCCTTCGTAAGGATTTCCGAACCCAGCGTGGAGCGATGACGTCAACTGCTCGATTTTCTTCTGCATCTCCGCCGTCGTGGGCGCGTGCGTGCCGCTCCAGTGCTTCCGGAACAATTGCGAAATTTGAGGATCGTTAAACACTTGCAGCCTGCGGATGGCGTCTTGTGAGACGGCACTCGTGGCGATTTCACCACGATCGACCGATTGCAGCAGGGCCAATCCCCAGGCCGGCCGGCTCGCCAGTAACTCAAGCGCCGACATCTTCGCGTCGTCGGAGAGCAAACTGAATGCCGCCGCTACTTTCTCGCCAATGGCCCGTTGGTCAAATGCCCGCAAGGCGCTCAAAGCGGCTTTGCGAAGTGCGTCGTCACCCGGCCCCGGCAGGAGCGACAACAGCACTTCCACGGCTCGCGGTTGCTTCACTTCACCCAGGACCTGGATCAACTCGACGCGCTTTGTTTTCTCTGCGCGGCTATCCGAGACAATCTGAAGGGCTTTTTCCACCGCGTCAGCCTGGCCGCGCCGCACGTTCAGCACGACTGATTCGCTTCCGGAAGCGGCCAAAGCGGCGACGAGTTCGTCGGGCAGATTGGGCAAAGGCCGGCCTTTGCAAGCGAGTTCAAAGCCCGCCAAAAGCTTTGCGGAGTGGGGTTGATTCGACGCGAGTTGAAGCAACTTCGCGCATGTCAGTAGGTCCCGGCGTGAGCCGGTTGCCGCATATCGGCGCATCAACCGTTCGAGAAGTTGATCCCGAACGATCGTCCGCGACCAGAGAGTGGAGTCGCTAAACAGCGCAATTACGGCGTCCCGATCCGATTCTGCCTTCGATTCAATGGCCCACCAAAGGAGGAGGGGCAGACGGGGATCATTGATGTCCGCGTCGTGAGTCAGAAGATTGCGAACGATCGGAAGAGCATCCTGCGCTGGGAGGCGGCGTGCCGTGCTGGCGAGTTGGCTGCGGACTTCCACCGCGACCTCGCGTTCCGCAAGGCTTGCCAATTCGCCGGCCAGGACGGTTGAGAGCGTGCCGGTATCACCCAACAGCCTGGTTGTCCAAAGCCGGACGTAAGGGTCCGCATGCTTGAGCGATCGCAGCGCCTCCTGCTCGTCAAGGCCGCCACTGAGATGCAGTCCCCAGAGGGCTTCCAAGGCGGTCTGGCCGCTCGTCGCGTGGAGGCGTTGGCGCAGGCCTGCAAACGAAGATTTATCCTTGCGATCCGCGATCAATCGCAGCGCTTCCTGGCGAAACCACTTATTCTTGTGCTGGAGCAGCGCGACCAATTCCTCCGCTGAAGACTGGCCGAGATCAAACGGTTTGGCGAGCTTGGCGCCCTTGGCTTTCAGCCGGTAAATCCGGCCATCGTTCTTATCGATCTGTCCTTCGTGGTTGCGGTAATGATTGACCTGCCGGTCGTACCAATCCGCGAGGTAGATCGCACCGTCGGGACCGACTTTGATGTCCACGGGGCGGAACCATCGATCGGTCGTGGTGAGCGGATGGCTTAAGTCTTTCGTTCGAAAAGTCGATCCGTCCCGCTGAATCTCGCTCATCACCACCCGGCCTTGCAGCGGTTCGACGCCGAGCAGTTTGCCGTGGTACTGGCTCGGCAGCGCGCCGCCGTCATACACGATGAAATTGTGCGTGAACCTCTCGACATTGTTATGAGGCATGGGAGGGAAATAACCGAAGGCATGCGGATTGGAGAGAGGCCCATGTTTCTCGAAACCCTTCTGCAAATAGCCGCCCTGAACGTAGTGAAAGCCGCGCGTGTTTCCGCCATTGTGGCCGGAAAAAATGCGCCCTTGCGCGTCAATTTCCAGGCCGAACGCGTTGCCACCTCCTTCCGCGAAAATTTCGTAGCGGCGCGTTTCCGGATGGTAACGCCAAACCCCCTGGCCTTGGGAATAAATCGGCTTTGCGTTCAGCGGACGCCCATCCGCACCATACACGAAGATGTTTCCCGTGACCGTACTTCCGTGGCATCCGTAGAGCCAGCCGTCCGGACCCCACCGCAAGCTATTCGCGACAGAGTGCGTGTCCTCCAGGCCGAATCCTGAAAGGCGCAATTCAGGCGGGCCATCGGGAGTGTCGTCGTTGTTCTTGTCCGGGTAGAAAAGCAGGTAGGGTGGATTCATGATCCACACCCCGCCTCGGCCGCGCGCGAACGAAGTGACGATGTTGAGTCCTTCGACGAAAACCTTATGCGTGTCGAAGGTGCCGTTGCCATCGGTGTCTTCGTGAATCGTGATTTTGTCTTCGCCTCGGAAATGGTTGGGCGGAGGAGGTGGGACCTTATCATAGACCGCGCGCCACACGTTGTCCTTGCTCATGACTTTTAGTCCGGCTGGGTCAGGATACTGAAGGTATTGCACGACCCAGAGCCGCCCTCGTTCATCGAAGTTGAGGAACACGGGCTGGCGAACGACCGGCTCGGCGAGCACTTGTTCAATTTCCAAATCATCGGCGACCGAGAATCGGGCGAACGATTCCGCTGGGCTAAACGGGGTTTCCTGCGGAGGCGGCTTGACGCTTTGAGCGGTCTTTCGAGGTGGTCGGTCATCCGGTGGAATCGGACGATTCAAAGCCCAAAGAACACCGTTGAGCAGGAGACGCCGGAACGCGGGTGCTTTGAAATCATCCGGCCCTCCCAGGGAAGTGTAGAAGACCCGGCGATTCGCACCGGTGTTCACCCACGCTATGGGCTCAGTGACATCCTTGCCATCCACGGCAATCGTGCCTGTCAACAGAGTCGCAGTCGTCGCGGCTAGGTCGCGGCCGCGGTAAAGCGAATAGCGCGTCCGAAAATTGTCCACATCGACTCCAGTGAGAACCGGGTGGCTGGCTGCGCCGGCCGCGACACGAACTTTCGGGGCGAGGTTGTTGCCGTAATGGTTCTGATAATGGCCGCCGAGCACGTCGCGGTCGAAAGTATCCCACGCGCTGTGCTGGTCATCCGGCGGTTTGGCGCCAAAGGAGTGGCTCGCCGTGCGAATGCCCACGAGCGCCTTGCCGGTGTTCAGGTGCGCACGGATGGCGTCGATCATCCTGGTCGGCGGCGTGCGTCTTCGGATGCTGACGAAAAGCAGGTCCGCTTTGGCGATGGCTTGCCAGTTGGTGAATTCATTTCCACCAGCGGGCGGCGCGTTCACGAATTCGCAGTTGATCCCGCGCCAGGCCAGTTCTTTTTCGGCAAACACCGGGAGCGTTTCCCAAGTCTGGTACTCATTCTCTCCGACCACGAACACCACGCGCGGACGTTGGTCGTCCTTGAAACGGAAGGGTTCACCGCCGAGAAAATCGGTGCTCGTGATGGAACCGCACCAATGCTTTTCGATGTGTTCGACCACCAGATCGGTTCCGGCGAAATGGCTGACGAATGGGCGCCTTCGAGAATTGTACATCGTATCCGTCATGTCGCGCATGAGCAGGACGTTCTTGCCGACGCTGACCATCTGGCGAATTGAAAAAGGCCGTCCCAGGACGCACATGTTCGTGTGCACGCCCAGGAGGATCACGTTTTCGACGCCCGACTGGGCCAGCACGTTGTAGATTTCCTCGCCGCTGTCGCTGATCACATCCTGCGACGCGATTTCAAGCGCCGCGATCTGGCGCCTCCACGGACTGCCGCCCGGACACTGCGGCAGATCATCACAGCCGCCGTCCGAATCGTCGATCGGAAGCGGGCCTTCCTTGGCGCGATTCAAAGACATCCACTTGCTAACGTCGGATGGGGGGGTGACTTTAGGCGCTTGCTGGGCCCGTTTGCGCTGGGGGAAATCCGCGTAAAACTTCATTGTGCTGCTCGGCGCGTGGATGATGAGCACGCCGCGGCCACGGGCTGCTTTGAGGACTTCGTTCATGCGCGGCGCCAGTTCAGCCACGCGCGCTGTCGCGCCTTTGCACCAGTGCTGATCCCACATGTCGCAAACGATGATAGCGGTCTTTTTCGGATCCCAACGCAGCGTTTTCTCGACCGCATCAAAGTGATTCGTGTCCGCGGGCAAGGCCTGGCGGCGGCGCTCATGGAGTTCGAGCGAAGCGATGGCATCTTGTATGGAATGAGTCCAAAACACGAGAACGAGAAGAGATAGCAAGGTTTTCATGGGTATCGAGGCGATAACGGGCATCAAAGTGAGTCTAAAATCCCACCTCCGAAATCCAAGGCCTTTTCGATCACAATGAGAGTTGGCAGGTGTTTGAATTTCCCCGAATGCGAAGCAGACGGCTACGACCGAAGGTCAGTGAATAAGCCATTTATGTAGAGTTTAGTCGATTTATAATTCGCTTGTAAACTGTCTAAATTGACTATAAACACCGTGAACGTGTGGTATGGACCCGGTCAGAAATCCATATGCTCCAGGTGCTGGCACGCCCCCGCCAGAATTGGCAGGCCGCGATGATTTGCGCAGAACCGTCCATGTGGCGCTTAAGAGAGTCCAGCTTGGTCTTCCAACCAAAGGCCTTCTGATGGTCGGGCTTCGGGGTGTCGGCAAGACTGTGCTGCTTGATCGCATGAGGGAGGACGCCGAATCGGAAGGCATCCAGACTTTGCGCGTGGAAGCCCCTGAGGACCGTTCACTCCCTGCAATTCTGGCGCCTCAACTACGTCAGGCATTATTGCGGCTATCGAGGAATGAACAGGCGAAAGAACTGGCCCAGCGTGCCTTGAGAGGTCTGGCAGGATTCGCCAAGGCCCTGAAATTGAAATACCAGGACATTGAAGTCGGATTAGACTTTGAGCCGGAGCCCGGTCTGGCAGACAACGGCGATTTGGAACACGATCTACAGGCGCTTCTTGAGGCGGCTGGTCTGGCAGCCCAAAAGGCAGGAACGGCCTTAGTGCTGTTCATTGATGAACTTCAATACGTACCGGAGGAGCAACTCGCCGCGCTGATCACAGCCTTGCATCGGACCGCGCAGCGTCGGCTGCCAGTAATGCTCATCGGGGTCGGCTTACCGCAACTGAGGGGACGAATGGGGCGGGCCAAGTCGTACGCGGAACGGCTCTTCGATTTTCCCGAAGTCGGCCCCCTGCAGCCCGAAGCAGCCCGGATTGCGATTGCGAAGCCGGCTGAGGCCCAGAACGTGAGAGTGAATGAAGATGCCCTGCAGCGCATCATTCAAGAAACACACGGCTATCCTTACTTCCTGCAAGAATGGGGAAAACATGCGTGGGACACCGCTGAAGCCTCGCCGATTGATTTGAGCGATGTTCAGCAGGCTTCAAGAACGGCGATTGCGGCGCTTGACGAGAGCTTCTTTCGCGTCAGATTCGATCGCTTGACGCCCGTGGAGAAAAGATACCTGCGCGCTATGGCGGAGCTTGGCCCTGGGCCTCATCGCTCCGGCGACATCGCTGAAAAGCTGCACCGCGAAGTAACGTCCCTTGGACCGACCCGAAGTCAACTGATAGCCAAAGGCATGATTTGGAGTCCGAGTCACGGAGACACAGCCTTCACAGTTCCACTGTTTGATGAGTTTATGCGTCGAATCATGCCCGGGGATGGTTGGAGGCAGTGAGTCTTCCAGGAAGTTTTACACCGCTGCTTCGATTTCCGCGAGCCGCGTCGCCGCTTGCTCCCATTCGGCGGTGAGTTGCGGCAGTTTATCGATGATTTCCATCAGCTCGCGGTTGATTTGCACAGCACGGCCGGATTGTTCGTAAGTCTCCGGATCTTCCAACTCGGCAGTCAGCTCGGTCTGGCGCGCCTCAAGAGCGGCGATTTCCTGTTCCAATCGGCGGACCTGTTGCTGCTGTTCGCGGCGTTCGCGGGCGCGTGCCTGGCGTTGTTCGGCCGCAACGCGCTTTTGCACCCGCCGTTGATTGACATCGCTCGAATTGGCTTCGGAGTTGGGCAGGGCAGTGGACCCATTCGCTGCGGTTTGGGTCGTTGAGTTGGCCGCATTGGCGGCGCGTTGCTGTGCCGCCGTTTTGTCGAGGTAATATTGGTAATCGCCCGGGTAGTGGGTGAGCTGGCCGTTCTGCACGTGGACCACGTGATTGGACAGCGCGCGGATGAAATAGACGTCGTGGCTGATGAAAATGAGCGTGCCTTCGAATTGGTCGAGCGCGTAGAGCAGCGCATCGATGCTCGTGAGGTCGAGGTGCGTGGTGGGTTCGTCCATCAGAAGCAAATTTGGCGGATCGAGCAGCAGCTTGACCAGCGCCAGCCGGCTCTTCTCGCCGCCGCTTAGCACACCGACTTTCTTGAAAACGTCGTCGCCGCGAAAGAGAAAGCTTCCGAGAACGGTGCGAACGAAAGTTTCGGTCAAGCGCTGCGGCGTCTCGAATGCTTCCTCCAGCACGGTCCAATCCGGGTGGAGCATTTCAACGCGGTATTGTGAATAGTATCCGGCCTTCACGTTGTGGCCGAGTTCCCGAACGCCGGCCAGCGGTTTCAGGGTCTCCGCCAGAAGCTTGAGCAGGGTGGACTTTCCCGCACCGTTCGGGCCAACGAGCACGATGCGCTGGCCCCGTTCCGCTTGAAAATTCAAACTCTCGTAAACCAGATTTTCCCCGTAGGCGTAACGGACGTTTTCCAGCGCTATGACTTTGAGGCCGCTGCGCTGCGGTTGCGGGAAGGCGAAATCGATCGCGGCGTCTTCGGCCTCCGGCGCCTCGATCTTGTCCATGCGTGCAATCTGCTTGAGCTTGCTTTGCGCCTGGGTCGCCTTCGTGTTCTTGGCGCGGAAGCGATCGACGAATCTCTGGAGACGCGCGATCTCGCGCTGCTGATTCTTCCACGCGGCCAGGTGTTGCTCCTCGTTCGCTTCGCGCTGTTCGAGGTAAGCGTCGTAATTGCCTCGATATCTCCAGAGCTTGGCTTGGCGGATTTCAACAATGAACGTGACAAGCTGGTTCAGAAACTCGCGGTCGTGCGAGATCATCAGAATGCCGCCAGGGTAAGTCCTGAGATATTCCTGAAACCAAAGGAGCGTCTCCAAGTCCAGATGGTTGGTCGGTTCGTCGAGGAGCAACAGATCCGGCTCTTGCACGAGCAAGCGCGCCAGGTGCGCGCGCATCACCCAGCCGCCGCTCATCTCGCGCAGCGGCCTCGGAAAATCTTTCTCGCGAAAACTGAGGCCCAGGAGAATTTTCTTCGCCTTGATCTCGATCTGATAACCGCCGAGGTGATCGAACTCGGATTGAACTTCATGGAAATCGGCCGAATCCTGATCGTGATGCGAGGCGAACTGTTTCAGGCGCTTGCCCAAATGCGCCAGCTCAGGCGTGATCGCGGTCGCAAGTTCAAGGACAGTTTCGTCGTTGGCGGGCGCGTTCTCTTGCGGCAAATGGCCGATCGTGCAACTGCGCTGCAATTCGATTCGTCCTGTGTCCGGCGATTCCTGGCTCAGAATGAGCGAAAAGAGCGTGGACTTCCCCGCACCGTTGGGACCGACCAAGCCGATGCGGTCCTCGCGGTTGACCTGCAGCGAAAGGTCGGCGAACAGAGTTCGTCCGGCGTACGCCTTACTGACTTCCGACAGCGTGAGCATGGGCCGAGGATCATGGAGAGCCATCGCGAAGTGCGCAAGCGCAGGTGCTGGTAACGTTCCGGCGCGGGATTGGTCGCGCGACCAATGCGGTGCGCCACATGTTATTAGTCTTGTTGAACGACCCGACGCCAACTTGGCTCCAGCCGCTTCTGTAAGGACGATGGGCCACGTGGCGCGCCCGTCTTGTGAAGCGCAGGGCTCGCTTGCTGTTTCCAGTCAGATGGCTCCAGAGCCACATGGAATTGGGTCTCGTTGACTCGGATCAAGGTCGCGCCGACCTTCAAGCGGCAGGCTGGAATCGCTGGAAGCCTGCCCGACGACAGGTTTTGGAAATTGAGTTGGCAAATTACCGCAAGCCAGCAGATTAGTTTGATCCAGCTATGAATACACCTGCTCTGATCTTAGGGTTTCTCACGACAGTCCTTTCCCTCCAGCCTGCGGAAGTTTCCGTGAGCAACCGGCCACCCAAACCCGAGGAAGTTGGTTACCGGCCTGCGGACGGCGCCGCAGTCCGGCTCAACCCGCCATCCTTTATTTGGCTCCATGAACCTGCGGCCCAGGCTTACACGATCCAATGGTCGCGATCGCGGGAATTCACCGACGCTGTGACCATTTCCGGCCTCGCGTTCAACACTTACACCCACCACGCGCCGCTCGAAGCAGGGACCTATCAATGGCGGTATCGCTTCCAAACGACCAACGGTGTCACTTCCCGTTGGAGCGTGAGCCGATCCGTGATTGTCCCTGCGGAGGCGATGGTGTTCCCAATGCCGACCCGCGCGCAACAGCGCGAACGCGCCCCCCAGACGCATCCGAGACTGTTCCTGCGCCCCGAAGATTTGCCCCGTTTGCGCGAGTCAGCCACCGGCCAAGAGGCGGAGCGTTTCGACCGATTGCGGGCCGAGGCGGATCGCATCCTCCGAACA
>JACPRI010000454.1 GCA_016190065.1 Verrucomicrobiota bacterium
ACGCCTTACATGGTTTGCGTATTCCGTGCCCGGCGACCGGGCGAGCGCGCCCTCTATCGCCTGCCTTTGCGCGAACGCCTGCCGAGCATCGCCATTCCGCTTCGCCCCCAAGACCGCGATGTGGTCCTGGAGCTCCAGCAGGTGGTGGACGAAGCCTACGAACGCGGCCGCTACGACCGCACGGATTACCGGCGTCCCCTTGATCCGCCGCTTTCGTCCGAGGATTCCTCCTGGGCTGCGGATCTCCTTCGTGCCGCCGGGCGGTTGTGAAGACCGGTTTTCCGGATCCTTGTCACCTATTTCCCGATGGCCTTCTTGATTGCTTCCACCGTGACCGTGGCCCGGAAGTCGAGGATACGTTTGCCCAAATCGATGGTCTTATCCACGGGCGCGAGCGGGATGCCGTTGATGGAGAATTTCCCGGCCGCGATCCGTTCTTTCATGCGCACCGTGGTGGGATCGACTGCCAGCATCATCGCTTCCATCGCCAGATCGTCGTGATGCCCCTCATCGACCTGCTTGATGCCTTTCGATTCGAGCCATTGAGTCACCGCCGGGTAGTTGTAGAACTCCGGAATGAAATGAATCTTCGTTTTGCCGCCGGCCCATTTGGTGGAAAGTTCCGCCGCGACCTCTTTCATGCCAGTTTGATTCCCGCCGCTGTCGCCGATCAGGACGATGTGTTCGAAGCCGTGGGCGCGCAGGCTCGCGGCAATGTCCGTGAGGAGCCGCTTGTAGGTGTCTGCCTGCAAACTGATCGTGCCCGGATAACGCATGTGCTCGCTCGGCGGATCGATATTGCCTTCGGGCACGAACGCGACAATGGGCGCAACCAGCGCGTTGCCCAGCTTGCGGGCGATCGCTTCGGTCGCCGCGCGCAACACGTAATTGTGTTTGCCGGTAGCCAGATACGGCCCGTTCATCTCGATCCCGCCCGTGGCGATGAGAACGGTCTTCTTGCCCGCGCGGAGCGCATCGCGGACCTCAAGCCAGGTCAGTTCCTCAATGAACACGGTATCGTGAGGCGCGATGGGCCGCGCCATGTTCGGGTCCGGGGACGTGGCCGACGTCGATGAACGCAGGCCCGGGGCCGGGGGTTTAGTCGTCGCGCTTTGTTGCGCGTAAGAAAGTGTGATGAGAGCCAGAGCCAAAACGGTGAGAACGGGGAGAGCTTTCATAAGAGTTTCTTTTACCGCAACCGCGCCAAATCGCACGCCAATTCCACGCCGAAAAACAAATTGGTATTGACTCGCCCGAACACCCGTTTCGGCGTATGCGTGGTGCGCCCATGCCCGCCATCCCGGACAATCCTGAGCGCCTGTCCCAACGTTCGGCGAACGAACAGTCGTTGCTCCCGGCGTGGCTGGCTTGGAGTTTGATTGTCGGGCTGGGTGTTGCGATCTGGCTTCTGCGGCCCGCGGCCAACGTAAGTCCGACTGGCTGGCGGTTGCTCGCGGTGTTTCTGCCCTGTGTCCTGGCGCTCATGCTCCAACCGATCGCGGGCGGGGCGGCAGTTTTGCTGGCCGTGATCGCCACGGTGCTGGTTGGGGCCCTTGATTTGCCGCAGGCGCTCGGCGGTTACGCGGATCCGAACGTCTGGCTGGTGCTGGCCGCGTATTTTCTTTCGCGCGCGTTTATCAAAACAGGATTGGCCCGGCGCATTGCCTTGCTGTTCATTCGATGGCTTGGCCACGACACGCTCGGCCTCAGTTACGCCCTGGTAGCCTCCAACACCGTCCTCGCCGGCATGATTCCGTCCAACGCCGCGCGCGTCGGCGGCGTGATGCTGCCGCTGATCCGCAGCCTGGCGGAGCTGTACAAATCCCAACCCGGCCCGACGGCCGGACTGCTCGGATGTTTTCTCATGCTGACGCTTTACCAGGCCGACGTCGTGGCGTGCGCCCTCTTCTTCACAGGTCAATCCAGCAATCCGCTCGCGGCCCGGCAAGCCGCGCAACTCACCGAGCAAGCGGCAGGCGGTCCAGTCATCTTGGGGTATGGGAATTGGTTGTGGTACGCGCTTGTGCCAGCGGTCGTATCGCTCCTCGTCATTCCTCGCCTTATCTACCGGCTGGAACGGCCCGAAATCACTCGAACGCCGGAGGCGGCCCAATTCGCAAACGCCGAACTCCGCGCGATGGGGCCGTTTCAATATCAAGAGCGTCTCCTGACCGTGCTCTTCAGCATTGTTTGTCTGCTGTGGATTTTCGGAGGCGCGCAAATGATCACCCCAGTGGCGTTGAGCGCTGTCGGCCTCTTGCTCCTCACGCGGATACTGACTTGGGAGGACATCATCACTGAACGCGCGGCGTGGGACGTGTTCATCTGGTACGGCGGCCTGATTCAGCTTGGCAAGAAATTGAATGAAACTGGATTGCTCAGCCATTTCGCCAATGCCGTCGCCGGAGAATTTGCCGGCTGGAATTGGCTCGCGTTCTTCGTCGTCGTGCTGCTGGTTTATTTCTACGCGCATTATGCTTTTGCCAGCATCACCGTCCACGTCGTGTCGATGTATCCTGCATTTGTGCCCGTGTTGATTGCGGCCGGCGCGCCGCCAGGATTGGTCGTCTGCGTTTTTGCCTTTTTCGCCAACTTCTCTGCCGGACTGACGCATTACGGCACGACTCCCGGACCGATTGTGTTCAGTCTGGGCTACGTCACCCAACGCACCTGGTGGCGCGTGGGATTTCTGATCTCGCTGATCAATGTCGCGATTTGGCTGACCGTCGGCATGGTCTGGTGGAAAATCACGGGGTTGTGGTAAATTGAGGCATTACCACTCGACCTGGATTTCCCTTGCGTTCACCCGTCTTGCTCTCCGCTCGGAAAGTTTTTTTGACGGGGATTCCCGCCCACAGTTAAATTCCCGGATGCCGATACATTTGGGTCTGCTTCTTGTTCTGCTTTTCGCCGCTCCGGAGACGAAGTCCGCCACCGACAACGAACTCACAGTCGCCGAACAGCGGGCGGGCTGGATTTTGCTGTTCGATGGCCGAACGCACAGCGGGTGGATCAACAGCAACCACACCCCGCCGCGCACACCGGTCCAGGAAGGATCTCTCAACCCGCACAAGGCCGGCCATTACATGCTCGTTCACACCCAACTGTGGGAGAACTTCATCCTCGCGCTGGACTTCAAAATCAGCCCGCGCTGCAACAGCGGCATCTTCGTCCGGACGTACTCCCTGTCGCCGCGGCCGGGAAAGGACGTCGGCTTCAATGGCCTCGAAATCGCCATCGACGACACCCCGGGCGCGGGCTTTCATGACACTGGCGCGCTTTACGATCTGGCGAAACCAACGAAGAACGCCATGAAGCCGGCCGGCGCATGGAATCATATCGAAATCACCTGCAACCAAAGCCTCATTGAGGTCGTGCTGAACGGGGAGAAGGTCCTCCGCGCGGACCTGGACCAATTCAAGGAACCCAACAGACGTCCCGACGGCACCGAGCACAAGTTCGACATTGCGTTCAAGGATCATCCGCGCCGGGGTTACATCGGCCTGCAAGATCACGGCAGCCCGTGCTGGTTCAAGAACATCAAACTGCGCCCCCTCGGGAGGAATTCTGTTGCGTTGCCCTGAATTAATAGCTGCCTTTTCAGTGTCAGTGCCTTCTCAGAATCAGCCGATGATCCACGCGCCGGGTTTGATCGTAGGCGAGCGGCGGCAGATCGGTCAGGGTCGGAGACTCTGTTTCGCTGAGAATCGCCTGCGCCAGAACCTGCAATTCGGTCCAGCGCGGCCAATCGAGTTCCGGCGAATGCGCAATGCGCCGCATCAGGCTGCGCCACTCAATAATGATGCGGTCGATGTCGCCCGGCCCGACCAGATCCGTGACCCAGCGCTGCTTGTGCTGGGGATTTTGGTGGACGCTGGCCACGACCTGCTCCGCGCCCGCGCCGTATTTGGGCGGCAGGCCGTTTTCCAGGTAGCCGGAAATAGTTTGCAGACCATAGATGCGCTGGCACGCCGTGGCCAGCCGTCCTCCCCATCGGTTCTCATCGCCGCAAAAGCGAAATCCGGCGTCCAGGTTCGACAAATCGTAAACGAGCTCTTTGACGGGATAGGTCTCATCTTCCAACCCGGCCGCGATCGCCAGCCCTTGCCCGTGCGAAAAGAAGCCGACGATTTTCCCTCGAAGCGTCGGCCGGCCCGAGGCGTCAACCAATCCGAGCCGTCGCCACAGCAAAGCGACGCCAGTGGCGGTGGGCAACTGTCTGCAAACCGAGACGAGGGAACAGCGCGCGCAATCGGACGGCAGCACTTCGCGTTCGGCCGGCTTCCAGAGCGCCGCTCCGTGAGCATCGACGGGCACCCGGAGGGTTTGGTCTGCCAGGCTGATTTCCGCGACGATCTTTTGCGCGGAGATTCTGAACCGGACGAGCGGCGTTTTTTGTTCGGCTAACTTCCTTTCGACGAGCGGAGCGATCTTATCTTTCCAGACCGCGAAAGGCGCCTGGCGCCGCTGCCAATTCGTGAGCCGGCGAATCCATTTCGTGAGGACGATGCGTTCGTCGTTCAGGCGATCCGCGACCGTGATCGAACGCCCATAAACCGGGCCTTCCGCGCCTTTCGAAAGGATCACGAGCTGGCCGAAGCCGACTTTTTCGAGCGCGGCGGGTTCGGAGAGAACCGAGCGAAGCCGGCCATTGGCGGTTGGTGATTGGTTATCGGCGATTGGCGATTGGCCAGGGTCTGTTTCAATTCGGACGTGCTCACGGGGCATAGACCCAGCCCCAGCCCCTTCGAGGAGGGGAGCTTCATAGGAAGCGCCGGTTGCAGATTCCCCTCTTGGGAGGGGCGAAGGGGTGGGTTCTTGGGTTGAAACAACGATTCGGTGCAACGGCCGGTCCTCCAATTGCGGATACGGCTCCCACTCGCCGCGGCTGTTGAGCATCTCCCGCACTCGCTTGCGGACGTGGCGCGCGCGTTCGGGATCCGTCTTCAGCCCGCACGGAACTTCGGGATGCTTCAACGATTCCTCGACGCCGAGAAAAATCGGTTTCGTGGTGAACAGCCGCTCTTGAAGCCGGACGGCTTCGGCGAACGGATCACGGCCCGCCTGGTGGGCCGCGGTCATCAAATTCAGCAGGACACCCCAATCGACCAAACCGCCGCGCGAGAGCTGGCACGCGTGCGCGTCCAGGAGCCGGATTTCATTGGCCGTAATGAGGACGAAGCCGGTTTCATCCAGGCCGCGGCGGCCGGCGCGGCCAAACATCTGCAGGATTTCATCCGCTTTGAGCGGTTGCTCGACGTAGTCCCGCCGGTAAGAGGCGCCCGCCAACGCCACGCTGCGGAGCGAGAAATTGATCCCCGCGGCCAACCCCATCGTGGCGACGACGACCCGGAGCTGGCCGGCCTTGGCGAGCGGTTCGATAACGCCGGCGCGCGCCGCGTAGCTCAATCCGCTGTGATGATACGCGATGCGGCTCTTCAACATTTTGGCGAGGTGTTCGCCGACGAGAACCTTTTGCTCCTGACTCAGCGCTAGCGGATTCGGCGTCGGCAACCAGCGTGTCAATTCCGCGGCCATCTGTTCGGCGGCCTGCCGTCGCGGCGCGAAAATCAAAATCGGCCCCAGATCCTCCGCCAGCGCCTTCACGACCAACCGGGGCCAGTAATTCCGAATCTCGCTCGGAACATGATAATTCAGGCTATTTGCATGGACTTCCTCCAGCGGCACCGGGCGGAGATCGTGGCGAATCAAAACCGCATCGCGGCCCAGGCGCCGCAGCCATTTCACAACGTCGTGAGGATTGGCCACGCTGCCGCTCAACAGGAGCAACTGGGTTTGGGCAGGCGCCAGGGCCAGCGCGAGTTCGTAATTCAACCCCCGATCTTCGTCCCCGATCATTTGATATTCATCGACCACCAGCAACGTGGGGCCGTCGCCCTGAATCAAACGGTTGCGCTGCGTCTCCAGCGTCGCGACGATCACCGGCGCAGGGAGATTGTCCGAAAGATCGCCCGTGGAAATGCCGACGTCCCAGCCGCGGGCGCGCCATTCGGCCAGCTTGTCGTTGGCCAGCGCCCGGGTCGGGACCGTGTAAATCGCCTGTCCCCGGTTCTTGCCCTGGTTGGACCACAGCTCAAAAATCAAGGTCTTCCCGGAACCGGTCGGCGCGTGGACGACAACGTCCTGGCCCTGGCGCAGAGCGGACACGGCTTGTTGCTGCCAGAGATCGGGAACCGCCACCTGATTCAACGCGGTGAAGTTTTCCAGTTGTGCCGCGATCGAATTCACGCACCCAAGATAGCCGAAGACCTCAAATGTGAAATTGGAAATTTGATTTTTGCTTTATCCCGGAAACCAGCCTGCTTAAGTACAGCGAAGTGACCGCCCCTGTGACCATCGGTTCAAGCCAACCGCGAATGGATGCGCATGAACGCAAAGCATGCGAAATTTCCCATGAACCTGGTAGGGACGGATTCCACTCCGTCCCTGACTTTACTCAGAGATCGAAAGAACCCTATCAGGGACGCGGTGGAACGCGTCCTTACCAGTTCATGCACGCCCACTCCCGATGACAGACATCCTTCTCGCTGTCGCCCTGGTTCTGCTCCTGATCAATCTGATTCTGGCCATCGTGCTGTTGTCGCGTCGGCCACGGGCGGACGTCTCGGCCCTCCAGCCCCGGTTCGACTCGCTCCAATCCAACCAGGAGCGAACGGAACGCGCGCTCCGCGAGGAATTGGGACGAAATCGCGAGGAGGCTGCATCCGCGAGCAAACAGCTCCGAGAAGAACTGAGCGGCAAAGTCAGCGCGTTCGGCGATTCCTTGCAAAGTCGGTTGGCCGAGATCGCCGGACTGCAACAGAAGCAGCTTGAAGCGTTGCGGACGGCCGTTGACACCAGGCTCAAGCAGATTCAGGAGGACAACGCCCGGCAACTCGAACAAATGCGGACCACGGTAGATGAGAAACTTCAGAGCACGCTGGAGAAACGGTTGGGGGAATCTTTCAAGCAGGTTTCCGAACGGCTCGAGCAGGTCCACAAAGGCCTGGGTGAAATGCAGACGCTGGCCACCGGGGTCGGTGATTTGAAACGGGTTCTGACAAACGTCAAGACGCGCGGTGGCTGGGGAGAAGTGCAACTGGGCGCCCTGCTGGAGGAGATCCTGACTCCAGGCCAGTACGAACGCAATGTGAAGACCAAGGAAACCAGCAATGAAGTCGTCGAGTTTGCGCTCAAGCTGCCGGGCCGCGGCGAAACCGATGGCGAAGCTTTGTGGGTCCCCATCGACGCCAAGTTTCCCACCGAAGATTATCAGCGGTTGCTCGAAGCGCAGGAACGTGGCGATGCTGAGGCGGCTGAAACCGCCACGAAGATGTTGGCGAATCGAGTCAAGGCTTGCGCGAGGGACATCTGCGAGAAGTACCTCAATCCGCCCCTGACCACGGAATTCGGCATCATGTTCCTGCCGACCGAAGGGCTCTACGGCGAAGTCGCCAGGACCGCCGGATTGATCGAGACCGTGCAACGCGAATCGCACGTCACGGTGATGGGACCGACGCTCTTGCACGGTTACTTGATCAGCTTGCAAATGGGATTCAGAACCCTGGCCATTCAGAAGCGATCGGGAGAAGTCTGGAAACTGCTCGGCGGCGTCAAGACCGAGTTCGGGAAGTTCGGCGATCTTTTGGACGGAGTGAAACGGAAGCTGGATCAGGCGTCCAACACGATGGACGACGTGGCCCAGCGGTCGCGCGCCATCGAACGGAAATTGCGCAACGTCCAGGAATTGCCAGCGAGCGAACCTCAAGTCCTGCTCACCGAAACCGGTGGTTCAGCGCCAGAGAAATCAGAGTAACAATCGGTGTTTCCAAACTTCCTCTGTCAACCAACGGGGTTAAACGGTGACGGGATATTGCTTGGAGCGGAGCAACTCATTGCTCGCCACGTCTGACTCGCTTACGATCCAACTCGCCGACATGCGTCAAAAACTAGGAACTGACGCCTTCTCGCCTTCTTCGGCGCTGGTCATCCATTTCGGTGATATCAACGAAATGGTCGGAGACCGTGTGGCCGCTGTTCGCGCAGGCTTCGCGGGCCTTCGCGATGACGCCGATGAAGTTCCGGAAGTCGGTGTACTCCAGCACGCGCGCGAGTTCGCGGGCGGACCAGAATTCCGCGCCGGCCTGGTTCACGCGTTTGATGCGCTCGAACGTGTTGCTGGCGGCGGGGGCGGGCAGTTGTTCGCTCATAGATGTGGATTTTGATTAGTTTTCATTTCAGCGGCCACCCGCCGTGCTTGGTGCTGCAATCGTTGAAAAATCGGAGCCGCCATCTGGCCGGATCCAATACTTGAACCTCAGTTCGTCCTTCGCTGCGCCTCTGGTGGAATCTGTAATCGAATCAAGGTATCCAACCGTCGGCAGCAGACCCTCAATCGGTGTGTCGTCGAACCGGACCGGGAGGATGAATTCCCCCCTTTCGGTTAGCGCCCGCGATTGCGCCGCCTGGCGCTCATGGTTCGTCCAGACCTTCTCCGCGTAGTGACGGGAGATGAACATCACGACAAACTTTTCGTCAATCTCCTTCATCAACCGGATGGTTTCGGAGAGGGCCACCACGATTTTTTGGTAGTGGGCGAGGTCGTCCTCCGTGAGGGTGCCATGCGTGGCGTCGAACGCCTTCAGTTCCTCCAGAAAATCCACCAACTGCTCCAAGCCCAGGCAAGAACGATTCCGTTTGAAGTTTATTCCCAGGGCGGCGAAGCACTGCTTGCTCACCACCAGAAGCTCGGCCCGCCGTCGGTGCGGACGTACATCTTTTCGAACTTCTGCCACTGCACGTGGCCGTCGGCGAACAGCAAGTTGCCGCCTTCCGGCAGCCGTCCCGTCGAGTTGAGATGCGCGCTTTGATGGCCGGCCCAGCCGCCGTTGATCTTCGTGTAGCGGTTCCGGGTTCGATCAGTTTGGTTCTCACCTTCGGAGATCACGGCATCCGCAACGCTCACGCGTTCCGCCGGCCCCGGATTGATTTCCGTGCCGTCCCGCATCCGCCACGGTTTGGTATTCACGCTCTTTTCCGTGATGTTGGTGGCCCGAATGCGAGCTGCGTAGAGCCAGGCAAACTGGTAACCCGCGACGCGGTAGCCTTGATCCCGGATGGTGGTTTCTCCAAGCGAATCGGTCGTGAATTTCCAGAGTTCGTTGTTGTCCTGTTTGGGAAAGCCCGGATCGTAGAGCACGTGCCGCTGCGCGCCGTTCTGCGTGAGCAGATTGGCCACGTACGCGGGGATGTCCCAAGGCCAGTTGCCGACGGACTTGCTAACCGGGTCCTGCAACTGCGGGAACCAGTCGTTGTAGTCGCCGGCGTACATGAGCGACGCGATGCCGATCTGCTTCAGATTGCTGGCGCACTTGATCTTGATGGCTTTGGTTTTGGCCTTGGATAACGCCGGCAACAGCATCCCCGCTAAAATCGCGATGATGGCGATGACGACGAGGAGTTCGATGAGGGTGAAAGCGCCACGGAAAGGAAATGGCGTCCGGATTGTTCGATGGGAAGGTCGATCTTTCTTCATAGGGATTCCGAATTGGTTAATCGTTTGCGCTCGAGGACATCTAATGCAAAAATTAGCGTGCCTTGCCGGGGATGCAACGAGAAATCTATTGGCGCTTCCACCCAGGTCCGCGAACGACGCGGCCTGGCCTGGCCCCGGTGTGGTTCCCATCGCGCAAGACTTGCGTGCCGTTGACGAAGACGTGGACCATCCCCGTCGAGAATTGATGAGGCTTTTCAAAGGTTGCATGGTCTTGAATCTTCCGCGGATCGAAGACGACCACGTCGGCAAAATAGCCAGGCTTGAGCCGGCCTCGCCGGTCGAGCTTGAGAGATTCAGCCGGGAGGGAAGTCAGCCGGCGAATGGCTTCCTCCAGCGAAATAAGCCTTTCCTCGCGGACATACTTGCCGAGCAGCCGCGCAAAATTGCCGTAGGCGCGCGGGTGGGGATTCGCTTTCAAGAATACGCCTTCCGGCGCGAGCGATGCCGCGTCGGAACCGAAGCTGACCCACGGCAATTTCACTTGCTTGCGGACGTTGTCCTCTGACATGAGGAAATAGACCGTCCCGACGCGACTGCCATCTTCAATGACCAAATCCATCGCCGTCTCCTCCGGCGATTTGCCGCGCAGGGCCGCGACTTGGGAAAGGGTCTTCCCGGTGAGCGGCTTCAACTCCGGATTTTTGAAGCCGACCAGCAGAACTTTCTCCGGCGAACCGGCCGCCAGGTAAAGGCTCTCCCATTCACGGGTTGGAGTGACCATTTCCTTTTTGACGCGTTCGCGGATCTCAGGAATCTTGAGGCGCTTGGCCCAGGCCTTGTAACCGCCTTCCTGCACCCACGGCGGCATCGCGGCGTCGAGACCGGTGGCGCCCGCGGTGTAGGTGTACATGTCGGCGGTGATCTTGAGGCCGGCGGCGCGCGCGTCCTCCACTTTTCGGATCGCCTCGTCCATTTTGTTCCAATTCGCTTCCCCGGCCGCTTTCAGGTGATAAATCTCGGCCGGGATATTGGCCGCGCGCGAAATGGTGATCAGTTCGTCGAGCGCTTCAAGGAAGCTGTTGCCTTCACTCCGGAGATGCGAAATGTAAATTCCACCGTGCTCGGAAGCGACTTTGGCCAGAGCGATCAATTCATCCGTCTTCGCATAGAACGCAGGCGCGTAGATCAAGGAGGAGCCGACGCCCAATGCGCCTTGTTCCATGGCCTGCCGCACAAGTTCCTTCATCCTCGCCAGCTCCGCGACTGTGGGCGGCCGGTTCGCGTAACCGATTTCGTGGATGCGAACGGTGGTTGCGCCGACGAACGAAGCCACATTGCAGGAGACGCCGCGCCGGACCAGCAATTCCAAATACTGGCCCAGCGTGGTCCAGCGGATCGGATATTTGATGTCCGCCTGAGCTTCCTGCATTTCCCTTTTCATTTGAGCGTTGAGCGGACCCAGAGACTCTCCTTCGCCGAAGATTTCCAATGTGACCCCCTGGCGGATGTCACTCGGCGAGCGGCCCTCGTGGATCAGCGACTCGGTCGCCCAACTGAGCATGTTGATAAATCCCGGCGCCACGGCCAAACTGGCCGCGTTCACTTCCTTCCTGCCTCGCGCGTCGCGCAACGAGCCGACCGCCGCGATGGTATCGCCGTTGATGGCGACATCACCGACGAAGGGAGCGCCCCCGCCGCCATCGTAAATGGTTCCGTTGCGGATGATGAGACTGAAGGGTTCAGCCTGGAGAATCGCCGTGGTTGCCGCCATGCAACAGAAGAGCCGAGGATTGATCCGTGTGCTCATGCGTTTTTTCGAGCCGGAAAGTATCACATGTTAAGAAAGCTTTCACTCACGCACTCACGCCGATACTGAGAAATTTGACTAGAAACTTTAAGGCCGGGCGATAGAATTCGTCAGAGTCCCAACTCAGCGAGGTAGCTATGAATATGATTTTTGCCTGTCCGAGCTGCAAGCAGCAGTTGGAAGCTGAAACCTCCATGACGGGAACCCAGATCGCGTGTCCCTCCTGCAACACGCCCATCGTGATCCCCGAACCGGACGTCATGAACGTGCGCGCGAACCCCATGGCTTCGTCCGCCGCCGCCAAGGAGGAACATCACTTCTCCGTGCCCACGCATGAGGGACCTGCGGAAATGCTCATCAAGAAATCCACCCCCACGCTGGAAGCCTCCGCCAAAGACGGCAGCAAAAAGATGCGGATGAAATGCATCCGGCGGACCGACTGCGTGGAAGTCGGGCGCGACCGCTTCGACGAAATTGTGTCCGACTTTTTGAACAAGGTGGGCGAGGACAATATCGTCAGCATCACGCCGCTCACCTACACGCATATGGACCTTGGTTCCCGCCAGCTCCTCACCGACTTCGGGGTGATGATCGTGTACAAGGGTTAGGAATTCTTCCGTGCCCTTGACGCAGTTTTTTCCCTTCGCTACCGTCGCTTCATGAAACGCTGGCTTGTTCGTCTCTCCATCATTGGAATCTGCTGGTTTGCGCTGCCGCGCGAAGTGCCCGCCCCGCTGGTTTATCGCGCGGGTGAAGGCTGGACCTACGAACCGGTCGGCGGAGGAAAATGGACCCGCACCCGGGCCAAGGACCAATTGGAGGTCGCCCAGACCGCGTTCGATCAAAAGGACTACAGCCTGGCGTTAAAGGCGGCCCGGCGAACGGTTCGCGTGTGGCCGCTGTCGGACTACGCTCCCCAGGCGCAGTACCTCCTGGGCCGGTGTTACGAAGCGAAGCGCCAGGATGAACGGGCCTTCAAGGAGTACCAGAGGGTTCTGGAAAAATACCCCAAGATCGCGAACTACGACGAAATCCTCAACCGCCAGTATGAAATTGCCAACCGCTACCTGGGCGGGCAGTGGTTCAAGTTGTGGGGCCACGTCCCGTTTTTCCCGTCGATGGAGAAGACCTCCGCCATGTACGAAAAGGTCATCCGCAACGGCCCTTACAGCGAAGTCGCGGCGCAGGCGCAGATGAACATCGGCGCGGCGCGTGAAAAACAGTCCGAGTACCCGCTCGCCGTCAAAGCGTACGAACGCGCGGCGGACAAGTATCACGATCAGAAAAATGTCGGCGCCGACGCGCTCTACAAAGCGGGTCTGGCCTATCGCAAACAGGCCAAAGCGGCGGAGTACGACCAGAGCGTCGCCGGGCAAGCGATCTCCACGTTTACGGATTTCATGACGCTTTACCCGAATGATTCTCGCGTGCCGGAAGCGCAGAAGATCGTTCAAGAGCTCAAGACCGAGCAAGCGCGCGGGAGCGTGGAGATTGCGCGTTTTTACGAAAAGAAAAAGCTCTGGCAAGGCGCGCTCGTCTATTACAACGAAGCCGTCAGCAAAGATCCCAATTCCTCCTACGCCAAGGAAGCCAAACGCCGCATCGAAGAGATCAACAAGCGGACAGTCAAGCGGACGGCGCAGAATTGACCCTGGAAAGCTCAAAGGCTTTCAGGCCGTGCGCACGGACCATGGACCCACCCCTTCCCCTCCCAGGAGGGGAGCTACGTTTAGTGCATCGATTGGAAGTTCCCCTCCTGGGAGGGGTGCAGGGGTGGGTTGGTTCATGAGAAGCTTCCATTGCCGAATTGGGAGTTGCGCGGGCCGGGTGAAGGTTGTATGGAATTAGCCCATGTCCGCCCGCCCGCCAGATAGTGGACGCGGGCGAAGCAGCGTTGAGTCGTCATTTCGTGCGCACCTGCCCGCCTGGATTGCAGGTCTTGGGGGCATCGTGTTGACGGCCCTCCTCTTCGCCAACCAGCGTCAGCAACAAGAACAGCGCATCCGGACCGAATTCGACCGGCGCGTGGAAAACCACATGCGCGCGCTGCAGAACCGGATCAACAGCCATGGCGAACTGCTGCTCGCGCTGCGCAACTTGTTCCGTTACTCGACCGACGTGTCGCGCGAGCAGTTCGGCGAAGTTGCGCGGGATCTGATCAACCGAAACCCCGGGATTCAGGCGTTGAAATGGGTGCCGCGCGTGCCGGCCTCTGAACGGCCGGCTTATGAAGCCGCCGGCCGCAGCGATAGCCTGACCAATTACCAGTTCACGGAGTTCGGCCTGAACCGCCAGTTGATCGCGGCGCAGCCCCGCCGGGAGCATTACCCCCTGCACTACATCGAGCCGATTCAGGAAAACCGAAGACTCATCGGCTGGGATGTCGCCTCCGATCCGATGCGCCTGGGCTGGTTGATGGAATCATGCGACACGATGGAAGTGTCCGTGAGCGAGCGGATCACGCTATCCAAGGAGACCAACCCCCAGGCCAGCGTGACCGTGATCGCCGCCGTGTTCCGCGGCGAAACGAAATTGGAAACCGTCCAGGAACGGCGCGAGAATCTGCAAGGATTCGTCCTCGGCATGTTCCGCGTCGGAGACGGCGTGGAATTTTCGCTCCTCGGCAATCCGTTCGGAGGATTGGATGTGCTCGTGGTGGATAACTCCTCCGCCGGCACCAATCGCTTTCTTTACTATCACCCCGGCGAGACGAACCGGCCCCAAGTCAACCTTGCCGCGGCCGTTCAGCCCGGGCCATCGACGGCGCTCCTGCAGACGAACCTGGCTCCGACCGTCGCGCCGACGGAAACAGAGATCCGATCGGGGATGCACCGGATTGAAAAGGTCGCCATGTCGCACCACCGGGAATGGCTTTGTCTGTTCCGCCCCACTTCCGAATTTCTCGCGAGCTTGAAATCACAGCAGCCGATGTTCGCTCTGGTTGCGGGATTCTCCTTTAGCGCGCTGCTCACGGCCTACCTGCTCGCCGCCGGAAGGCGTTCGCAGCAGGTCGAAGCCGTGGTGAAGGAGCGGACCGCGGCCCTCGAAAAAGCCAACACCCGGCTGGAGCGCGAGATGCGCGAACGCGGCCAGATGGCGCTGGCCCTTCTCGAAAGCGAGCAGCATCTGCGCACGCTGATCGAAGTCTGCCCGGATGCGATTCTCGTCAGCCGCAACAGCCAGGTGGTGTTCGTCAACGAAGCCGCCCTGCACTTGTTCGGAGCCGATTCTCGCGATCAATTGCTCCGAAAATCTCCCTACGATTTGGTTCATCCTGATTACCACGATGCCGTGACCGAACGGCGATGGCAGGTTGTGGAGCTGGGCGTGCCGGCGCCTGTCATGGAGCAAAAGATTATCCGGCTCGACGGCCGTACGGTCGATGTGGAAGTCGCCGCCACGCCGTTCAAGGATCGCGAAGGCTCAGCCATTGTCGGCTTGTTCCGCGACATTACGGAACGCAAGCTGGCCGAACAGGAGCGCCAGCGGTTGAACCGGAAACTGCAGGAAGCCGCCAAGCTGGAAAGCCTCGGCGTCATGGCCGGCGGCGTCGCGCACGACTTCAACAATCTGCTCACGGGCATTCTCTGCCACGCGTCGCTCGCCAAGCTGGATCTGCCCGCGGACTCGCCCCTTCAGGAAGGTTTGACTGAGATCGAAACCGCTTCCCTGCGCGCGGCCGAGTTGTGCAAACAAATGCTCGCCTATTCGGGCAAAGGGCAGCTTCTGGTGCAGGCGCTGGATCTGAGCGCTGTGGTGCAGGACTCCCTCAATTTGCTCCGGTTATCCATCAGCAAAAAGGTCTCTCTCGAACTCAGCCTCGCTTCGGGACTGCCGCCCGTGGAAGCCGACGCGACCCAAATCCGCCAGGTCATCATGAACCTGGTCATCAATGCCTCCGAAGCGATCGGGGAGAACACGGGCGCCATCCGCGTTTCGACCAGCGTGATGCGGGCCAGCCGCGAATATCTCGCCGGCACGATTCTCTCACCGGAAATTCCCGAAGGCGATTATGTCTTCCTGGAGGTGGTGGACACGGGCTGCGGCATGAGCGCCGAGACAATCAGCAAGATCTTCGACCCGTTCTTCACGACCAAGTTTACGGGGCGTGGTCTCGGCTTGGCGGCGGTGCTCGGCATCGTGCGCGGGCACTCCGGCGCGCTCCAAGTCACCAGCCAGCTCGGACGCGGCTCGGCGTTTCGCTTGTTGTTGCCGGTGGCCGCGGCGACCGCCTTGAACCGGGCCCCTTCAGAAGCGGAAATCCATCTCTGCGAGTGGCGAGGGTCAGGGACGGTTCTAGTCGTGGACGACGAGGAACCCGTGCGGCGCGTGGCTGCGCAATCACTCCGCCGCCTCGGGTTCGATCCGGTCCTGGCGAAAGATGGCCGGGAAGCGCTCCAAATCTTTCAGCGCGATCCCGATCATTTCGTTGCCGTGCTCCTGGACCTGACCATGCCGCAACTCGACGGAAGCCAAACTTTCCAGGCGCTCAAGCTCATCCGGCCGGGCGTGCGCGTGGTGCTGATGAGCGGGTTCGACCAGCAGGAGGCAATCACCCGGTTTGCCGGCAAAGGGCTGGCGGGATTCCTGCAAAAGCCTTTTCAAGTTCACACGCTTCGGGAACGCATGCAGGCGGCGTTGGTCAGTGATCCGTAATCAGTATTCAGTAATTCAATTCAGTTCACTGGTCACTGAACACTGATTACTGATTACTGATTACTGCCTCACTGAATTCCGGCCTTCAACAGCGTTTCAGCTTTCGTGTCCCGCCCTTGCCACCGCCAGAGCGCATCGCGTCCCCGCAACGCCAGCCAGCCCAAAAGCGCCGGGATCGGACCCACCGTCTGGCGCATCGTGGCCTGGATTTGGAAGGCGTACTCAGGCTTGATCCGTCGCATCATATCGACCTTGACCCAGGACCGTGCCGCGAAGAGGCACGCGAGCTTTTGGCCGCGCAGCCAGTGAATCGTCGCGTTTTCTTCAATCCAGGGAAGGATCATTTGCATGACCCGCCATTCATCCAGCACCCACGACTGAAGATTGTGAATGTTCGAGCTCGTGGCGTTGAACGGATGGAGGCGGTATTGGCAGAGGTATTCGGGCACGGCGACGATCTGCCGGCATTGGGCCGCCCATTCCGCCAGGAACAAACAATCGGCAATCTGCGGAAACTCGCGAAACTCGCACACGGGGAGCTGATAATCCGTTTTGAAGACGACCCCCGGCAACAGCACGGTGTTCAACCCCGCTTGCCGGCCCAGAAAGGAAGATTTGCGCACGGCGCCGGCGGGACCACCGGCGGGTTGACGTTTCGCTGGACCAATCACCCCGCCGGCCAAATCGATATCTTCGTGAAAACTGTAAGCCAGCGAATGTCCCGGCGCCGCCGCCAACGCGGCCAGGAGCCTCTCGTAAAACGTCGGTTTCACCAGGTCGTCCGCCATGAGCAAATGCAGGACTTGCGTCTCGGCGGCGAACCGGAGCGCGTGGTTGAGGTTGGCCAGCAAGCCGATGTTCCGCTCGTGCTGCCGCCACTCGCATTTCAGAGCCGAGAAATTCCGGACAATGCTCTGCGTTTGGTCCGTCGAACAGTTGTCGAGAACGATGATGCGGTCCGGACGGCGGGTTTGCGCCGCGAGACATTGGAGCGTCGCCGGCAAATAACGCTCGCCGTTATAGACCGGCACAATGGTCGTCAGCATTTTCGGCGCGGCAGGGGCAAAGTCGTTAAAGCGTTACAAGGTTAAAACATTAAATCGGCTCCGCAGCCTTTCACAGAAGCCAACAAAGGGAACAAAGGCTTCGTTACCTTCGTTGCCTTCTGTAGAAGCTCTCTCTCTGTGTTGTGACCAGCACGCGGGGTGTTTGATTTTGGAGAGTTGCGCAAAACCACGAGTTCCTGGAGTCTTCACCGGCAGGCTGAATGGATCCGGACGTGGAGTGCACTTCGTATTCGCGTCCATTCGTGTCCATTCGCGGTTCCTCCACCCTTTTCAGCGCACGCGCTTGAGGAACGCCTCCGGCCAGTAGGTCAGGTTCCGCTTTAGCGAACTTTCATTGAACAACCA
>JACPRI010000472.1 GCA_016190065.1 Verrucomicrobiota bacterium
GTTAAGTTGAGCTTCGGCACGGGCCACCGTTGGGGCAAGGACCGGTGTTTGGGAAGCCTGAACCATCCGTACCTCGAAGCCGGGTTTTGCCAAGTCCACGAGGTTTGAGGAAACAGCAAACCGGGCCGGAATCACCGAGTAGGATGATACCGTGAAATCGAACCGGGCAGTTATGGATTGCGGCAAACCGGGAATCTGCGGCGAACTGGCCAGTGTTCCATAAATCAGTTTGACGGAATTGACCGATTTGGAGGGAAGCAAACTCGGAGGCTGATATTGCAGAGTCGTCTCGTCGGCGTTTTTTGAAACAGTCGGAGTGATTGCTCCATCATTAAGTTCGAGACGGATTGTGGCCGGATTGACGGTGCCGTTGAAGTCTTTGATAACGATCGTTAACGGGAGACCCGCTTGAACATCGAGCCCACTGGGGGAAAAAGACTTCACGTACGGAGCAGCAGCAGGGACCGTCGTCACCGAAAAATCATCGACCAGATGGTTGTCAGTTAAGATGCCGGTTCGAGCGCCCAGGCCAAAGCGTCCAAAAACGGGTGCATAGGCAAACAGATTCGTAAACACGGTTGTCGATCCGAAGGTCAAATCGAGTGTGCCATCTTCTTTGACCCTAATGACAACGTCTTGAAAGCCATCACCGGTCCGTGGGCTGAGTCTTTTGCTGGCGATTTTGGCGCCGCGAAACCGGACAACAATCGCAGGCGCGTCCTCGGTGCCATTATTGAAGGAGTCAAACGAGATCGTGAGGCCCAAACCTGCACCGTCCACACCGAAGGAAGCATTCGGCAGATCGGGGGCAAAATTAAAACTCAAACCTTCCGCGCCGGTCCCCCCGCCAATCCTCAGCTTAAACCTGGCTGTGAAACTGCCGATCACAGCGCCACCATCAAGATCGTCCAACACCCATGATCCCTGCTGACCACGCGAACTGGCCGTAAGCCTGAGAGCGCCGCTATTTTCTCTGCCACCCGAATTTGCCACGAGGGCATTGCCAAAGACACGGCTGCCGTTCGGAAGGCCCGAATTGAAGTCGCTGGCAAAATTGCCGGCCCACGCTTGCGAAAGCGTCACCATGATGGCAGCCAGTCCAGTAAAGATCTTTGAGTTAACCTTATTGCGCGTTTTCATCATTAATACGACGGAAAATCACCAGGAAACCAGAATCGATAATCCTGATTGGAACAAATGCCTATTGCTTAATTTTAATTTTGCCGCGAATCCACACCATTTTTGGTGCCAACCGGCTCTCCGCAGCCCGTCAGAATCGCTCATTTCCGCGAGGATTTTTATCGCCGTGAAAGAACATAAGACCAAAAGGTTCACCCCTTGCTCAGTCGTGCCTTCGCTCTGCCTTCGATGATCCTTCGTGTTGCCTTGCTGAACTCTCACTTAGGAGCGACAACCCGCCAGCTTCCACCCGGTCTTGATGGATTCAACAATTGAGCTTGGCTCAGCTTAATGCCGTTCAAGAACCACACCGCCAGCGTCCCGTCCTTTTGGTGCTGAAAGAGGATATCCGCCTCGCCGTCGCCGTTTCGGTCAGTCACGCCCACGGCTTGCCATTGTGGGTCGCCAGGCGTGCTCGGGCTGAAAAGCGCAGGGGATGCCGTCGCAAATTTGTCGAGATACCAAACGGCGAGCGTGCCGTTCTTGTGCTGGAACACCACGTCGGCCCGCCCATCTTCGTTGAAATCATCCACTCCGACGACATTCCAGTTCAAATCGACCGGGTTTCCAAAGTCGAGGAGCGCCGTGGACTCGACAGCGAGATCATTCACCAACCACGCCGCCAGCCTTCCATTATGATCCTGAACGAAGAGATCCGGCTTCTCATCCCGGTTGAAGTCCCCCGTCCCCACGACCTTCCACTCCTCGAATCCCGTTAAACCGACGGTAATCGGCATCCCGGAAATCAAGCGCCTTCCTTTCATGAACCAAACCGCCAGTTTCCCCTCCCGATGCTGGAGGGCCAAGTCTGAGTAACCATCACGGTCAAAATCACTGCTTCCGACGATACGCCAGCCCGGTTCGTCGATGGCCCCGGGAATCAGAAGGTCGGCGGAACTCAGGTCCGTGCCGTTCATTTCCCAAAAGGCCAGCAGACCATTCTCGTCCTGGAAAACGATATCGGGGATACCATCCCCGCTTAAGTCGCCTTTGGTTGGATTGACGCGGATCGCCAAAGTGGCCTCAGCACTCCGCGCTTGACCGAACGGAGTGCTGACTGATGCAGCGTACTTTCCGGCGTCGAGCCGTTTCACAGCATTCAGCGTGAAAGTCGCATTGGTCGCATCTGGGATGATCACTCCGTCTTTGAACCATTGATAATTCACCGGAGGTTCGTTTGGGCTGGCGACCGAGAAAGTAACCGACTCGCCAATCCGCGCGGTCCGGTTTGCGGGTTGAAGAGAGATCGAGGCGTGCAAGCCCACCGAAAGCCTGGCCCCCACGCTTTCGGCGTTTCCATAGACATTGCTCACAATAACTCGGTACACGCTCGCGTCCGACAATTGGAGATTACGCAAGATCAGAATCCAATTCGTAGCTCCGGCCATGGGTTGGTCGTTCTTCAGCCACTGATAGTTGAGCGGGGAATTGCCGAAGGCTTCTACCAAAAAGCTGACGGATGACCCGACTACCGCAATGTGGCTCAAAGGTTGGATCGTGATTTCCGGAGGCCCCGTGATGGTCAGACGTGCGACTGTGCTGGTCGCCGAGCCAAATGCGTTCATGACGATGAACCGGTAGTTGGCCGGCTCGGCGTAGCGTTTGATGTCAAACTCCAGAAGTGCCGCGGTGGTGTTCGTGATCATCACGTCGTTCTTGAGCCACCGAAACAACAACGGCAAGGTCCCAACCACATCCGCCGTGAAACGAGCGGTTGCGCCGACCGGCACCGTCTGGCTCTGCGGTTGGGCGCGGATGGATGCCGGCACATTCACAGTCAGTTGCGCCACGGCGCTGGTCGCAGCGCCAGCCGTGCCGGAGACGATAGCCTGATAATCGCCGGCATCGGAAGTTTGAACGCGTCTCAATCTCAGCTCTGCCGTCCTCGCTGTCGGTATAAAGACTCCGTCCTTGGACCATTGATAGCCCAGCAGACCGCCGCCGAAAGCCGTGGCCGCCACCGTGAAGACTGCGTTGGACCCGAGCAACACCGCTTGACTTGCTGGCTGGGAAGTGATGGTTACGGGATAATTCACCGTGAGGATCGCAGGAACGCTAACCACGCGGGCAAAGGCGTTGCTCACAACAACCGAGTAACTTCCCGCATCGGCCAGTTGCGCGTTGGTAAAGACCAACACAGCGTTGGTCGCTGAGAGGAGCGCGCTAGTTCCTTTGAACCACTGAAAAGCCAGCGGCGGCTCCCCGTTGGCCTCGACACTAAACACCACCGCGGCCCCGACGAAGACATTCTGCGGCAAGGGCTGTGTCTTGATTGAGGCAGGGACGTGAACGGCCAAATTCACGATCTGGCTCGTGGCGAGGCCGACCAGGTTTGATGCGACAACATGATAACTTCCGTTATCCGCTGGCTGAACATTGTTGAGGAGAAGGGAAGAACTGAAGGCATTGGGAATGGGCTCTCCATTCTTGAACCAACGATAGGCTGGGGCCGGGACGCCCTTGGCTTCGGCACTGAACGTCACCGTCGTTCCGGCGAAGGCAATCTTGTTTGTCGGCTGGACCGTGATGCTCGGCGGAGCCAGGACGACCAAAGAAGCGGAAGCGCTGGTGGCGGTTCCAGCCCGGTTTGTGACAACGCAATGATAACTGCCCGCGTCGGATTCACGAACGACATTAAAAGTTAAGTTCGAGTTGAAGGCGTTTGAAATAGCCAAACCATTCTTAAACCACTGATAGCCGAATGGCCTCCCGCCAGACACCGCAACAAAAAAAGTTGCATTGGTCCCAACGAAACTACTCTGTGACACGGGTTGGGTCGTGATCAGAGGAGGCAGCGCGCCGATAATCGTCAAAGTCGCTGGTAGGCTCCTGAGGCCGCCTTCCATGGTGTAAACCTGCGCCGTGTAAGAACCCGCATCTGCATGCTGAACGCTCTTAAGGGTCAAAACGCTTGTGGCGGATCCGGGAATGAGGTTCCCATCCCTAAACCAGAGGTAATTCAACGTCAACTTGCTTGTGGCCTCCACAGTAAATGTGACATCCTCGCCCGCTTTGGCCACCTGGCTCGCTGGATTCTTCGTGATCAAAAGAGGAGTGAGCACGGTTAGCGAAGCAATCGCACTCGTCACCGTGCCATACGGATTGCTGATAATGACTTGATAATTGGCCGCGTCCTCGGGCCGGACACTATAAACACCAAAGCTGGATTGCGTTGCACCCGAGATTCTGACCCCGTTCCTCAACCACTGAAACTCCAGGGGGAAACTGCCGATGGCGCGCACGGCGAAAATCACGCTTCCACCTACCTGTACGACCGCGCCTGTCGGTTGGGAAGTTATGGTCGGTGGAGTGTTGAACAAATCCGCGGCTTTCAAGGGCAAAAAGTGGAAGAGTGCCGCAGAACACCATACAGCTATGAACACTTTGCTGCTTCTCCTGCCGCCGTCCGTGAGCCATTTCACGGAAGTACAGATAAGCTGCCGCGCGCCGAATGGCGAGCGCAGAAGTGATGGGAAGTGGGTTCACCGACTCTGTTTGAAATGCCGGTCCGCAAAACTCAGATACTGCTCCCAATCGTAATCCGTCACGTCGTGTTTGCCCGTGCGGATGTGGTACCCGATCGCTTTTCCGACTGGTTGGTTCAGGCCGGGCATTTCGTCCACACCCAACCCATCTCGGCCCAGCAAACGATAGACCGGTTCCGCGTGCTTGGCGGAGAGGAATTCACCGCGCGGATCCGCCCAGAGATCTTCCTGCGCACTCGCGACATAAACGGGCCTTGGCGCGATCAATGCAATCAACATGTGTTGATCCACAGGCAGGTCGTCTTCGTGGGCGTTGTATTTTTTGAAGTTGCGGCAAAACCAGTGCGGAAATGACGTGTTGATTCGCTCCGTGGTTTCGCCAAAGCGCCGCCGCGCCAGCGCCGCCCCGCCTTCGCCCGAGTCATTGGAAATCACAATGCCGAATCGCTCATCTTGCGCGCCGGCCCAAAGCGAGGTTTTCCCCAAGCGCGAATGCCCCATCACCGCCACGCGCCTCGCATCGATGTCTTTGTTCGTCTCCAGGTAATCCAGAGCCCGGCTCAAGCCCCACGCCCACGCGCCAATCGCGCCCCAGTCATCCGAGGGGGAGAGGGTGTCCGCCAGAGGTCTCTTGGCGTCGCCGTCGGGCCGAAGCACGGAGCGCACGCCCGTCTTCCAGCCCTCCGCATGGTCCGGCTCGATGTCGCCGTAGTAAATGGTCGCGAGCGCATAGCCGCGAGACAGGATTTTTTCCACCGCCCAACGACTGGCTTCGCTGCCGCGCGACGCTTCCGTGGCGCGATTGTTCACGATGCCCGCCTCTTTGCTGGGCCGCATCCATTGTTTGGAAAGCGTAATACCGGGATCGGGGTGGACGGCGTGGTTGCCGTTGAAGTTCAGTCCAAGGAATGCAGGCACGGGCTGCTTCGCGTTGTTGGGCTGATAGATGAGGATGCTCATTTGCGGCCCGTTTCTCTGGCCGGTGAAAAATACGGAAACTTCCTTCCGAGTCGCTTTCCCGCCCAGCGCGTTCTTCACGACCGAGGTCACCTCGAAACTCATCTCACGCGGCCGCGCCGGGCTGCGCCCATAGACATGGGTCTGGAACAACTTCAACACTTCGGGGCGCCGCGCCGATTTCCAGGCCGTTGCATCGGCAACCTTCTTCCCGTCCGACGCGACGAGCGGATCGGGCAAAGCGTACTTCGGCACCTTGGCTTCGTCGTAGTTCGCGGCGTTCGGTTGGGCGCGGGTCGGGCACAGGGTGAAGGAATAAGCGAGGATAACAATCGATGGTAGAGTGGAGGCGTTAATGCGTTTCATGGGAGCTTTTATCTTGTTCTTTGACCAGTCTCGAGAGCATGAACCCACCGCCGCCCCTCCCAGGAGGGGAGCCAAGTTTCGTTCTTCAATGGCCAGTCCCCTCCTGGGAGGGTAGGGTGGGTCGGTCCATGCAAAGAGGCCCGATGATCACACCGCGTCGTAGTTCCATGGCTTGCGCATTTCGCGCGCGAGCCAGCCGTTGGCTTCTTTGTCGTTCACAAATTCTTCCTTGGCCGGATCCCATTGCAGTTTGCGGCCCAGTCGCGTCGCAATGACTCCGAGGTGGCACAACGAAGCGGAACGATGACCGATCTCCGGCTCGGCGGCCGTTTGTTTCCGGGATCGGATGCATTCAAAGAAATTGCCCATGTGATCGGTGCTCACGTAAAGGCGGAGGGCGTTCGAGGGCAATGGTTCGGTCAGAAGTTCGGGTTGACTCGCCCGGATGCTGCCGCGCGTCACCCAGATCCAACCATCGCTCCCCTCAAACTTCACGCCATGATGCTGCCCCTCCTTGTTGATCACGCCGCCGCTGGGATTGTCATCCACGGTGCTGCGGCACGTGTGGGTGACGCCGTTGGCGTACGTGTATTCGACGTGATACTGGCTGGCCGCGGTGTAGCCGCCCGGGATCATTTCGACCAGCGGCTTGCCCTCGATGGTTGTCGGTCCGTTCCGCTCGAGACCCTGGCCCCAAAGCGCGATGTCGTTGTGATGTGCGCCCCAGTCCGTCATCGTGCCTCCGGAGTAATCGTACCAATAACGGAAGGAGAAATGGCAGCGCTGCTTGACGTAATCGACCCTCGGCGTTTGCCCCATCCAGAAATCCCAATCGAGACCTTCCGGAACGGGCGAAGGGCTGAACGGACCTTCGCGCAAGCCCGCCGGCAGGACCGTATCGATGTGCTTGAGCTTTCCGACGCGTCCGTTGCGCACCAACTCGCACGCGAGGCGAAAATTCCGGTCGCTGCGCTGCTGGCTGCCCGTTTGGAGAATGCGTTTCGTCTCTCGGGCGACTTTCACCAGCCGCTTGCCTTCATCAATCGTGAGCGTGAGCGGCTTCTCGCAATAAACATCCTTGCCCCCGCGCAGGGCCGCGATGGAGACCAGTACATGCCAGTGATCCACCGTCGCGCAGATGATCGCATGAATGTCGTCGCGTTCCATCAGCTCGCGGAAATCCTTGAAAGTTGCGACGCCGGGGTACTTTTCCTTCAAGCCGGAGAGGCGGTTGGCATCGAGGTCGCAGAGCGCGACCAGTCGCCCGAAACGCGAGGCGCTGACCGCGTCGCCGCGTCCCATGCCCCCGCACCCCACCAGCGCAAAGGACGGCTGGTCGTTCGGAGAGACCGGTTGCGGGGTGGCGGCGTGCGACTCACACTCGTCGAGATACCATTTCGGAAGCGTCGAAGCCGCGGCAAGGGCCGCGGCGGTTTTCAGGAAGTGTCGGCGGTTCATTCGTGATGCGATTGAGTTCATACGTTCATGGGCAGGGAATTCATTCGCCCGTGCGAGTGTCCGGCACGCACCAGAGCAAACCGGGTTTGTTGAATTTTTGTTCCCGCTGAAAATCCTCGTACTTGATGAAGTGGACGTGGCCGTTGAAACCCGTGATGACTGCGCCCTTCTTGTGGCGGCGGCCCACGCCTTCGCTTTCGTTCGGATACTGGCTGGCGTCGTGGCCAGGATTAGGCCCCCAGACGCCATTCCAGTTTTTGATATCCGGCTCCCACATGGCGTATGAGACGGGATTGAACTGGCCGAGCTTGAAAGTTTTGCCATTGGCGAAGCGCCCAAACGCACAGACTGCGCCGTTCATGATGTAGCTGGAAAGCCGTTGCTGGCGCTTTTGCCACGAAACATCGTTGGTTCTGTCCAGCGGACAATTATACACTTTGCGCTCCTTCAGATAAGGCCAGTACAGGCCGGCCTCAATGCTGGGCCATTCATTCGTCTTGACCGGGTCGGGCGCGCGGCCGCTGACGGGTTTGTA
>JACPRI010000460.1 GCA_016190065.1 Verrucomicrobiota bacterium
CCCACAGCGTGAGCTGTGGGGTCAAGGCGTGTGCGTTTAAGCCCCGGAGGGGCGATAGAAAACCGATCCTGGACCGCGATTCACGATCCTGTCGCCCCTCCGGGGCTTATTTCCCTTGGGGCGTGAAACCCACGGCTCGCGCCGTGGGCTACGTTCTGGCGCTGCTCCGCAGCTATTTGCTGCCTTCTCAAAAGCTGACTTGGGCCTCGCACCGGCAAGAGCCTGCAAGAAGCCCGCGTTACCGTTCGTCCTCACGCTCCGTCCGCAATCAGCACCTCTCAACTTCCAGAAGCCCCGCGCGGCGCTTCCGCGCGCGCCCAGGCGTCCGCCTTCAAGACGTCATCCAGCGACGGATGGGACATGAGTCGATGCTGGTCCATTGTGTGGCGCACGATCCGGCTGATCTGTGGAAAACTGATCTTGCCCCGGCAGAAGGCGGCCACGGCGACCTCGTTGGCAGCGTTAAGCACCGCCGGCATGGTGCCGCCCAACTCACCCGCGCGCCGCGCCAGTCCCAACGCCGGGAATCGTTCGAGATCGGGTTCTTCAAACGTCAGCGTGCCCAGCCGAGCCAGATTCGTCTGGACACGATCGCTGCCGATGCGTTCGGGATACGTCAGCGCATATTGAATCGGCAGGCACATGTCGGGAGTCGAAAGTTGCGCGAGCATCGAGCCATCGATGAACTCGACCATCGAATGGATGATGCTTTGCGGATGGACCGCGACCTGGACGCGGCCGATTTCGATGTCGAACAGCCACCGCGCTTCGATCATCTCCAGGCCCTTGTTGAACAGCGTGGCGGAGTCGATGGTGATCTTCGTGCCCATGACCCAGGACGGATGTTTCAAAGCGCGCTCCAGCGTGATGCCGTCGAAATCTTCCTTCGGCGTCGTGCGGAATGGGCCGCCGGAAGCGGTCAGCCAGAGGCGTCGCACCGAGCTTGCCGGTTTGTCCTGGAGACATTGGAAGATCGCAGAATGCTCGCTATCGACTGCGAGCACACGCACCCCGTGCTGTCGCGCTTCGTTCATCACCGTTTCGCCGGCCATGACGAGAATTTCCTTCGAGGCTACGGCGATGTCTTTGCCGGCGCGAATGGCGGCCAGCGCCGGCGCGAGTCCGGCCGTCCCGACGATGGCGATGAGAACAATGTCCGCGGACGGAAGCGTGGCCAGGCGAATCAAGCCTTCGTCGCCGCAGAAAACTTTTGTCTTGGTGCCGAGCGCATCGCTGAGTAGTCGGGCATCTTCTGGGTCGCGCACGGAAATGGCTTCGGGCCGATGCTTCATCGTTTGTTCGAGAAGCAACTTGGTATTGCCGCCAGCGGCTAGGCCGAGCAGGCGAATGTGCTCGGGCAAATCCGTCGCGACTTTGATCGTGCTGGTGCCGATCGATCCCGTGCTGCCGAGCAAGACGACGTTTTTCATTCCAGGAAAAGCATCACGCACGTGTTCCGGGGAGCGCACGCGCCTCGCGTGCCGATTGCGGCGCCTCGCCGCAACTCTCCGCCTCTCGCGTGCAACACGGCGTCGCGCGCACGGCACGGAAACCGTCGGCGAGGCACCGGCGGTAACACGCGAGGGCGCATGTGCTCCCCGATCGTTCTCATGCCGTCAACACATGCCGCAGGTACACATACATCAAGGGCGCATTAAAAAGCAGACTGTCCATGAGGTCCAGCATTCCGCCAATACCGGGAAACAGCCGCCCGGAATCTTTGACCCCAGCCTCCCGTTTGAAGAGCGATTCGATCAAATCCCCGACCACCGCCGCGCCGCCCAACGCAACCCCCAAAATGATCGCATGCCCCAAGTCCATATGAGGCAGCTTGGCTTGGGCCGCCTGGACGAGGAGGACGCTGGCCAGCGTGGAAATCACGATGGCGCCAGCGAAGCCCTCCCATGTCTTGCCGGGGCTGATGCGCGGACACATCTTGTGTTTGCCAATGAGTGAGCCCACGACGTAAGCGCCCAGGTCGCTGAATTTCGTCACCAGAATGAAGTAGAGCACGTAGTGCGGCGCGTTGATGTTGGGGAAAAACTTGATCTTCTGGATGAAATTGAGGAGCCACGGCACGTACATCAGGCCGAACAAGGTGGTCGCGATGGCCGTGATCCCGGCGCTATTCGTGCGCGAGACCAATTGGCGAAGGCAAAGGCCGAGGACGAAGACGATCAAAACGCTGGTTTCAAAATCGTTCGCTTTGGCCGGGTGAAGGTGGAGCGGGAACGCATCGGACAGATAGACGAACGTGCTCGTCATCAGGAGCAGGCCGCCGAAAACGCCCAGGCCTTTGAAACAGGCCAACTGCCGCCGCCCGACCAACTCGTAAAACTCCGCCAGGCCAATCCCCGCGATGGCCATCATCGTGACGAGAAACAAATAGTCCGAGATAAGTTTGTTGCTGGAGAACAGCGTTCCGATGACCAGTGTCCACAAGAGCACAGAGCTTCCCAACCGGCGCATCAGCACGCCATGTTTGGATGGCGGCGCTGGAACGCTTTGCTGCTCTTCGGGCATGGGGCACGAAAATAGCGGGCTCAGTCGCGGTGTCTATTCTGAAAATCTGGACCTCCTCTGGGCACACTTCTATAAGTGTGCTCATTGTCCCGTCACTTGAAGAAACTGGAGGCGCGCGGTTTTGTGGTGCGAGAGGGCGAATTATACAGAGTGCCGGAACAACTCGATCGGTTGCGGCGCGAATTGGCGAGGCTGGCAAACGTGTAGTGGGAAGCTGGGCACACTTATAGAAGTGTGCCCGACACACTTTGCTTTTGTTGCCGGTGATTCTTGCGGTCGGGCTGACTCTGCCCATGTTCCAGAAGTTGGCCGCTTCACTTTTCGTGGGCTGCACGGGAAGCTCTCGCCCTCAAGCGGATTGGTCTCAAGCGCGATTCACACTCGACTCGAAAGGTGCTTAAACCCACAATGCAGTCATAGCGAATGACCTGGAACCAGGACTACAACCCCCTGCCGCATTGGATCCTTTCGACCTTGGTTTCCGCGCTCCCGGTCCTGACTTTGTTTTTCGTCCTGCTCGTTCTGAAGAAGCGCGTGTGGATTTCAGCCCTCAGCGGGATGATCATGGCGGTCCTCCTGGCAGGCGCGGTGTTTCACATGCCGGCCACGTTGATTACCCAGGCCACGCTGATGGGCTTCATCTTTGGGTTCCTCCGCATCGCGTGGATCATCATCGCTTCGATCTTTCTCTACAACATCGCGGTCGAAACAGGGCAGTTCCAGGTCATGAAAGAATCCATCGCGACGCTCTCGTCGGACCGGCGGATTCAAGTCATCTTGATCGCTTTTTGTTTCGGCGCGTTCCTTGAAGGCACCGGCGGAGGCGGAGCGCCTGTGGCGATTGCCGGTTCATTTCTGATCGGTTTGGGCTTTCCGCCGTTCCAAGCGGCGACGATCTGTCTCCTGGCGAACACCGCCCCGGTTGCTTGGGGCGGCGTTGGGAATCCGATTCGCGTTCTGAACCTTGTCACAGGCCTTCCGGAGCACGAATTGAACGCCATGGTCGGCCGGATCCTCCCGCCGTTCTCGCTGATTCTCCCGCTCTGGCTGGTGCGGAGCATGGTGAATTGGAAACAAACGGGCGAAGTCATTCCCGCGCTGCTCGTGAGCGGCGGATCTTTTGCGGCAATGCAGTTTTACTGGTCGAACTACCAGGAAAGCGGGCTGGTCGATATCATCGCGGCCATTTTTTCCCTGCTCGTCATGGTGGGTTTCCTCAAATTCTGGAAGCCGCGCCATTTGCTGCTGGTGGAAACCGGAAAAGTGGAGATTGAACTCCGCCATCATTCCTTTCTCGGCGTCGTGAAGGGATGGTCGCCCTTTCTGCTCTCGTCCGTGTTCATCTTTGTTTGCGGCATGCCCTCGTTGAACAAATATCTGAAGATCGCCGCGCTGTCGTTTCCGATGCCAGGGCTGCACAACGCCGTCATCCGCGTTCCACCCGTGGTTCCGACGCCGACGCCGGAGCCGGCCATGCTGGATTTGAACATCTTCGCTTTGCCAGGGACGGCGGTGGTGGCAGGCGCATTTCTGTCGGCGATGCTGTCGGGCATGGCCTTTTCAAGGGCACTGACCATTCTGGGACGAACGTTTCGGCAGCTCGTGCCGTCGCTTTTGGCGATCAGTTTCATGGTGGGACTGGCGTATGTCACGCGGTACTCGGGGACGGATACCGTGTTGGGATTGAGCCTGACGCACACGGGATGGCTGTTCCCGCTCTTCGGAACGCTACTTGGGTGGTTGGGCGTGGCGCTCACCGGTACCGACGCGGGGTCCAATGCTTTGTTTGGCAACTTGCAGAAAGTGACGGCGGAGCAACTGAATCTAAGTCCGGTGTTGATGGCCTCGGCCAACAGCGCGGGCGGCGTTATGGGGAAAATGATCGACGCGCAATCCATCGTCGTCGCGAGCACAGCGACTCATCAGGAAGGAAACGAAGCAGCGATCTTCAAAGCGGTGTTCAAGCACAGCATCGTGCTGGCGGTGCTGGTGGGACTGTTAGTGATGCTCTACGCCTACGTTTTTCCGGGCGTCATCCCTAAGTCATGATGCGTCCTTCGTCTGCGGAAGATTTGTCGGTTGCACCTTTCATTTCCTCGCGCTTGCCAGCTTCACCGCGCTTTGCAACTCTGGCCGCCAATCAATTCTATGCACAACTTCACGACTTTCATGGTTTTAGGCGCCGCGGTCACGGGCTGCGTTTTTGAAGGCCAATGTGGCGGAGCAGAACAAACGTCTTCCGCCGGACCTGGCGCCAAGGTTACCGCGGCTGACGATCCGTACGTGTGGCTGGAAGACGTCACCGGTGAGAAAGCCTTGGCCTGGGCCAAAGCGCAAAACGCCCTCAGCACCCGCGAACTCGAAGCGTCCCCGGACTTCGAGAAGATTCGGCAGCGCCTGCTGTCCATTATGGATTCGAAGGAGCGAATTCCCTACCCCGCCAAGCACGGCGCGTTTTACTACAACTTCTGGCGCGACGAAAAAAATGCCCGCGGCCTGTTTCGCCGCACGACGCTGGAGGAATTCAAAAAGTCCAATCCGGCTTGGGAAACCGTATTAGATCTAGATCAGTTGGCCGCGACGGAAAA
>JACPRI010000449.1 GCA_016190065.1 Verrucomicrobiota bacterium
CTGGGTACCGCGCAACTCAACTTTCATTCGCCCGCCCGAGGCGGTTCACCGCGCCGAAATCTGGAACATCATTTGCAGCCGGTGCCACGCAACCGGGATCGAACCCCGCGTGGATGCCGCCACGCGCACTGTATCCACGCGGGCCGCGGAACTGGGGATTTCGTGCGAAGCTTGTCATGGACCCGGCGAACGCCACGTGAAAGCTCGACTGGCGGAACAGAACTCCCCCGCCGCTGTAAGCGCGGAAACCTTGCGCAAGGAGGTCATTCATCCGAAGAAAATCGATCCGCTCCGCGCGTCGCAAATCTGCGGCTTTTGCCATTCCATGAAATGGATCGACAAATCGGAGCCGTGGCACCAGAACGGTTTCCGTTTCCGTCCCGGAGATGAGCTTGAGCAAACCACGCCGATGATCCGCCTGTCCCGGATCGGATCGGTGCCAGGGCTGGCTGACTTCCTGGCGCGCAATCCTGACCTTCTGAACGACTTTTTTTGGCCAGACGGCATGATTCGCGTGAGCGGACGGGAATACAACGGCCTGCTGGAATCGCCGTGCTACAAGAGCGGCAAGTTCTCTTGCCTCTCCTGCCACTCCCTTCATGAAAGCGAGCCGGACGATCAATTGGCCCGCAACCGGGCCGGGAACAAAGCTTGCACGCAATGCCACGACCTGTTCAGCGACGAGACGCAGTTGACCGCACACACGCGGCATCGATCCGGATCATCCGGAAGCGAGTGCTACAACTGCCACATGCCGCACACGACGTACGGCGTACTCAAAGCGATCCGCAGCCATCAAATCAGCAGTCCGCGCGTGGCCGACGAACTGTCCTCAGGCCGGCCCAACGCCTGCAATCTTTGCCACCTCGACAAGACGCTGGCCTGGACCGCGGCGCGCCTGGCGGAATGGCACCGGCAACCGGTGCCGCCACTGCCCACGAATTCGACTCAGGTGGCTCACGCGTTGCGGCTGGCGTTGTCCGGAGACGCCGGCCAGCGTGCCCTGGTTGCGTGGCATTTGAGTTGGCCGCCAGCATTGCAGAGTTCCACCACAAACTGGATTCCGCCCGTTTTGGCGCAGTTACTCGACGACCCTTACGCCGCCGTCCGCTGCGTGGCCGAGCGCTCCCTTAAAGCGATCTCGAATTTGACCCCGCCGAATTACGATTTTGTTGAAGACCCCCGCTCGCGCCAGCCGATTTGGGAAGCCGTTTGGATATCGTGGCAGAACAGAGTGAAGACCACAAAGACCGCGGAAACGAACGTCAGGCAATTGCTGATTCAGCCGGAGAATCTCGCGGCCCAACGCGCGGCCTTCGAAGACTGGCTGCGGTTGAGGAGCGACCGTCGGATTCGCTTGAGGGAATAACGAAAGTGGCTAACGGCCATTCGTAGCGCAGACCTGGAGACTGCTGTATCGCGGACCTGCAATCGGAATCCCGACGGGAATTATTTCCCGATGATGTCCAAACTCTGCAACAGAGTGGAACTTCGGCTACGCAACAAAAAGCGCCCGCTGAAAAGCGGGCGCTCACAGAGAGGGACTACTTCCTATCTGCCGGATTCCAGGAGGCGCAGACCCTGGTAAGCTTTCGCCGCCGCTTCATCGGTGGCCATTCTATCGAGCATCACATCTTTCACCTTGCGAAGAAGTTTGCTGTATTCCGACCTCTGCTCATCGGTCAACGAACTCCTGACCTCGACCATTCCACGGATGACTGCGTCGTAGTCCTTCCGGTCCAGTGCGGCGAGTACTTCCGGTGCTCCTTTGAGATTGATCGTGGTGGCTTCCGTTTGGGCTGCCTTCTTGCAGCCCGACACACAGAGCAGCGAACCCGCCACGGTCGCCCAAAGCGCTGAACGACGGTCCATCATGCTCCGTGACTCCCCTGGCTTAGAGGGCAGGTCCGCCGAAACCAGGACCATTGAGCAACTCGTTCGGTTGCTTGAACAACTTGGGATTCAGGAAATCGTTAAACTTCTTGAACTTGATGAATTCGGCCGTTCCGCCAAAGCGCCCGATCATGGCGCCTCCGCCACGGTCGGCATTGCCGGTATAGTCCCCGCGGCCCGCATGGCGCTGAGAGACGCCTTCCCCGCCGGTCAGAGGATTGTTACCCGCGTCGTTGAAGTAGAATCCGTCCGTCTCGTTTTGTTCCCAAAGCTGAATATCCGTCGCCAGGAAGTCAGTCAATTTGTACGTCTTCCCATTGGAAAGTTGCCCCGATTTCGGTCCCACATAGCTTCCGATCGTTCCGTTCCAGCAATAGGACGTGATCTTCACGGGACGCGCGAGCCACCAGGTTTTGAATCGTCCAGAACCGCGTTGCGACACATCCTTCGGGCACCACATAACTTGGTGCGTACTCAGGAACGGCCCGAGCTGGCTGATTCTAAAGAATGCCAATTGATTGCTGAACTGCACAGAATTGATGTCACGTCCGGCGGCGCTTCCGGGAGCGTTCGGGCCGCCAGGAATGCGTCCGTTATTGGCCGTGGCGTACGCCCAACCATCGGGACCCGAGAGATCGCCCCCCCACGTCGGATGCGAGACTCTTTCGTCGTTGTCCCCGGCATACATGTGATTCGCCAGGAGGATCTGTTTGACGTTGTTGATGTCTCCTGTGGCTTGCGCCTTGTCCTTGGCGCGGGACAAAGCCGGGAGGAGCATGCCCGCCAGAATCGCAATGATGGCGATGACGACGAGCAATTCGATAAGCGTGAAGGCCCAGGCGGCCTTGCGCAGCGTCGGTCGGAGCAGGTGAACTGGTGCTTCTTTTTGCATAGTCTTGGATCGTTTTGTTTGGTTTCGTTAACCAAAGTTTGGGATTTGCGGGAGACTAGGACGAAACAATGGCCAAGTCAACTGTGCGTTTGAACGCCCACGGCGAGGCCGCAGAGCGCCCAACACAATGCGCAAAGTGACATGACAAATCTGCTCCCGCCGGACGAGACGCCCATTACGCTTACGCTCGTCAGACTTCCCAATTTCACCCGCGCATGTTTTGCTTGGCGCGATGAGTAACGAACCGCTCGACGACGAGAAAAGAACCAAGCGCGCCTCGTTTTCCCGTCCGCTGGAGCAAGGCGAACCGGACGAAGTCGCGCACTATGATGACGCGGTCATTGGCCGCGCGTTTCGGTGGTCGGCCTTTGCCTTCGTGGCGCTGGCGGTGTTGCTCGCCGGCGTGCTTTTTTTGATCAAACGCAAGCCGGCCCCGACGGCGGCCAAGGTCACTCAAATCACCTCACCCGTAGCGCGTGCTGTTTTGCTCGCTGAAATCCCCGAGGCGAAATTCACCGATGCCACGCGGTCATCGAGAATCCAATTTATTCATCACAACGGTGCGTACGGGGAGAAGCTGTTGCCCGAAACCATGGGCGGCGGTGTGGCGTTCTTCGATTTCGACAACGATGGCGCCCCGGACCTGCTCTTCATCAACTCCACCGATTGGCCGTGGAGAATCCAGCCCGCCCAGATGCCGCCAACCCTTGCTTTGTATCGCAATGACGGCCACGGCCGCTTTGAGGACGCGACTGCAGGCTCCGGGTTGGATGCGAGTCTTTATGGCATGGGCGCAGCCGTGGGCGACTATGACAACGACGGTTGGGTCGATGTGTTTGTCACGGGCGTCGGCGGCAACCGTCTGTTCAGAAACCTCGGCCAGGGCAAGTTCACCGAAGTCACGGCTGCAGCCGGAATCGGTGGGGCCCAGGGGGAGTGGAGCTCCAGCGCCACGTGGATGGACTTTGACAACGACGGCGATCTCGATCTGTTCGTCTGCAATTACGTCCGGTGGTCCAAGGAAATCGATTTGGAGGTTGGCTACCAACTGACGGGCATAGGCCGCGCCTACGGGCCGCCCATGAATTTTGAAGGCACGTTTCCTTATTTTTATCGCAACGAGGGGAACGGAAAGTTTACGGACGTGTCGGAGGCGAGTGGCGTGCAGGTCAAGAATTCGGCGACCGGCGTGCCCGCAGCCAAGTCGCTGGGTGTCGCGCCAATCGATTTGGACCACAATGGCTGGATCGATCTCGTGGTGGCGAACGACACCGTCCAAAATTTCGTTTTCACCAACCGGATGGACGGCACGTTCCAGGAGATCGGCGCCGTCAGCGGGATTGCTTTCGACAGCTATGGCAATACGCGCGGCGCGATGGGCATTGACGCCGGCATTTTCCAGAACGACGGGCGGTTGGGAATTATCATTGGCAACTTCGCGAACGAAATGACCGCGCTCTACGTGTCGCAAGGCGCTTCCGCCATTTTCACCGACGAAGCCATCACCGAAGGCATCGGACCCGCCAGCCGCCTGCTCTTGAAGTTCGGGGTTTTTTTCTTCGACTACGATCTGGACGGACGGCTGGATGTGTTGAGCGTGAACGGGCATTTGGAGGAGGAAATCAACAAGGTCCAGCAAAGCCAGCAGTACGCCCAACCCGCGCAACTCTTCTGGAACAGCGGCCAGAAGACCACCGCCGCGTTTCAAGTCGTGCCGCCGGAAAAATGCGGCGCGGACCTGTTCAAACCGATCGTGGGGCGCGGCTCCGCTTTCGCGGACCTCGACCGGGACGGCGACCTCGACGTCGTGCTCACTCAGGTGGGCGGGGCGCCGCTCTTGCTTCGCAACGACCAGAACCTCGGACACCATTGGCTGAGGATTAAGTTAATTGGAAAGAAGAGCAACCGCGACGCCATCGGCGCGAAGGTCAAGGTGCGCGTCGGCGATCAAACCCTCGTGCGGCAAGTGATGCCGACGCGCAGCTACTTGTCGCAATCCGAATTGCCGGTGACGTTCGGGCTGGGGAAAGCGAGTCGCGTCGATGAAATCGAAATCGTCTGGCCCCGGAACCGCGTGCAAAAAGTTCCCGTGGAGCGCGTGCGCATCGACGCGATGAACGTGATCGAGGAGGAATAATGCGCGATGGCTTTGCTCATTCCCCTGTTCTGAGGTAAAGACAGGGCCGTGGCCAAACACGCCTGGAATCCCTTTCTCCGTTTCCCGCGCTCATCGCTCGCCATCAGCGTTCTGGTTTGCTTGCCGCTTTTTCTTCTTCTCCCAAGGTTCAAGGTGAGTTCAGAGGCCCACGTCTTGCTCGAGGGAGACCAGCGCAACCTCGCCAGCTACGAGAAGGTCAAACAAATCCTGGCGGATACCGAAGTGGTCGTGATCAGCCTGGAGTGCCCGGATGTCTTTTCACCGCAAGGGATCGATGCCGTCCGCCGGGTGAGCGACGCTCTGCAACCGCTTGCCGGGGTCGAGGACGTGAAAAGCCTGACGCACTCCGTCAAGCCGGTCCGGCGCGGGTTGGGATTCGAGATGGTGCCGTTGGTGCCGAGCGGATTGACCACCGCGCAGGAGATCGAGTCGTTCAAACGCTTTTGCCTGGAACAGCCGCTCATTCGCGACGTGATGGTTGCGGCGGACGGCAAGCACACGCTGATTACCGTCACCTTGAGCGCCAAAGCAAACACGCAAATCCGTCAGCGGAAATTGCGGGACGAAATCGACGCCGCGCTTGAGCCGTTCCAGCGCGAAGGCTTCCGCTTCCAGATTCTGGCGGTGCCGCTGATCGAGGACGAGATTCGCTCGACGCTGCGTTCCGACGCGCAAAAATTCCTCCCCGCGTCAGCGATTTTGCTCGCGGTCATCCTGGGTTGGACGTTTCGGTCGCTTCGAATTCTCCTGCTCGTTCTGGCCAATCAGCTTTTTGTCTTGCTCCTCCTGCCCGGAGCCATGGAGTTGACGGGATTCAGCTTGAGCGTGTTCACGGTGATGCTGTTTCCGCTGTTGAGCGGAATTCATCTCGCTCAGCTCGCCCACGTCTATTCATCGTTTCAAGCCTTTCAACGCGCCGGTCAAGGCGCCGCCGACGCTCTGCACTCGATGTTGGATCAGGTGTTCAAGTCGTGCGGCTTCTCGCTCCTCACGACGGCTATCGGCCTCTTGTCCCTGGCGATCAGCGACGTAAGGCAAATTCAGGAGTTCGGATTTCTAGGCACGTTCGGTGTTGTCCTGATCTTTGTTCTGACGTTTGGGCCGGGCCTGGCGCTGATGAAAATCGTGTTCGAACGTTGGCCGCTGAAAGCGGACTCAACCGATGCGATGGGACCGGACCGGATTTTAACCGCGGAGAGCGCGGATGGGCGCGGATTAACATCGGGCCGCCGGGAACGCTCTTGGCTCGTCCGCGTGATCCATGCGATAGGCGGTCTGCTGGATCGCCCCTCCGCCGGGCCGCGGCACGATGCCGCCTGGTTAGATTGGTTGATTCACGTCGTCCAAAAGCGCGGGAGTTTGATTGTCGCGGCCGTTGGCGTCGCCGCGCTCTTCGATGGGTTGGGAATCTCTCAAGTGCGGACCGACATCCGGGCGGTCGAGTTTTTGAATCGACGGAGTCCAACCCGGCAGGCGGTTGAAGAGTTGGACAAGACCTATGGCGGCATCAATGTCGTCCAAATCGAGATCGATTCGGGCGCCGAGCACGGCATCAATCAACTCGAGTTTCTGAGGTACGTGGAGAAGCTCCAGCGATTTGCCGAAAGTTATCCCGGTGTGTCGGCCGCTTATTCCTATGCGCAACTGCTCGCGATGATCAATCAGATCTGGGAGGAGGGCAGGCCCGAAGCGCTCCAGCTCCCCGAAAATCCTCTCTTGATCAATTTGTTCGTCCTGGCGCTCAAGTCCCAGAACTATCCGTTCCTGACCGCGCTGTGCGACCCTTCCTTCCGGATCGCGCATCTCGTGGTGCGGACGCGAGACATGCCGTCGGACCGGTATCTCGCCATCATCAGCGGAATTCTCCGGCACGCGGAGCAAAACAAACTCGGAGGAATTTCCGTGTCTGCGACGGCTGGCATTCATTCCATCCTGGAGGCGGACCGGCGCATCCTGCGAAGCCAGATCAGCAGCGCAGGCAGTTCGACCGCGGTGATCGGCCTGGTGCTGACGCTGCTGTGGCGTTCCCCGCGGCTCGCGCTGCTCTCGCTCCTGACCAACGCTGTCCCCGTCGCGTTCGTCATCGCCATCGCCGGCTATGCGGGCGTGCCGCTGAATTCGATCACGATCATGGTGGCCGCGATCTGCCTGGGGATCGCGGTGGATGATTCGATTCATTTCATCACCCATTGGCGGGACGCGGTGCGCGCCGGTTTATCCGCGCCGGACGCCGTGGCGGATGCCTTTCGGATCAAGGGCCGGCCCATCGTTTTCACAAGCGTCATCCTGATCGCGATCTTCTCCATCTTCTGGTTCTCGTCGTTTCCGCCCGTTGTTCACTTTGGATTGCTTTCGGCCATCGCCTTTCTCGGAGCGCTGGCGACGGTGTTGTTCTTCTTGCCGGCGGTGTTGTGCTTCTATCGAAGATAATCCCGAGCACGACTTCACGATCCGTTCTTGGCTTGTCGATTCGGCACGCCCTCTCATAATTCGCCGCAATATGAATCGGAGATTGACGAAACTTCTCAGGAGCTGCGCGGGCGCGTTGGCGGTGCTGTTATGGTGGTCCGTCTGGAGCAACGTTCAGGCTGCTTCCAGCGCCGGCAGAGACCAACCGGCGGCCGCGGCAATCGAGGGGAGTCCAGCGAGCAAAGCGGCGCAAGAGGCGGAATGGCGGCTGAGTTTTGGTTTGGACGGCGTCGGCTTTTTGCAGCGCGAGTTCCCGAAGGGGATCCAGCTTTGGCTTTATCCGGCTTCTCTGATCTACGTTCTGCTCGCGCTGGCGGCGGCTTCGCTCCTGGATTTCCTGGCGCGGAGCTTTCTCAAGAAATGGTCCGAGCGGTCAAAGACGAAGTTTGACGACGTCGTCGTGACCTTGCTCGAAGGCCCGATCAAAGTGATCGCCTTCGTGGTCTTGCTCAATCTCGGCCTTGAATTGTTGCCGTGGCCGCCGACGATCGAGAGCTACCTCACGAAAGGTCTGCTGATCGCCGTCGCGCTGTCCGTTACCTACATGGCCACGAAGTTCGTTGACCTGTTCATGGGTTATTGGCGGGCGCGGGCCGCGGCGGACACGGACAAGTCCTTCGACGAACACCTGCTCCCGATCATTCGCAAGACACTCAAAGTCTTCATCGTCGTCGTGGCCGCTCTCGTGACCGCTCAGAATATGGGATTGGACATCACGAGCTTGATCGCGTCGCTCTCTATTGGCGGCCTGGCCGTGGGGCTGGCGGCGCAGGACACGCTCGCCAATGTTTTCGGCGCCGTCTCCGTGCTCGTGGACAAACCCTTCCGGGTCGGCGACCGCATCAAGCTGGATGCCATCGACGGCACGGTGGAATCCATCGGATTGCGCAGCACACGAGTTCGGCACCTGGACGGGTTTCTGATCACGATTCCAAACAAAACCATCGGCAGCGCCGTCATCACGAATGTGTCACAGAGGCCGACGATCAAAACGGAAATGAACATCGGCGTGACGTATGACACGCCGACGGAGAAGCTGAAGCGAGCCGTCGAGATCGTCACGCAGGTCTACAAAGCCCATCCCCTGACCGCCGATCTGATCGTCAGCTTCAATAAGTTCGCCGACAGCGCGCTCAATATTATTATCGTTCATTGGTGGAATTCCACGGACCACAAGGCGTATCTGGACGGGATGCAAACTCTGAACTTTCAGTTGAAGAAACGCTTTGACGAAGAGGGCATCGAGTTCGCCTTCCCGTCCCAAACCGTCTATATCAAAACGGACTCGGAACCGCGCGCTGACGCGCGGCCCAACCCGACACGATCGGTCTAGGCCACAGCAATTCAGCTTTGGTGGGGCTGCGTTGCCCTCGACTCCCTCGACTGGAGCTGGCTAATCGTCTGCTGGCTTGAAATCTGAATTACGTTACCTTTGTGGCCTTATGGCCGTGATAGACAATCCCGCGCTCCGCGCTTTCCTTTCGAAGTTGCGCGGCGAATTGGTCCTGGCGCAAGTGCTGGTCCGTCGCCGCGGAGCGCGATTCGAACTTCGGCATGCGGATGATCGTTCGCGAAAATCTTCATCGCTCAAGGTGACTCGAATCGATCAATTGCGGCGGCTGGCGCAATCCACGGCCCGCGGCGCGTTCCGTCCGCTGAAATCGGCGCCCAACCTTCGGGCCGGCTGGAAATGCCTCGTTCGAAGCGCACCCGACCTTGAGACTGCTTTGAACCACCTCTACCCCGGAGCGCTGGCGGATTGGCACGCCGCGCAATCTCCCAAACCGCCCATCACGCATTACCGGGAATTCACCAACCGGCAGACGGGCATGTATCGGATCACCCAAAAACTTTCCAATGCGCAGGCGGCGGAAGTGATCCGTGCGTGCTGCGGCCACCGCTTCTGCCTGAAACGACGGTATTGGACCGTCGAAGGATTGGAGCCGGATTCCGCGGCGGGAAAAAGTTTGATTCCGTGCCTGGAGCCGTGCGCCGTGTTGTTGGAGTTCGCCAGGAAAACGATGCGGATTGAGCAGGAAGTGAGAACGCGCCTGGCACTGGCACCGAGCGAGCTTCGGTCCGTGGTTGCGGCCCTACAGCGTGTGCTGGCTCAGCCCGATTCCGAAGTCCAGGAGGCGGACATGAACGCGCCGTTGAACCCGCGGAGAATCCAGCGCCTCCTCCAGGCGCTGCAACAACGCGCCCAATCTCAACGCGAAAGCGAATCTGATTCCTCCTAGCTAAACTAACAGGAGATAACGGAGCAAACGGAGCGCGAAAGCGGGAGCTGAGACCACAAACACCAAACACATGTGAGTTGCTCCGGAGCGATGCTTAGTTCAGTGCGAGCTTGTTGACCGCCGTTTTCTTCGTTTCCTCCTGTTGAGCCGAGCCGCCGTTTTCAGAGTTGATGTCGTCTCGCGGGCTACTTCGCCGGCACATCCAACAGCCGCGCTGGAGCCGAGTTGGCCCCGGGCGCCAGGTTGGCGTAGTTGGTTGGATTGACGTACTTGGAAAGGATGGGAGCAAAATCCGGATTGGCCTTGACGAACTCAATCAACTTGTCGCGGAATTGTCGCATCACCGGGACGCTGTTCTTCTCATACGCGGCCACGTATTGGGTCAATTCCTTGACCTGGTGGCGGGTCGCGCTGACCTCGCGAAGCAAGAAGACAAACACGCTCCCGGTCAGGATGAGCACACCGATGATGACGATCAGCAGGAGGGATCGAAGCGACCGATAGGATTCCTGCCAGGGATCAAGGACCGCCCTGGCAGGCGTGTCGTGGGGGCCGGGTGCAATCGGGTTCTCGGAGGCGGCCATAGCTACTTTGGGGGGGCTGGCGCCGGCTGGACCGGTGCGGACCTCATGTTGTTTCTGACCTCCTCAAGAATCGGAGCGACTGCCGCGTTGGTTTTGCTGTAGGCTTCGGTTTCGGCGCCGAGCTGCTGGAACATCGCCAAGTTGCGGTTGGCTACGGAGACTTCCACCTGAAGCGCCCGGAGCCTTCGCGTGTATTGGATGTAGGCCAGGGAAAGCGCGGCTGTGGCCAGAACCCCGCCCATCAGGCAGACGACCAGCATCACCGGCAAAACGTCGCGTTTCATAATTGCGCCTGGGACTCTACTGGCTCGGCCCGGCTTGTCCACCGTGTTTTTGATTCGGTGACGGCGCGAACTTGATTTTCGCCAGAAACCTGGGCATCTTCGCGGCTCTGCGGGCGGTGTTGGATTCGCCGTGTTGTGATTGAAGTTCGCCGCGCACGGCCCGATTCCGTTCGCGGTCGAAAGGCAATTCTCGCGATGGCGAAAGAAGAACCGATTGAGATTACCGGCACGGTAACGCAGGTCTTGCCCGGAACCATGTTTCGAGTGGCCTTGACCAATGGCCACGAAGTCCTCGCCCACATTTCTGGAAAAATGCGCAAGAATTTCATCCGCATCAGCGTTGGAGACAAAGTGAACGTCGAGATGTCTCCGTATGACCTGGGCAAAGCGCGGATTACTTTCCGTCATCCTTGATCGCGCATTGGTAGAAGAAATGCGGCGCCCCCTGCTCTCTTCCTCTCCTCGCGAGGAACGACCGGGGGAGGATTGAGGAGAGGGGCAAGCCCCATGATGACGGCCCTCCTCTCCCCTGCCCTCTCCTCCCTTCGCAGGGAAGAGAGGGGAAATCCGAATGCGGGAGTCACCCTATCTGCGGGGAACGCAAAACGAGAGGGCGGACAACGCGCCGGCTGCGAAGAGGCACCCGGCCAGAAAATCGACGCCCGGAATAAATCTCTTTTCGATCTCCGGAAACTTGATTTCGGTCACCGGATCGACCTTCCAGATTTCCACCGTGGTTTTCGTCCAGCCGAAATGCGGCCCTCCGAAAAACCAAAACGCAACGCCTGTAAAAGCCACTGCAAGCGCCAGGAGCCTGAGCTTTGTTCGCACGCCGCAGAAGCATAGGCAACTGATGTGCAAACGCAAACAGGACTGTGTGGAGAAAGCTTGCACGAGCCTCGCCGATTCACATCCTTAGTTCATGAGAATCCACTTTTTGGGAGCGACACGGACGACGACGGGCTCAATGTTTCTGGTCGAGGTCAACGAACAACGAATTCTGCTTGAATGCGGGTTGTTCCAGGGCAAACGCGATGAGTCGATCGAGCGCAACCGCACGTTCCCTTTCCAGGCCGCGCAGATTGATGCCGTCGTTCTGAGCCACGCGCACATCGATCATTGCGGCAACTTGCCCAACCTTTGCCGCCAGGGTTTCGCCGGAAATATTTATTCCACGTTCGCCACGCGCGATCTCGCGAGCATTCTGCTGGAAGACTCGGCCGAGATTCAGCGCGCCGACGCCGAATTCGTCACTCACAAACGCGCCAAACGCAATTTGCCTCCCGTCGAGCCGCTTTACACGGCCGGCGACGCCGAGAAAGCCATCCGCCAGTTTGTGGCTATCAACTATGATCGCCCGATGCTCGTGGCCGACGGCGTGACCGTGACCTTTCGGGATGCCGGCCACATCCTCGGTTCGGCGCAGGTCGTTCTGGATATCCGCGAGTCAGGGCGCAAGTACCGGTATCTTTTCTCCGGCGACATCGGGCGTGGCGACGATGACATTCTGCGCGATCCGCAGCCGGTGGAGAACGTCGATTTTCTCCAGATTGAAAGCACGTACGGGGATCGGGAACATTCGGCGAAGTCCAGCGCGCCCGACGAAGTAGGCAGACTGGTCCAGGAGACACTGAACAAAAGCGGCAAGGTGATCATTCCGGCGTTTTCGGTGGGCCGCACGCAGCAGATTGTCTATACGTTGCACCAGATGACGCGCGACGGCAAATTGCCGCAGATTCCGATCTTTGTGGACAGTCCGCTCAGCGTGAACGCCACCGAGGTGTATCGTCTGCACCCGGAATGCTTCAACGATGAAATCTATCGCTTCCTCCGGGAGACGGCCAATCCCTTCGGGATGGCGAATCTAACTTACATCCGCGAGCAGGCGCACTCGATGAAACTGAACGACCTGAAAGAGCCGGCGATCATCATCAGCGCGTCCGGCATGTGCGAAGCCGGGCGCGTCCGCCATCACTTGAAGAACAACATCGGCTCGCCCGACAACCTGGTGTTGTTCATCGGCTATTGCGCAGAGCACACCCTCGGCGCGCAAATCCTGTCCGGACGCGACACTGTCAACATCTTCGGCGAACCCTATCCCGTGCGGGCGCGCATCGCGTCCATCGACTCGTTTTCCGGCCACGCGGACAAACACGAACTGAAGCGTTACGTGAGCCGCTTGACGGGCGACATCAAGAAGATTTTCGTCGTCCATGGCGAAGCCTCCCAAGCCTTCAGTTTCGCCGAGACGCTAAGAACGATGAAACCGAAGGCGGAAGTCGTCGTCCCGGATTACAAGCATGTCGCAGAGTGCTGAAGCTGGAATGCAGGACGCACTGCCAAGTCTGTTGGCGACGCGGAAGGGGCACTTCCGACTGGAATCCGGCCACCACAGCGACCTCTGGCTCGATCTTGAGTTGCTCTGTCTGCACCCCGAGCGCGTCCAACGGCTGGCGGTGGAGTTGAGCCAGCGGCTGTCTGGACACAGCGTCGAGGTCGTGTGCGGTCCTCTGGTCGAAGGCGCGTTCGTCGCGCTCCTGGTCGCTTCCGCGATGGAGGTCGAGTTTGTCTATGCGGAGCGATTCGCGGCTGCGCAAAATCATGCGTTGTTCGCGGTGCGGTATCGGTTGCCGGACGCGCTTCGCGCCAGGGTTCGTGGCAAGCGGGTGGCGATCGTCAATGACGTGATCAATGCCGGCTCCGCCGTGCGCGGGACGTTTGCGGACCTCATTGAGTGTGGCGCCCAGCCTGTAGCCATCGGGGCCTTGCTCGTTTTGGGAACATCCGCGTCGAGCTTCGCCGCAGACAAGAAGGTCGCCTTGGAAAGTCTCGCTCAACAGCCGAACGTTTTGTGGCGGCCGGAGGAGTGTCCCTTGTGCTTGTCCGGAGTCCCGCTGGACAATCCGCACGCGTTCACGTAATCCGATAGCCGGCGATGGCGCGCGACGCATGACAACAGAACAGCACAAGGCACTCGTTCAAGCGTTTGTCCAGGCAGTCAATCAGCAGGATTGGAAGCGGCTCGACGAGTTGGTCGCGCCGGATTTCGTCCGCCACAGCAGCACTTTCGGCCAGCCGCCGATTCGCAGCCGGGACCAGTTGCGCGAGTTTTTGGTGGGCGAGTTTGGAACGTTTCCCGACGCCCAGGAGACGATCCACTTCCTGGTCGCCGAGGGAGACAAGGTGGCGGTTCACTCGCACTTTCACGGCACGCAGCGCGGCCCGATGGGTTCGTTTCCTCCGTCTGACCGGGTGTTGTCCGCGGACTTCATCAACATCTACCGAATCGCGGATGGCCGCATTGCCGAGGCGTGGGTCGAGTGGGATTGCCTGAACGGCCTTATCCAGCTTGGTCACCTTGCTGCTCCTTCAGAATAGTTGTTGGTTCAATCTGCCCAATGAGTTTATGAACACGCAGTCCAACAAAGTCGGTCGAATCATGATGTCCTTGGGAACCGTCCTTCTGGCCGGCGCGGTGCTGGCTCAGGAGCGCCCACGCCAGCCGGCGGCGGCGCCGAGCCATGACCACGACCGGGTTCTCAGACACATCGCCACGCTGAACATCGAATTGCTCCGCGACGTGGAATTCGGCAAGGGCGGGGATCGGCCGCTCAAACTGCACATTCTCCGCCCGAAGAAGCCTCCCGCTGAACCGATGCCCGTCCTGGTTTGGATTCACGGAGGCGCCTGGACGACGGGGAATAAGGACACCGGCCTTTACCGGCTTAGCTTTTTCGCTCAGCGAGGCTACTTTTGCGTGACGATTGAGTATCGATTGGCTGGCGAGGCTCGGTTCCAGGCCCAGATCGAGGACTGCAAGTGCGCGATCCGCTTTCTGCGCGCCAAGGCCAAGGAATACAACATCGACCCCAACCGCATCGGCGTCTGGGGTGGCTCGGCGGGCGGACACCTGGCCGCGTTGTTGGGGACCTCGGGCAACGTTTCAGCACTCGAAGGGCATGGAGGCTGGCCCGAGCATTCGAGCAACGTGCAGGCGGTATGCGCTTGTGCGGCGCCGTCGGACTTCTTCAAGTGGGACAAAGGCGCCTTCAGTGCAGGAATTGATCTGATTGGAGGACCGTTCGACACCAACAAAGAGAAGGCGGCGCTGGCCAGTCCGGTCACGCATGTCGGGAAGCAAGCGCCGCCGTTCCTCATCGTTCATGGTGAGCTCGACAACACGGTGCCGCTCCGCCAGAGCCAACTGCTCCACGCGGCGCTCCAGAAAGCGGGGGTCAATGCGACGCTCCACGTCGAATCGGGGGCGCCGCACAGCGTGCTCGGCGGCGGCCCGCACACGAAGCTCCAGAGAATGATCGATGAGTTTTTCGACAAACATCTCAAGGCCGGCAAAGCGAACCCGTGAGCCACGCGATGATTGACCTCCCGCGTCGTCCGATTCCCTTTTGGCTCGGCTGGGCGTGCGCGCTGTCGCCCTACAGCGAGAAATGATGCGCCCGGTGTTCCACGTCGGTTGGTCGCTGAGCATGATGTTCGCTGCCTATGTCGCAGGGCCGCTGTGGGTGCTGTTGCTCTGTATTCGGCGGTGCCGCTTCTCCTGGAAGGTGCATGCATTGCAGGCCGTGACTCTGGCCGTTGGGTGGCTGCTCTTCTGGATGCTCATCGTTCGGGGTGATGCATTGAGCAAGATACGATTATGAATTCCATTCCGAGCATCTCAGCGTCCCTGATCAGCTTTTCACTTCTGGTCCATTCCGCTGAGAAAACAAATTTGCCGAGCATTGTTCGATCTGCGCGCGAACAAATTGGCAAAACCGTGCGCTATGATCCGAGCTACCAGGCGCTGGCCTATCCCAATGGCGACGTGCCGATCGAAGCTGGAGTTTGCTCCGACGTGATCGTGCGCGCACTTCGCACCAGTCTGGGCATGGACCTTCAAAAACTCGTTCACGAGGACATGAAGCGCGATTTCTCCAGCTACCCTCAGAATTGGGGACTCAAACGGCCCGACAAGAATATTGACCATCGGCGCGTCCCCAATTTGCAGGCCTTCTTCAAACGGAGCGGATATGAATTGCCGGTCTCGAAGAATCCCCGGGACTACCAGCCGGGCGATCTCGTGACCTGTCTCGTGCCGCCAAACCTCCCCCATATCATGATTGTCAGCAACCACACCAATGCGGCTGGACGGCCTCTAATCATTCACAACATCGGCGCCGGAGCGCAGGAGGAGGATCGGTTGTTTGAGTTCAAGCTGACCGGCCATTACCGAATCGTTCCCGTCAGATCCTCTCGAAGTAACGAAGGCGCTCCCAGTCCGTGACCGCGTCATCGAACGCCTGGACCTCCAGGCGCGCCGTGTGCACATAAAAATCCACGACCGCGTCACCAAAAACGCGGCGCGCCAGCTTGCTTTGATCCAGAAGCCGCGCGGCGTCACGGAGCGTCTTGGGCAGGCTCGCCAACTTCGGATCGACATACGCGTTGCCCTCGTAAACCGGACCGCAATCCAGGCTTTCCGCCACGCCCGCCATGCCCGCGGCGATCGTCGCCGCAAAAGCCAGATAAGGATTCGCGTCCGCGCCGGGCATGCGGTTTTCGATCCGGAACGACTTTTCCGATCCAACGACGCGGAAGCCGACGGTCCGATTGTCGTAGGCCCAGGCCATCTTGGTCGGGGCCCAACTTGCCGCTTGATAGCGTTTGTAAGCGTTGATGGTTGGGGCAAAAAAAAGGCAAAACTCAGGAGCGTATTTCATCAGGCCGCCCAGGAAGTGCCGGAAGAACTTCGATCCATTTTTGCCCTTCCGATCCCAGAACAGATTTTGCCCCTGTTTCCAGAGGCTGACGTGGATGTGGCAACTGCTGCCGACCTCGGCGGCGAATGGCTTCGGCATGAACGTGACCGCCCGGCCCTGCTCCGCCACGATCTCTTTCAAGCCTTGCTTGAACAGGACGTGCATGTCCGCCATGGGCAGCGCCTGATCGTAGATGAAGTTCACTTCGTGCTGTCCCCTGCCCCATTCGCCTTTGCTGGATTCGATCGGCACGCGCGCCGCGGTCATGTGGTTGCGCACGGCGCGCATCAGATTCTCTTCGGAAGCGGGCTGCATCGTCTGGTAGTCGATGCGGTAATCGCTGGCGGGGGTCAGATCGCGATAGCCTGATTTGAAAGCTTCGTGGAAGGTGTGATTGAAGAGAAAGAATTCCAACTCGCTCGCGGCGTAACAAGTCAGGCCTTGGCGCGCCAGCGCATCGACCTGCCGCCGAAGGACCGATCGGGGCGCCTCTTCAACCCTGCTGCCGTCCGGGTGGACATAGTCGCAAAGAACGAGCGCGGTGGCAGTTTGCCAAGGGATGAGGCGAAGCGTGGAAAAATCAGGCCGCATCTCGAAATCACCGAAGCCCTTGTCCCAATTGGCAATCTGGAACCCATCCATCGGGTCCATCTCCAGGTTGACGGTCAGCAGATAATTGCAGCCGTGGGTGCCGTGCTGCGCCACGTGATCAAGAAAAAACCTTCCGGTAAACCGCTTGCCCATGAGCCGTCCAAAGACGTCCGGAAACACGACGAGCACGGTGTCGATTGCACCCGATTTGATTTTGGCTTTGAGCGTTTGGAGGTTCACTCAAATCCGTTTCTCATCGGCGTCGATGAAGTCCACGAACGTCTTGATGTCATCCCGGTGCGCCAGCCCGGCTTGCTCCTTGCGCCACTGCAGCCGCGCTTTCATGTCCTCGGTGTCGCTCCCGCGATGGAGAACCCATTGATTGAAAGCCGCCTTATCGGCGTCAGTTTTTTTCACGTTCTTGAGCACCCAGTCGAACACTTCGCCGTCCGTGAGGCTGCCTTTCACGACTTGAATAAACGTCTCGGCATTGACGCCCGCGGCCTTCAGCCAGGCTTCATCGAATCCCTTGGTGAAGTTCTCCTGGTAATCGGTCGGAAGCTTGCCGGCCAGGTGAAGACGAATCTTGTCGATAAAACGCGGGAGATGGACCCAGCCGGCCATGGTTTCGCGCGCGCTCCGGGGATAAATGGGATTGGCCATGGCGCGAATCATCTTGAGACCCCGCCGACCTGTCAACCATCGAGCCATACTCCGGCATTGGCCCAAACGAATCGTAGGCCTTGAGCAGCGAGAAATCCGGTTTCCACCCCAAAGACAACTGCGGATGGACGGAATAAGGTAAGAGCGATTTTGGGTATGCCAACCGCTGACATTCCGTTCGCTCCCACCAATCAGGCCCATCGGACTCTGGGAAGTCGGCCGATGGAAGGGTCCGTGGTGGAAACCGTGGGCTACGAAGTGAGCCGCCAACGCTTGCAAGAGCTCGCCGACCACGTTCGCACCGCC
>JACPRI010000470.1 GCA_016190065.1 Verrucomicrobiota bacterium
AAGAGGGAAGGCACCCGTTTTAACCATTTAACCTTGTAACGTTTTAACGTCTTCGTTGCCGCGGGCTAATACCGCTTGGTGAATTTCTTGCGGGATTCTTCGTCCGGGGGCGGGGGCGTCGAAGCAGAGGAGGCGGCCGCCGCGGCGTCGCGACCGGATTGAGATTGCGATGGGGCTTGAGCGGGTGAGGAGGCGGGTTGCGGATTCTCGACCGCGTCCACAAACGACATCCGGAGCGAGGTCAGGCTTTGTTTCAGCAGCTTCTCTTCATTCTTGCTGAGATTGCCTTTGGTTTTGACTTCCAGCATCTCCAATTGATCGATCAGCATCCGGGCGGAATCGATATCCTGAATGGTTTCGCCGGTTTCGGGATGGGGAACGCGTCCGAGAAACATCAATGCCATGTTGGTTTGCTGAATCACGAGGTTCGCGAAGAGCGCGGACGTCATTTCGTCCTGGCTCAACGGCGCTGCATCCTTCTCTGGCAAGTCGGTCGGGCTCATGCGTTGTCTTGTTTACGGTGGCGACGAATCTCGGCGATCAGAAAATGGACGAGATGTTTCAGGCGGTTTTCGAGGTTCGTGGTTTCCAAAATGGTCTGACGATCCGTGGATTTTGGGAGCAACGTGCAAGACACCAGGTCGGCCAGTTGGTCAGGGTCGCGTAGCTTGACCAGGTATTTGATCACCTGCTTCAACGAGAAGACCGGAGCCGAGGCGTCGTCGGTCGCTTCCTCGAGTTGCCGGAGTTGCTTGAGGACGTGGACGGGGAGATCGAGACCCTGTTCCAGCCGCTGCGCGACCAGTTCCAGGACTTTGGCGCTTAACGCATCCACGGCCACGCTGTCCCTCCCGGTGGTCAGGAGGGGGCGGATGCGCTGAACTCGATACGGTTTGTAACGGACGACTTCGCTCAGTTCGACTCGCGCGAGGCCCTGCAAGATGAGATGGGAAGTGCCATCGCGATTCGAGATCGAGGCTCGGATGAGGCCCAGGCCCCCGATACCGGAAGGGGTTTCGCGGACTCGGCCCGTTCTTTGCATCGCGACCGTGAACATGCGATGAGAATTCAGCGCATCGGAAAGCATTTTCCGGTAGCGAGGTTCGAAGATATAGAGCGGCAGCATGGCCTGTGGAAACAGCGTCGCATTCGGCAGGGTCATGACCGGGACCTCGCTGGGCAATTGCATGAATACAATGTAGAAAGAATCGTCGGTTATTCAAGTGAAGATGCGGGCTTGCCAAAAAAGATCAATCCAAGCATGGTCATATTCTTATGAATTCTAAAACGGTGGCCACATTTTTGTTCATCATCGCCTTGGTCCTGGGAGGCGGGCTGTTCTATCGCCACAACACCGCAGTGGAGGAAAAAAAGAAGGACACCGCAACGATCCAGCAATTGTCCAACACCGTGTCCGAAACGACGATGAAACTGGAGGAGCAAAAACTGGTGAATTTGAGTTTGGAACGCGATTTCGCCGCGCAAACCGAGGAACTCAAGAGCTTTTCCAACCGGTTGGCCTCCACCACGGCCAACCTGGACAAAACTCATGCGGATGCGAAAGCCGCCGCCGAGGTCGCCAAAGCCGAAATCCTCAAACGCGACGCCGAGATTGCCCGATTGGAAGCGGATCGCGACGCCTACACGAAGAAGATGGCGGATTTGACCGGAAAGATCGGGAATCTGGAAACGCTGATTGCTGACACGCAGCGAAAACTCGAAGCCTCGGAAGGCGATCGGGATTTTCTGCTCAAGGAACTCAAACGCCTGCAAACGGAGAAAGCGGAACTCGAACGCCAATTCAACGATCTGGCTTTGCTCCGGGATCAGGTGCGGAAGCTGCGGGACGAGATGTCCATTACGCGCCGTCTGGAGTGGATTCGCCGCGGCCTCTACGGGAGTTTCTCAAAGGGCGGAGAGCTCCTGCAGAAAGGCTTTGCGGCGGCGCCGTCTCAGACCAACTACAATCTGAACGTCGAGCTCACGCGCGAAGGAACCATCCGCGTCATTCCTCCTTTGACCAACGCCCCGGCTACCAATGTGCCCCCGGCCCGATGACTCGTCCGACCACGCTTTCGGATTCCTTCGGTCGCGTCATGCGCGACCTTCGTGTCAGCCTGACGGACCGGTGTAATTTCCGGTGCCTCTACTGCCTGCCGGAAACGGAGGAAGCGGCCAATTTCTACCGGACCAAGTTCGATCCGCAGCGCAACCCGAATCCGCCGACCTTGCGTCTGCCCGACTGGAAGCCACGCTCAGAAATCCTGAGCTTCGAGGAAATCGAGCGGCTCGTCCGGCTCGCGGTCAATCTCGGTATCCAAAAAATCCGGCTCACGGGCGGCGAGCCGCTGCTGCGCCAAGGGGTGGAAATCCTCGTGGGGAAACTGGCCCGGATTCCCGGCCTTAAGGATCTGGCCATGACCACGAACGGCTTTCTCTTCATCCGCAAGGCAGAGGCGCTCAAAGCGGCCGGGCTGCAGAGAATCAGTTTCAGCCTCGATTCTCTGGATCGCGACAACTTCAAGAAGATCACGGGCCGCGACGGCTTGAGCGAGGTCTTGACCGGCATCGACCGCGCGCAGGAACTGGGGCTGAATCCCGTGAAGGTCAACGCGGTGATCATCCGCGGCATCAATGACCACGAGATGGAAGGACTGGCGGAGCTGGCCCGAAAGCGGAATCTCAGTTTCCGATTCATCGAATTCATGCCGCTCGATTCGGGACGCGCGTGGCTGAAAGATCTCGTCGTTCCGGGACGGGAAATTCTGCGGCGCCTGCAGGCGAAATTCGCGCTCCACCCCGTTCCGTGCGCGCACGCTTCGGAGACCGCGCGGCGCTGGGCCTTTGAAGATGGACGCGGCGAAATCGGCATCATTGCGCCGGTGACGGAACCCTTTTGCGGCCATTGCAATCGCCTTCGGCTAACGGCCGACGGCAAGATTCGCACCTGCTTGTTCAGTCTGCACGAACACGACGTGAAAGGGCTGTTGCGCAGCGGTGCGTCGGACGAGGAGATCGCGAAAATTCTGCGAGGGATCGTCTGGCAAAAGGAAGAGCGCCACCACATTGGCGAGCCTGATTTCGTGCAACCCGAACGGTCCATGAGCTGCATTGGGGGCTGAACCTGAGCCGTAACAATTCAGATCTTAACAAAAGCGAACGAAGGAAACGAAGATTGGACGGGTCGCGAACGATTCTCAGCCCCGTTGCCCCGCTCACTGAAACCGGGACTTTGTGGAAGGTCGGTGAATCCCATTTCCTTCAATCTCCGGCCTTTGTTATCTTCGTTTCCACCCTGCCTGCCACAAAGCATTGCTTCCGTGGCGACGTTATGTTTCATTGTGCCTCATTATGCCGACTTACGAGTATGTTTGCGCAAAATGCGAGGAGACCTTTGACCTGTTTCAGTCGATTTCAGAGCGGCCCATCACGACGTGTCCCAAGGACCTCTGCCGGCAGAAGACCTGGGGCAAAGGCAAAGTCAAACGGGCGATTACGGCGGGCGCCGGGCTGATTTTCAAAGGCAGCGGGTTTTACATTACGGACTATCGCAGCGAAAAATACAAGGAAGCGGCCAAGAAGGAATCGCCGGCGCCGGCAGCCTCGGGCGAGAGCAAGCCGGCGTCCACGAAAAGCGAATCGGCCGCCCCCAAACCCACCTCCACCAAGGCTGACTCGTAGCTTCACCAGGGATCGCTATGAAAGCCAGGCCTGCCTGGATTCGCAAGGTGGTCACGATGGCGTGGATGGCGTTGGGACTTGGTTTTGTGGGGGTGATCTATTTCTACTCTCAAGTGACCGCGGACATTGATGAGGAAGGGTTCAAGGAGCCGAATGCCCTGGATGCGCAGGAGGCCCAGCGCAAGCTTGGTTTGTATAAGAAGGCCCTCGAGGCGTCGGCGCGCAGCGGCTTCATCCGCTTGACCGAAGTCGAAATCAACTCGTACCTGAGTGAGCGCTATTGGGGAGACAAATTGAAGCGTGCAACGAATTCGCCGGATGCCGGCCCGAGGTTGTTGGAAGGCCGCGCCAAATTCTCCGGCCAAGAAATCCTGTGGTACTGCTGGATTCGGAAGAAGTGGTTCGGTTTGTCCTTTCCACTCGTCTGGCGGCGAGGGATGGAACTCCGCGGCGGAACCAACAATTGGAACCTGACGACCCGCTCGATGAGGCTCGGAAAACTGCAAGTCCCTGCTCGGTACTGGCCGTTGCTGAGCAAAGAACTCGGGGACGTGGACCGTCTGTTCGCCGAAGATCGACGCTGGGTAGAAAAGCTGCCTTGGGTGGAAATCAGGACCAATAATGTGAACGCGGCCCCGGAACTCCGGCTCTATACGCATCCGGTCGCTCCCAGGGTGAGCGCACAACGGCGATGAAAGCCTGGTGTCTTCTGGCCGCCGTGCCGGCGTGCCTGAGACGTAACAATTGAGATCTTAACAAAAGCAAACGAAGACAACGGATCACGACGCGCTGCCAATGCCAAAGTGCCCAAATCCGATTATCCCCAGTCTGCGGGCCTTCGTTCTCTGGGTTGCCTTTTGTTCAACTGAATTGCTGCCTCCGAGCGCCTCGGCGGCCATAACCGCTCCGCCGACCCGCCGGGCGCAGAATTTCCTGGTGCAGGACCTTCGCGGGACCGCGCGAGGGTCCGCCAGCCTGAAGTCGGAACTGGGAAGGCCTCTGGTTCAATTGGACCTGGACGTTCTCGCGCTTTCGGCGGATCGCATTAAACAGTCGGTGTGCCGGGAGTTGGACGTTTCGGCGCGTGCTTGGGGGAGGATTCATTTATGCCTGGTCCCGGCCGCCGGAGTGGATCAGGAGATTCACATCCTGGCGACCCGGTTCGCGGATGGCTGGCACTATCGAGTGAATGTTCCGGACCAGATTGAAGATCTGAAACTGGTCCGTGGATTGGTCGAAGTGCTCCTGCTCGAACTGGCCAACCGGCGAGGCGGGCCCAAGTCGGCCGAAATTCCACTCTGGCTCACGGAGGGTCTTTCGTCACAGATCGGAAATACGCTCGGACCGGACCTGGTTCTTCAGTCTCTGCCCAGCGGCTGGATGCTCCAAAGCGCGCGGAACGTGGGCGGATGGCAGGACGCGGGCGGATTAGACAAGCTGCGCCAGGCGCGGTCCGTGTTGCGCCACGCCGCCCCGGCGAGCTTCGCCGAGTTGGGTCATCCGCCCCTGGATACGCTCCAGGGCGGCAGCAGCCCGACGCGGTTTCAAAGCTCGTCGCAGCTTTTCGTGGCCGAGCTCGGCCACTTGCCGAACGGGCGTGCTTGCCTCGTCAATATGCTGCAGGAATTGCCGTCGTGCTGGAATTGGGAAACGGCGTTCCTGCGCGCCTTCCGCCCTTATTTCACCCGCCTCCTCGACGTCGAAAAATGGTGGACCGTGGTCGTGACGAGCTTCACGGGCCGCGATCCCGGCCAGGTCTGGGCGGCGGAGATTTGTTTCGAGAAACTGGATGAGATTCTCCTCCAGCCGGCTCACGTCCGCTTGACCGCGGAAGTCATGCCCGTGCGCACTTACGTCACCCCGCAGCAAATCATCGCCGACTGGGACGTCGCTTCCCAGAAAGTGGCTTTGGAACGCGCGCTCGGCCAGCTTGCGCTGCTTCGGGTCCATTGCCCCCTGGATGTCGCCTCACTCATCGAACGCTATCGGGCGATCTTTGTGAACTATCTGCAAAAACGCGCCGAGGCCAATTCGTTCTCCTCGAGCAAAGGACAAGCGACAATCTCCATTCCGCTGCTGCTCCGGGAAACCATCGATCGGCTCGATGAGTTGTACCGGCAACGCGAGGCGCTGCGGCGCGCTTATGCGGTCGCCGCCGAGGCCACCGCCGCGGCGACTCCCAAGCCGCAATGACTTTGCACCGCCATCCTATGGGATCTGGACTGGACTCTGCCTCTTGACACACGGGCGACCCAAAATATAGTTCCGCACCATGTTCAAAGAGACTTTATCCGAGGCGGGCGAGGAGCCGCCCCTATCACCCTTCCTGAAATCCCTTAAACAATTCCGATCCGCCGGACGCAGCTTTTGGGCGGACGTGCCGGATGCGGATTGGAACAACTGGCGCTGGCAGCTCAAGCATCGCATCACTTCTCTGACGCAACTCCAGCGTCTCCTGCCGACGCTGACGCCGGAGGAACATGGCGGAACGTTATTGGCCGACACCAAGCTGGCCATGGCGATCACGCCCTACTTTTTCAGCCTGATCGATCCGGGAGACGAGAATTGCCCAATCCGACGCCAAGTGATCCCACGCATCGAAGAGACGCACACCGCGCCGTGGGAGATGAAGGACCCGTGCGGAGAGGACAGCCATTCGCCCGTGCCGGGCTTGGTCCATCGCTATCCGGACCGCGTGCTGTTTCTGGTGACGGACCGTTGTGCGTCTTATTGCCGCTACTGCACCCGGTCGCGGCTGGTCAGCAACGCGTCGGGCTACGACTTTCATCCCGAATTCGACAAGCAGATCGCTTACGTCCGCGAACATCCGGCGATCCGGGACGTGCTGTTGAGCGGCGGCGATCCGCTGCTCTTCAGCGACGAGAAACTGGAGCACTTGCTCCGGCGAATTCGCGAGATCCCGCACGTTGAATTCCTCCGCCTCGGCACGCGCATTCCGATCTTCCTGCCGCAACGAATCACGCCGGAGCTGTGCGCGATGTTGAAACGGTATCATCCGCTGTTCGTGAGCGTTCACTCGAACCACCCGCGCGAACTGACCACCGAAGTCCGCGAAGGGTTGGGGCGGCTGGCGGACGCGGGCATTCCGCTGGGCAATCAATCCGTGCTGCTGCGCGGCGTGAACGACGACCCCATCGTGGTGCGCGCCTTGGTCCAGAAACTTCTCATGTGCCGCGTCAAGCCGTACTATCTCTACCAGTGCGATCTGATCGCGGGTTCGGCGCATCTGCGCACGAGTGTCCGGAAAGGATTGGAGATCATGCAGAGTTTGCGCGGACATACGACCGGCTACGCGGTGCCGCAATTCGTGATCGACGCGCCCGGTGGCGGCGGCAAGGTGCCGATCAATCCCGAATACGTGATCAGCCGGAACGAAGAACGCGTCATCATCCGCAACTTCGAGGGCAAGATGTTTGAATATCCCGAAGCGCTCGATGGCACGCCGCTCTTTGCTCCGCCAAAGGAAATCGAAGAACCGGAGTTGGTTTAGTCGCCGGCTGCTGAAAATGGCGGCTGGACCATCCGGATCATCCGGTTCCTCGCTTGCTCATCGCGGCGAATCGCCTTAGCATTTCCACGGATAAAGAACGCGTTATGGCCGTTGCGAAAACCGCCCCCCGTTTGAGTGAAGCCGAATACCTGGAAATCGAGCGCCAGGCGGAGTTTAAGAGTGAATTCTATGATGGCGAGATGTTCGCCATGGCAGGCGGCTCGCCGCAGCACAGCCTGGTCTCGGTCAACACCGTGGCGGAACTGCGCGATAAGCTGAAAAGCCGATGTGTCGTATTCAACGCTGGTCTCCGTGTCAAGGTGGAGGCGACTGGACTTTTGACCTACCCGGACGCATCCGTGGTCTGCGGACCGCAACGCTTCTTCGAAGAAGACACCTTGCTGAATCCCGGTCTGATCGTGGAGGTCCTCTCGGATTCAACCGAGGCCTATGATCGAGGCAAGAAGTTCGAGCATTACCGACAAATCGCTTCCTTGCGCGAGTACCTGCTGGTGAGCCAAACCGAGCCTCGGATCGA
>JACPRI010000061.1 GCA_016190065.1 Verrucomicrobiota bacterium
CCGCACGCGATGGACTTCGATGATGAAAAGTTTGCCGTGGTAGAATTCCTGGGCTGGATGGCCTTCAAGAAAGGCGAGCAGCCGGTCCATCAAAGTTGGAATAATCTCCGGGTGGTTGTGCAGTTGAACGGCCACGATGCCGAGGTAGTTCGCTGGCGGATAAGCCACGATGTCGGCAAAATCGCCGTTCAGGGAAAGGAGAATCGCGCCCAGTTCCTGAGCCTTGGTGATCACCGCCGGGTCAAGCGCGCGAATGGAGAGAACCTCCCGTAACAAAGCGACCTGGTGGCCGTGGCGGCGGAGCGTGTCAGTGATCTCGGCCGGCACGCATTGGTCGCTGAAGAACCCCAGGCTCATGCCATCGCGGCTTCAAATTCAGCCAGGTCGCGGGCGTAATCCAGGCATGCCGCCACGTCGGACGCAGTCAGGTCGGGGAATTCGCGCTGGATGGCGGCGGCATCGCGCCCGGCTGCCAGGTAACCCAAGATGAGCGCGACGGGAATTCGGGTCTTCTTGATGCACGGTTTGCCGCGCAGAATCTGCGGGTCGCTGACGATGTGCTCGCGCCAATTCATGGGGTGGAATATGTCACGGGGTCGGTTGAAGGCGAGTTCTTTGTGCAAGGCGAACGTCCCCACTCGTCCCCACAGCTTTTTCCATCGCACTGTGGCTGAGGAACGCGTTGTGTGTGAAAAGCCGACTTGTTCACGGTCGATGTTGAGTGTTCAGCCAGCATTGGGACCGCGTCGTTCTCACGACTCCGCCAGCCGAATGGATTCCAATTCCCTCTTCAACGGTTCCCAATACGCGCGATCCTTAGCCTGTTCGGCGCGCACCTCGGCGTCGAGCGCCGGGCGCAGTGCCTCAAGGTCACCTGCGATTGCGTGAGCGAGCAATGGCCTTGCGCCGGCCAACACGCGAGCCTCAGCGGGGAAGCGACCGGCCAGTTCAACGAGCCGCTCGGGGCCTCGTGCTTCCGCCAGCCAAAAGCGCACGCGCTTGGCCGTCGGCTCAGTTCTGGTGGCGTGGTAATGGCCTTCGACGAGCGCCTCGATCATCGGCCAGTCCTTACTGCGCTGGGTTTTCTTCGCCTGGACGAGATCTTCCAGCGCCATCAGATCGAACGTGTCGCCATTCTCTTCGGTGAGGGTGGTTCGCCGTGATCAGAGGATGGGGAATTCCGGCAAGTCCCGCAGGCGCGTCATTACATCCACGCGCAGGTTGGCCGCGCCGGGATGCTGGCAGCGGAAATGGACGGCGTGGCCGCGTGCGAGCAGAGCGGGATCGAAGCGCGGGACAGCGATCCGCACCGCCTGCAATTCTTCCAGCGCCTTGCGGAGGCGTGTGAAATTCTCGTCCTCGGCCAACAGCGCCAGGTCCACGTCCTTGCTAAACTGGGCCGCGCCGTAGAACACGCAGGCCTGGCCGCCCATAAGCAGCGCCTGCACCTGATGTTTGCGGATCGTCGAAAGGACTTGTCGGATCGGGGTCGGGATCAAGGCTGCCTCCCATCGCCAGGTATTGCGCGAACAGTTCCTCGCTGCGCCGGAAGCGCTCCAGCGGAGTCAGGTCGAGCCACTCCTTCCATTCGTCGGGCAGTTGCTCGTAGGTCATGCGCCGCACATTGCCAGAACGTCGCTGCGCCGGGAAGTCCGAAACTGAGCGCAGGTCCAAACGCGAGACAGAATTGTTCCAATGGTTTCAAGTTCCCCTCCCAGGAGGGGAACCACGTTTCGTGCGTCAGATGCAAGTTTCCCCTCCTGGGAGGGGCGAAGGGTGGGTTGGCTCATGGGAAGAGGAATCCAACAAGGGCAGTGCCAATTCGACCGGGAAGATGCTAGGTTGATTTGGTTTCACTTCTTAGATCCAACCGCCAGCATCTTCTCGGTTGTGCGGAAGAAAAGAACGTTTTCGGAGATGGCCGGCGTGGACAAGGAAATGCCGCCGAGTCGATTTGTCGCCCGCGCGGAGAATCTATTCGTCGCGGCCAGCACGAAGACCTCCCCCTGTTCGCCCGTAAAATAGAGATGGCCGTTGGCGGCGACCGGCGAAGCGCTGAAGCCCTGGTTGCCGGTACCGATGCGCTCTTCGTAATGGAGCTTTCCGGTCTTCACGTCGAAGCACGTTACGATTCCATTGTCCAAACAGCCCCAGAGCAAGTCGCCGACGGCGATGGGCGTTTGGATGTAGTTCCCTTTGCGCGGGTGGCACCAGGCGACGAATTGATTCGTCCCGCCCATTTCCTGGGGCGTGATATCCCCGGTGGCATTCAGGCGCACGGCGCGCATCGGGCGATACTTGCCATGTCCGCTGGTGAGAATCGCGAGGTCCCGGGCGAGAATGGGCGAGGCGACGGGAATATCGCCGCCTTCGCTCATGCGCCAAACTTCGCGGCCTGTCTCGAAGTCGTATCCGCCGATCAGTTTCCAGCCATTGACGATGATCTGTTTTCGGCCAGCGCTCGTGGCGACAATCGGCGTGGACCATGCGGTGACTTCGCTGCGTTGGGTGCGCCAGAGTTCGCGGCCATCGGTGGCGTCAAACACGGCGAGGAATTGTTCGGTCAAGGTGTCGCATTGCACGATGACTTTGCCGTCGTGCAACACGGGCGAACTTGCATAGCCCCATTGCAGGGTCGGCGCGTTGTAGGGACCGGCGTGCAATCTGCCGAGGTCCTTGTGCCAAAGCCGCTGTCCGTCCATGTCGAAGCAGAACAAACCTTCGGAACCGAACGTCGCGACGATACGCTGGCCGTCCGTCGCAGGTGTGGAGCTGCAGTGCGTCGATTTGGTGTGCCGTTCGAGCCGGGGGACACTTTCGTGTTCGAGTTTGTCCCAAAGCACTTTGCCGGTGGTTTTGTCGAGGCAGAGCAAGCGCCATTGGTGAGGCTCCTTCTCTTTGTAAGAATCCCCGGCGCCGTAGAGGCCGATCTTGAGATCTGATTTCGCGTTCGGACGGACCGCCGTCGTCAGATAGAGCCGGTTTTCCCAGATGATGGGACTGGCATGAGCGAGGCCGGGAATCGGAGTTTGCCAGCGAATGTTTTCGCCGGTCTCCAAATCCCATGTCAGGGGTGTCGAGCCTTGCGAAACACCGCTCGCTTGCGGTCCGCGAAATTGCGGCCAATTCCCATCCGTGCCCGCAAAACCATGACGATACAACAGGAATGAGAACACCAATGTCGGCAAGACTCGTTTCATGCGTTGATCTAAGAACAGCAGATCAGCCGAAAGAAACGAAAAAAGCCAAAGAATTCCGTCAAAGGAACAAATCCGTGATGGCCTTCCCCGGGCGGACGAATTGCGGGCGGCCCCCGGCATCGACCAGGACTTGGTCCTCCGGCACGCCGAGCAAGTGATAAACGCTGGCGATCAGGTCGCGCGGCGTCACGGGGTTCTCCGCCGGATAGGCCGCCTGCGCGTCGCTGCGTCCGTGGACGTATCCGCCCTTCACTCCGCCGCCGGCGAGCACGCTGGTGAAGCAACCCGCCCAATGATCGCGCCCATCCGCTCCGGCGCCGGCGTCACTCGAACGCTGGCCCACGCGAGGGTTGCGGCCGAATTCGCCGGTCCAGATCACGAGCGTTTCGTCGAGCATCCCGCGCTCCCGCAGATCGTCCAACAACGCGGCCAACGCCTGATCCGCGACCGGCATCAAACGCGTCCTCAAGTCCGTGAAGTTCCGGCTGTGCGTGTCCCAGTACACACTGACGTTCTTGGTCCCATCATTGGGCCAGAACACCGTGACCAGCGGGACGCCGCGCTCGACCAGGCGGCGCGCCTGCAAAACGGATTGGCCGTGCGGATTCATTCCGTAGCGCTCGCGGATGACGCGCGGTTCTTCGTCGAGGTTAAAGGCGCCGCGTTGCGCGCTGGCCGAGGTCAGCAACTCGAAGGCGCGTCGATGGTTTTGGTCGAGGGCCGCAAAATGGGGATTGAATGCATCCAGGCGCCGATCGAGGGTCGCGAGCAAGTCGCGCCGCAGTTCGAGGCGATCCACGGAAATCTCCGGCTGCAAGGTCAGTTCACCCACGCGATATTCCGGCAAGCTTGGGTCGGCGTCGATGGTGAGCGGATCGTGCAAAGGACCGAGCCAGCCGGCGAATTGGCCCTGGCTTTGTTCGACAAAACGCGGGACTTCATTCGGCAGCTTCGGCCGCATCGAAACAAATGGAGGCAACGGACCGCGTCCATGTCCGAGCGCGGAAAGCACCGATCCGAGATGCGGCCATTGCGCGCGTTTATCGGTGTCGCGCGGCGGCGGTTCGCCGGTGAGGAGATAATGCGTGGACGGAGTGTGATCGCCGTTGTCGTGCGTCATGGAACGGACGATGCAGAGTTTGTCCACACGCCGGGCCAGGCGGGGGAAGTGTTCGCAAATCTGAATGCCGGGCACGTTGGTGGAGATGGGCCGAAACTCGCCGCGAATTTCCCGTGGCGCTTCCGGCTTCAAGTCCCACGTGTCCTGGTGCGACGGCCCGCCCCACATAAAAAGAAGGATGCAAGACTTGGCCCGGCCGAAGCTGGCGGTTTTGCTTCCGGCGAGCGTGGCCGCGCGTGGCCCGATCAACCCCGGCATGGACAGCCCGAACAGTCCCAGCGCGCCCGCGCGCAACAATTCGCGGCGCGTCCAGGATTTCGTTCCTGTCGATGGCTGGAATCCAGGGGGCATCCAATGCTTCTCACCAGTATCCACGAATTGCGCCGTGGGGAATGGTCGCGTAGTGCTCGACCATCTGCGCTTGCGGCCGCCAACTGACCGACCCATCCAGCAGCCCGACGTTGCCTCCTTGAGAGCGGATAGCTCGCGGTTCGGGCAATTGGCCGGCCTGGCTGCGAACCGGCCCTGTTGGGCCGTGAGGCGCTGAGGTGATGTTCGGGTTAACTGTTCCTTTCTCGATCACATCCGCGATCATGGGCCGTTTCGGGTCGTCAGAGTCCTTGATCGGAGAATCCCAAGGAACCGGCTCTTTGGAGGCAATCCCGCGCTCGCGTTTATCCAACTCCGTGCTGTGACCGAACAAAAAGTAAAAACCCAACCGATGTCCGACGCCTGATTGAAAGCGGTACCAATCCCGCTTGTTCGGGCAGGTAATTGAATTCGTGGGCATCGAGCCGACTTGCTGAAGGTATTGATAGACGTCTGAGTGAATGAAGGAAAAATGTTCAAAGAGGTTGTCGCGAATGCCGCTGGGGAATTTCCCTTGGTTTTCGCCCGAATACATCAGCATGGTCAGGACGATTTGGCGCTCGTTGTTCTTGCACAAAGTCCGCTTGCTGGATTCCTTGGCCTTGCTCATGGCTGGGAGGAGCATCCCGGCCAGAACAGCGATGATCGCGATGACGACCAGCAATTCGATAAGCGTGAAACCATGGGCAAGGGACCGTTTCATGGCGCTTCGGGCATGATAGAACGGTGCCTGAGCCGAAGGGGTCACGCAAGGTGGAAACAGTGGAAAGAGTGGAAACGAATCTTCTCTCTTTTCCCGTCACGTTTTGCCAGTTTTGCCACCCATGGCTTGCTCTTTTCCGGTTCTCAGTTTATTTCGTCTCCGGAGCAAGGCAGTTTGCTCCACGTTGACGTATGGGGTCGGAACCAAAAGCACCGCAACCACGCATTCCAGGCTATCGCAAATCCTTGAGATTGTTGCGGGCCAACTTGTCTGAAAACGAGCCTCTGGAGGCCAACCTGGTCAAAGATCATCTCCTCGGATTTGTGCTGAATCTGCAGAAGAAGTACCCCTTCAAGTTTGCCGTGGCGTATCGCGACCTGGAAAGCGAAGTGAACAAGCAGGCCCAGGAGAGATTGACGACGCATTTCCTCTTCAGTGCGATTTCCGAAATGTCCGCGCTCGATCCGAAGCTAAAGGAACCCGTCTGGCTGCTGGGCCGGCTGCTAAGCAAACAAATCGGGAAAGGCGGTGAGAATTTCCGGCCGCACGAATTCAATTCGGCGGAAAAGGCTTTGGCGCAGGAAATCGGCGAGCAAAGTTTTGAGATCTTGATCCGGAAAGCGGAGGAATTGTCGGTCGCGATGAAATTCAAAATCGGCCCCGTGAACTCCGCCGAGCACGTGATCTCCTGGTCGTTTCGCTACCTCGGCCAGTTGCTCAAGGCGGCGAAATGGGAGAGCATCAAACGCTGAAACCGGCGGAGACTCCGTCACGACGCGCGCGTGTGCTCCCCATTTCTGACTGAATACGCCACAGGGACGAAAGGTGCGCCGAGGCTAATGCACCGCCGCTGGTTCGATGTGATCCGCTGAATCCGGCGCGATTTCTTTCGCCAGCGCGCCGCGGGCGTTGGCGACGCTGAATTGGGGGACTTCCTCTTTGCTGTGGGCGAGTTTCTTCAGAGCCGCCTTAATGTTCGACAACAGCTTGAATCCGGCGTCTCTTTGCTTTTCATCGGCAAGCAAATCTTCCGCCGTGCGAATTGAATTCACAATGCCTTCGGCGGAGAACCGGTCGGTCTCGGCTCGCTTCAGCACGGTGTGCATCAGCATGGACGCTCCGGTGGCGAAGAGGTTTTGACCTTTCACTTCGAACACCTCCAAGGATCGTTTGATGACAAAATCCCGCTCGTACCATCGGAAGCTGACGAAACCGTGCGTTTCGTGAGCCTTCAAGTTGGTCAGGGCATTGGAGGAGCCGAGGTTGCGCCGCACGTGGTGGGTTAGTTGTTCACAGGTTTCAATCATAGTGCTTGGTGAAGAGGGTGCCGCTGGTTCCAAACTATTCTGGGACGCTTAAGAACGCGCCCATCCTAACGCGGCGCCTGCCCGGCTTCCTACGACAAATCCTGGTCTATAGGCGACATCTGTGGTCTGCGGGCGACAGGTGCGGCCTCAAAGCGACGCGGCCTCTTTCTCAATCCCCGCCATCAGCCGCATCAGGCCCGGTTGAGAAAACTCTCTGCGGCCCAGTTCGCCTTTGATCTCCCCGTCCCGCAGGACGAGAATTCGGCGGCACAGGTTCATCAGTTCGGGCAGCTCCGAAGAGATGACAAGGATCGCTAGTCCTCGGCAAGCGAGCTCGTCCAGGAGATGGTGAATCTCCTCTTTCGCGCCCACATCGATGCCTCGCGTTGGCTCATCGACGATCAGCACGCCGCACTCTCGGGCGAGCCACTTGGTCAAAGCGATTTTCTGTTGATTGCCCCCGCTGAGAGAGGTAATCGGGGCTTCCAGAGACGGAGTTTTGACTCGCAGTTGGTCCACGTACCGCTGCGCGAGAACCTGTTCCTTCCGCGCTTGAACAAAGCCTTGTTTCACCAGCCGATCGAGCACGGCCAAAGACATGTTCTCGCGGCAGTTCATGGTGAGAACCAGGCCCTGGCGTTTTCGGTCTTCTGGAACCAACCCAATGCCGGCCGCCAATGCCGACGGCACTGATCCCAGCGGCAATTCCCGGCCGTGCACTAACACTTTTCCGGAGGCGTCCGGGTCGAGGCCAAAGATTGCCAAAGCGGCTTCGCTCCGTCCCGCGCCGACCAGGCCTGCGAAGCCCAGCACTTCTCCGGCGCGCAAGGTGAAGTTGATGTCGGAAAATCGGCCCGGCGAGGCGAGGTTTTCGACTCGAAGGACCTCATTGCCCACCGGGCGATTAAGATGCTCAGGCGCGAAGGTGGAGGCGGCGCGGCCGATCATTTGGTGAATGACGCGGTCCTGGTTGGTGTCGCAGATTTGCTCCGTCGCGACATGGCGTCCGTCCCGCAAAACCGTGACGGTGTCGCACAGGCGGAAGATCTCTTCCAGCCGGTGGGAAACGTAGATCACGGTGATGCCGCGCAGTTTGAGGTGACCGAGAAGCTGGAACAAATGTTCGCTTTCGTGAGCGGACAGCGAGCTTGTCGGCTCATCCATCACGATGATCCGAGCGTTGGTGCCCAAAGCGGCAGCGATCTGGACCATTTGTTCCTGGGCCGTCGAAAGCCGGTGGATGGGGAGGTTTACATCGATGTCCGCCTCGATTTCCCGCAATAGGCCGCGAGCCTGATCGCACATGCGCGAGCGGTCCACCCAGCCCCCGCGTTGCGGCAAATCGCCCAGACAAAGATTTTCCGCCACCGTCAGATTCGGACAGAACGCCAGTTCCTGATGGACCATCGCAATCCCCAGTTGTCGCGCGACAAGCGGATTCGCAGGCTGAATAACTTTGCCCTCCAGCCGGATTTCTCCTTCGTCGGCTGTGTAAACTCCGGCGAGGATTTTGCCCATGGTGCTCTTGCCCGCTCCGTTTTCGCCGATGAGGGCATGGCAGCTTCCGCGCTGAACTTCAAAGCTCACGTGATCCAACGCGAGCACGCCGGGGAAGCGTTTGGTGATGCTCTGGAAGGACAGGAACACGATGTGGTCGAGAAGGAGGGACGTCTTGAGACGGCTTAGATCGCAGTCAAATGATGTCGAGAGAGTGGGAGATGATCCAGATGTCGATTTGCCTAAAACGAGTTTTCAAAGTGTCCTTAAAGCTGCGGAAGAACTCGCGGTGTGCAGGCAGATCAGGCACGTCCACGAAGAAACGCGTCAGGTTTTCCTGGTAAACTGTACCTTGGTGCTCCCAGGCGCCGCGCAGAGGTTGGGTTTCCCAGGATGCCGCGCCAAACTTCTCACGCAACTCCTTGAAGGTCTGTGCCAAGAGTTGTTCCGGCACTGGCTGGCCGTTATTGAACACCAACGGCACCAAGATCTCGTACCGACGTAATCCGCTCATAGGGGGCCGGACCGATCACCGTAAAGGAGATGCCTTCGGACGCAAGGAAGCCAAGAGCTTCTGTCGGGAGCATCGTTTCGCCGTTGGACCAACTCTTACCCGAAAATCGCGGAATCAGTTTTCCGAGGGCCTTTCGCTCCGTTTCCTCATCGGGAAACCGAATGATCACTTGCATGGCCAAAGGCTACCATAGGACACGCCAATGACAAGCTTCCTGGCAGCCTTCGCGCCTCTGACTTTGGCTTAGGAAGGAGCTGTTGCCCGATCACTTCGGCAGCCACTTTTCCCAATTCTTGGCAAACGATTCAACGTTCGCCTTCGTGACTGGAATCAATGGGCTGACATCGTGAAGCGCGGATGGGTTCTTTTTCAAATGAATCTTGTTGATCAGGTGCTCCGCCGAGCGGTACCCCCACTCGTACACCTGCTGGGCCAGCAACATCTGCACGTGGCCGCTCCGCAGATAAGCCAACTGCGGAGGCAATGCATCGACGGAAACGCACTTCACAGTTCCCGGCGGCCATTTCAACGCGTTGTCCGTAAACAACGGCCAGCCGCCGATCATGCACCAGCCGGTGATGTCCGGGTTGGACTGCATCACTTGCTCGACCCGCGCCGCCGCGTCTTGAGGTGTCTCCTTGTGGTAATAGGTGTCGCGGATTTTGATTCCAGGATGCTTCTTGGCGGCGCTTTTGGCTCCGGCCACGCGCTTTTGCAGATTCGGGGCGTTCGGGTTCCCGGCGAGAATCGCCACGACGCCTTTGCCGCCCATGATCTTGGCCAATTCCTCCATCGTCTGCTCGCCGCATTTGAAATCATCCACACCGAAAGTGACGAAGCGCCGGCTCTCGGGCGCATCGGAGTCGAACGTGGCGACGGGCACGCCGTTCTTTACGGCGGAATTGATCGCATCGGTCAGCTTGTTGGCGTCAGAACAACTCACTGCGATCCCGTCCGCGCCGCTGAGCACGAGTTGCTCGATGGCTTCGGCTTGTTTCTGCGCGTCTTCGTCATTGGGGGTGCGCCAATCGATTTTGATCGTGACGCCGTGCTTTTTGCTCAGGTCTTTCGCGGCGTCTTCGGCACCCACACGCGCGGCTTGAAACACCGGGTTGCTCTGTGATTTGGCCACCAGGCCAAGGGTGTAAGACTTTTTTTGGGCTTGGGCGTTAGTTGAGAATCCAACCATCGCTAAGAAGAAAATGGCGAGCAGGATGTTTCGCTTCATGGGAGTGAAGATACTCAAACAGGCGGGATTAGTCAGGACAAATCAATGGTTTTGATCCCGCGTCCGGCAGTAGGCCACCACCGGACCTGTGTCAAGGGCGACGGCGCTCACGGCCAAAGTTCTTCATGTATTTCTTGTTTGTGGACAAATCGCGCGGTCCACCTTTGATGACGCCACAAAGTCCTTCATGAAGCCATGAACCGACTGCCCCTGCTGGCCGTTTCGGCGCATCTCGAGGGCTTCGCGGGCGATTTCGGATTTGGTCCGCCCCAACTTTCTGGCCTCCATCTCAAGCCAGTGGCCCAGACTTTCATCGACCTTGAGCGTAATCGTTTTCACCGCCGGAGGATAATACAATTGTGGCAGGACGGCAATACTCTCGTTTCTGCGCACTTCGCGGGGCTTATCCCGCTCTCGCCAGCCGCCGTTTGGCCAGCCAGGTGTTGATCTGGTCGAGAACCACCGCCAAAATGACGACTGCCCCGATGATGATCTGGCTGTAATTCTGGTCGATGCCCAGGATCACAATGCCGCTGCTAATCATTTGAATCAACAGAGCGCCCAAAACCGCGCCGAGCGCCGAACCTTTGCCGCCGGACAAACTCGCCCCGCCCACCACCGCCGCCGCGATCACATTCAGTTCGTAACCCTGGCCATCACCCGATGTCGCCGCGCCATAGTAACCGATGGACAGCAGCGCTGCGATTCCCGCGGTCAGACCCGAATAGACATACACACTCAGCTTCACGCGTTCGACTCGAATGCCGCTGAATCGGCTGGCGAGTTCGTTGCCGCCGATGGCATAAACGCGCCGGCCCGCCGCCAGTTTCGCCAGGTAAATCCAACCGAGCACCAGGATCAAAACCATCACCGTGAGCGGCATCAAGCTCAGGCCATTGCCGATTTCCCATCGCACGAGGTCACGAAACGCCGCCGGGAAACTGCCCACGGATTGGCCTTTGGTGATCACGAATGCGACGCCCCGAAAAATCGCCATCGTGCCCAGCGTGATGATAAACGGATGAACCTTAAGCGCGATGATCATCGCGCCGTTGAGAAGCCCGCAGACCGATGCTGAACCCACGCAGGCCAGCAAGCCCATCGGAACGCTGATCCAGCCCGATGAAGAAGAGTGCGAACCCGATGGACCGAAGATCTGAAAAACCAGGGCGCCCAGCACCGAGGCCAGGGCGTAGGTCGCGCCCACGGAAAGATCGATCCCCCCCGAGATAATCACGAAGGTTGCGCCGACGGCCATGATGGCGATGAAGCTGGTGTCTTTGGCCAATTGGGCGAGGTTTTGCGGGTTGAGAAATTTGTTTCGCTCCACCGTCGCCGGCTCCTTCTCGCCGCTGGGGTGGGTGACATAAACCCGTTGTCGCGTGCCGTCCGGCGCAGTCTCGAACAGCGGCATCTTGACCGTCCCTCCGAAAACCGTGAGCAAGGCTCCGAGCAGCAGAATCACGAGCAGAAGCCCCGCTTCTTGGAATTGGAAATCGCGCCGGGCCGAGCGGACCGCGCTGCTACTCGGCGAACTCATGTGATGGGCCGCGACGCTAACAAACGGCCCTGTCCGAGACAAGGTTGAATCGAGCGGGACGAGCGGGATGAATATCTTCCACCAGACTCGGTCCAATCACAAAGCCAAATACCCCGAAAGCTTTTGACCATTTGCCGTGCGGACGTTAAACCATCTGAGCCCGCGATGGAATGTGTTGAACGTAGCGCAGATTTCCAATCTGCCGTATCGCAGGATTGCATCCTGCAGGGCGTCGCGAGGCAGCGAGCGTCCGATTCCGTGAACGCGTTGCCGATTGCAAATCGGCGATACGGCAGAGTGCAACTCTGCGCTACGGCTTGCGACCGCGGGCCAAGTTGAACCGTGATGAATATTCCCGTGTTTTTCCTCGCCAAGACGGAGTTGGAATTGATTTACGTCTGGAACAAGGCCACTCCCGAAGGCAAGGCGATCATCATCATTCTGATCACGTTCTCCATCGTCGCCTGGTCCATCATGGCGTCGAAGGCCGTGCAGATGCGCCGCGCCAAAAAACTGAATCAGTATTTCGATGCGGAGTTTCGCGTCCAACCCACCGTGCTGGCCATCTTCGATCGCCGAATTCAAGTGGATGGGTGCCCGCTCTTTGCCGTGTATCAAGAAGGCTGTCTGGAACTGGACAGTCGGCTCAAAGCGGGCGACGTTACGCGCCAGGTCAAGCAAGTCTCGCTCAAATCGATGGAACACGTGAAGCGAACGCTGGAACGCGCCGTGTCGCAGGAGTCCTTGAAACTGGAATCCGGGCTGATTCTGCTGGCGCTGGCCGTGAGCGGCGCGCCCTTTCTCGGGCTGTTGGGCACGGTCTGGGGCGTGATGAGCGCCTTCAGCGACGTCGCCCTCCAAGGCCGCGCCGATCTGGCCGCCCTGGCTCCGGGCGTTTCATCCGCTCTGGTCACGACGGTGGCCGGGCTGCTGGTTGCGATTCCTTCCATGTTCGGTTACAACTGGCTGGTGCACAATTTGAGGGCCATGACGGTCGAGTTGGACAATTTCGCCCAGCAACTCGTGTCCAAAATGGAGATCGAATTCCTGAAAGATGACGATGCCAACGGTGCGTGAAAATCGCGGAGTGGATGCCCTGAATTTCCAGCGCTTCTCCAACGTCAGTCAGGCTGTGACCGAGCGTGTCGTACCCTGGTGCTGAAAGACCCGCCATGCGCCGCTTCTCCCAACGCAATTCCCTGGTCACACTGAGTGAGATCAACATTACCCCGCTCCTGGACCTCGCGTTCGTGCTCCTGATCATTTTTGTGATTATCTCCCCCTCGATCAAGTCCCAGCAGGACCACGGAATGGAACTCAACCTGCCGCAGGGTGGCGGGCCTGCCCCCAAAGTGGACCCCAGGAACCGCCGCGTCGTGGAAATCAATCGAGATGGGGCCGTAATGCTCGACCGGCAAAGGATGGTCCCGGAGCGAATCGAACAGGAGTTGGTTAATACCTTTCGCCGCAATCCGAATCTGGTCGTGCAGATTCGCGGTGATGGCAAAGGGCGGATTGAGGATCTCTGGGACATCGTCGATCGGTGCCAACGCAACGGCATTTTCAAATTTCAGATCGACACGCAACCGCGAAAGAACTGATGAGCCGGCTGCAAAAGAAATGTCTCGTCGCTTCGGCCGGCACCCACCTGATGCTGCTGTCGCTTCTGTTCGTTTCTCCGGGCTTCATACCCTCCAGACACGAGCCGGAGCTTCCGGTCGTTTGGCTCATTCCAGGTAAACTTACGGACGATCCTTCCTCCGGCGGCGGCTCGCCGACCGCGGTAGCGCCCCCGGCGCCGCCTCCAGTGACACCGGCGCCCGCGCCGGTGACTCCGCCGGCCCAGATGCCGCAGGCTCAAGTCATCCCACCCCGCGAGCCGGAGCCAACTCCTCCGGAACCCAAGCCGGCCAGGAAACCTGAGCCTGAAACCAAACCGCCCAAACCGACTCAGAAACCGAATCTGGCCAAGGAATCCGCCACCCAACCAGCGAAACCGAAGCACGAGATTAAGCCCACGTTTGAAAAGTCTGCGGAAAGCACCAGGGCCCAGGCGGAAGCCAAGGCCCGCGCCAAAGCAGAGGCCGAAGCGAAAGCGGCGCAAGCTCAATTGTTGGCGAAGTTGAATCAGGTGGGGCGAAGTCTGAGCAAGAATCTGTCTCCGGGCACGAGCATCGATTATCCAGGCCCAGGCGGCGAGGCTTTCGCAAACTACGCTCAGGTCGTGAAGAGCGTTTACCAGAATGCCTGGCTGCCTCCCAACGATGTCGCGGATGATTCGGCGATCGTGAAAACCAAGGTCATTATCCTGCGCGACGGCAAGGTCAAATCCGCTATGATTATCAGACGGTCGGGAATTCCCTCGCTTGACCGTTCTGTGGAGCGTGCCCTGGACTTGGACTTTATTGCTCCGTTCCCTGAAGGCGCCAAAGACACCGAACGCACTTTCTATATCGACTTCAACCTCAAAGCCAAAAGATCCAATTGATGACATTTCGCAACGCCTTATTCTTGACGTGCCTCACCTTCTCGCTTGCCTCGTTCGATCACCTGATTCTTGCCGCGCAAGAACCACCACGCATTGAGATCGAAAAGGAAGGCGATCGCTCCAAACTGATCCCGATCTCCTTGAGCGGCTTTTCAGGCGAAGTTCAGAAAGTCCTCAGGGACGATCTCGAAATCCAGGGATTCGACATCGTCGCCGCAGATATCGCGCAGTTCAATGTCACGGGAAGCAATACCGGCGCCGTGGAGGGACGTGTCACCGACCGCATCCGCAAGACCACCGTGCTGGCGAACCGATACCAGGGCGGAACCCTCCGTTCCCAAACTCATGCATTGGCCGACGACATCATCCAGAAAATAACCGGCAAGCCTGGGGTTTCCCGGACAAAGATCGCCTATGTCGGCGAAACCGGCGGGCGCAGGGAAATCTTCATCGCGGATTACGACGGCGCGAATGCGCAACCGGCGACGCAGGACAGCGCCAACGTGGCCACGGTTTGTTGGGCGCCCGGCGGAAAGAAGCTGTTTTATACGTCCTACAAGTCCGGTTATCCCGACATCTACTCCCACGACCTTGTTTCCGGCCAGCGGATTGCGATCGCGAGATATTCTGGGTCGAACATCAGCCCGGCGGTTTCCCCCGACGGCCGGCACGTCGCGATGATCATCAGCAAGGACGGCAATCCCGAGCTCTATGTCTGCAATGTCGATGGCACCAATGCCAGGCGCCTGACCCAAACCGCCGCAGATGAATCTTCGCCGTGTTGGTCACCTGACAGCCAGACAATCTGCGTCGTTTCCAGGCAAGGCGGAACGCCGGCGCTCTACGAAGTCCCCGCTGCCGGAGG
>JACPRI010000471.1 GCA_016190065.1 Verrucomicrobiota bacterium
ATTTGATCCCGAAGCATCTCCATCTCCTGATGCGCTTCGGATAATTCAGGCGCAACGGTAAGAAAATATTCAAGCAACCGCTGGCGCTGTTCTGCAGTCTGTTCGGTGGAAGGAAGCAAGAGCAGAGCCTGGATTTCATCCGGTGCGGCGAGCGCTTCGGCCGGACGCGCATCAGTCGTCGCCCAGATTTTGAATCGGCCCAGCCCAGCCGCGTGGTAGCGCTCGAACAGCAGAGTCACACCCAAGGTGGCCGTGTCGGTGAGCGGCTCGGCCAAGTTGAACACGGCGTGGTGCGTTTCGCCCTGTCCGCCGTTGATCGCCCAACCGGACTGCGGATCCCCATCGATCGCCGCCGGCGCGCCGGATTTATCGGCGGCGAAACTGTGCGTGGCCCGTTTGACAGGCACGGACTTGCCGTTCTGATTGACTTCGAACTCAGACAGAAAGAAATCACCGGCGGGTCCTTCATAGAAGACGCGGCCCGGACCATGCCTGGGAAGACGCTCGTCCGGCGAAACTTCCAGGCGCAGGGCGGTTATGCCACTGAATAATGATCTTGAAACAGAACTGGAATCTTCGCCTCTCCGTGAACCCACCCCTCCGCCCCTCCCAGGAGGGGAATTCGCGACCGAGGCTTCCAAAGAAGCTCCCCTCCGGGGAGGGGCAGGGGGTGGGTTCAACGGTTCGAAGCTCGTGTTTGGCTCGGTGAGCGAGGTGTTTCTGAATTTCAGTTCATAAACATCCCGTTTGCTCTGGTCGCCGCTGACGAAGACGGAATGGTCCGGCTGGATCGTCAGCAAAGGCAAATTGCTTTTCGCTTGGGTCGGCCGCAACAGCGTCCATCGCACCACGCGCGCGCTTTCGCGCTGAAGCCATTCCTCAAATCTCTTTTCCAAGTGCTCGCGGCGCCGGACCTCGGCGGGGCGCGGATCCTCGAGCGGCTCGCCCAGACTCAAACGAAATCGGCCCAACGTGTTGGTTTTGCCGTGGTGCTGGGACATTTCGATGGTCCAGCGGCTGCCGGCCGGAAACGTCGCCAGTTTTTCCAACTTGAAGGTCGCGGTGCGATTGACGTGCCACCGCCGAGATCCCTGAATGCCCCAGCCCGTATTGGTCTTTCCGTCAATTGCGTTTGCGACCGGAAAGTCTCTTTGTGAAAAATCTGCGCGAGCTTCCACCAGTTTCGCGCGCTGAGACGCCTCTGCCGCGTCCCTCGAAGCCACCTCGGCGGTGATTTCGCTCAAAACAAAATTGCCCAACTCCGAGCGGCCCGGGCCCGTGCCGGGAAGCGACCAATCGACCAGCGCCTCCAGGCGGAGATGCGTCACATTCGTCAACCCGGAGTCAAACGACACTTTGTAGGTATCTCGTTCCGGGCCTGAGCCGGAAAGCCGCCAGGAGCCATCGTCGAGCTTCTCGGCCTCGGACTTGCCGCCCGACTCGAAGGTCGAGTTGGAGGCAATGTGCCAGCGGATTTCCTCCACGGGGAATCGATTGGAAAGCTGGACGTTCAACTCCGCAATTTTCATTTCCGCCTGCGCCCGGCGAGCGGTGATTTCTTGGTCCGCGAGATCGATCTCCGGCTCGTCGGCGTTGTTCAAAAAGGCCATGAACTGGTAATACTCGCGATGCGGAATGGGGTCGTACTTGTGCGTGTGGCACTGCGCGCAAGCCAAGGTCAGACCCAGCCAGGTCGTCGCAGTGGTATTGACGCGATCCACGACGGCGTGGAAACGGAACTCCAACGGGTCGATGCCGCCTTCCTCATTGAGCATGGTGTTGCGGTGAAAACCGGTGGCGATCTTCTGAGCGACGGTCGCGCCGGGAAGCATGTCGCCCGCGATCTGTTCAATCGTGAATTGGTCGAATGGCATATCCGCGTTGATCGCGTTAATGACCCAGTCGCGGTACGGCCAGATGGAACGGCGCCGGTCCTTTTCGTAACCGTTCGTATCGGCATAGCGGGCGAGATCCAGCCACCGCCGCGCCCAGCGTTCGCCGTAGCGAGGTGAGGACAAAAGCCGATCAACCAACTTCTCGTACGCGCCCGGAGAATTGTCCCGAACGAATTCGTCCGCTTCGTCGGGCGTCGGCGGCAGGCCGAGGAAATCCAGGTACAGGCGCCGCGCGAGCGTGTAGCGGTCCGCCTGCGGCGAAGGACGGAGGCCTTCGGATTCCAGGCGAGCCAGGACGAAGAAGTCGATGGCATTCCGGGGCCAGCCGGTGTGGTTGACCTTCGGAAGCGAGACCTGCTTCGGCGGCGCGAAGGCCCAGTGCGGTTTGTATTCGGCGCCGGCAGCGATCCATCTCCGCAGCATTTCCTTCTGCGACGCGCTGAGAGGATTCTTGGTTGAAGGCGGAGGCATCACTTCGTCTTCGTCGCTCGACGAAATGCGCTTGATCAACTCACTGTCCGTTGGCTTCCCAGGCACGATGGCGGGCGCTCCGGATTTGGCGGGCTGCAAGGGCCCTTCGCGGACGTCCAGCCTCAGTCTGGCTTTGCGAGCCTTCTCGTCCGGGCCGTGACATTTGAAGCAGTGGCTCGAGAGAATAGGACGAACGTCGCGCAGAAAATCCGGCGCGTCAGCGCCGAACGCGCGGGCGGCGCTGACCATGGCGCCCAGGAAAAGCGGCCATCGGAAAGGGCGGCGTCTCATGAGAACATCCATGTGTTCACGGCTTCATTCGAGAAGCGACGTTGCCACAATCCCGCGCCCGCGACAAGCTCTGGGCCGCAGCAATTCTGCCCCTGAACCCGGTCGGGACGCGTTCCACCGCGTCCCTGACATCCTGGCAACGATCCCCAAAAATCAGGGACGGAGTGGAATGCGTCCTTGCCAGGTTTAGGTGTGCAATGGGCGCACTTGTTCGGAGAGGCCTCATGAATGTGCCTTCGAGCCGTTTGACATTGCCGTCCGATTCGATTAACTGAGTGGCATGTTCTCGCTCAAAAGCACTCTCTGTCCCCTGATCTCGTCATGGTTCTTCGCCGTTGCCTTTAGCGCTTATGCCGCCGAAGCGCCGGCGAAATTCAAAGTCGGCGAGTTTATGTTCACCCGGCCGGCCAAGTGGGAATGGATCGAGGTGACCTCGGCCATGCGCAAGGCGCAGCTCAAGGTCGTGGACGAAAAAATCAAAGGCGCGGGCGAAGTCGTCTTTTTCGCGGGCAACATGGGCGGCGTCCAGGCCAACGTGGAACGCTGGTTCGGCCAATTTCAGGAGGCGCGGGATAAGAAGACGGAGGAAGTCACAGTCGCAAAGCACAAAGTCACGTACGCTTCGATTCAGGGGACCTATCTGAGCGGCATGCCCGGCGAGCCCAAGACAGCCATGAAAGACCATGCGTTGCTCGGGGCGATCGTGACCAGCCCGCAAGGCGACGTTTATGTTCGCCTGACGGGGCCGGTTGAGTTGGTTAAAAGCTCCACTGCGGCCTTCAAAAGGCTGGTTGAGGACGCTCTGAAATAGGACGCGTCGGTGAGTTCGCCTTCCTTCTTGGAATCTTAAATCTCGAATTTGAAATCTGAGATTTCAAATCCTCTCTCACGCCCTCAGTCCTGCACCGTGCCAAACTCGCAGTTGTAATTCTTCCCGCAGCGCTGGCAGATCGCCTCGATGATTTCCATTTCCGGCGCCCAGGAATAAATGTGATCGCAGTGGGAGCATTTCACGAGGTAACCCTTCTTCTTCCGGCGGTATTCGTCGAGAAACGATTGGGCCGGAGAATCGAGATCCTCTTCGGTGAGCCGCGTCAGCGCGCGCGGCTCGAAGCTGCCGCTGTCGGCCAGCCGCGTCGCCTGGGCGTTAATGGCCGATTCGAAGCAATTGCGTGCCAGACGCGCATTGCCGAAGTTCTCGGCCCGTTCACGATGGAGGAGCGTGAAATGGTGAAGAATCTTTTCTCTGAGGCCCGGAGTGAGCGCCAGTCCGTTCTTCCAACACATCAGACAGAAAATCCGGCACAACTCCTGAGGCGTGTAATCCGGAAACTCAATGAACCGCGTGAAACGCGAATGAAATCCGGGATTGGAATTGATGAACCGTTCCATCGGCTCCGGGTATCCGGCCACGATGACAATGAGGCGGTCTCGATTATCTTCCATGCGCTTGAGCAGCGTATCTATGGCTTCCTGACCGAAGTCCTCCTGCTCTTTGGCCAGGGTATAGGCTTCGTCGATGAAGAGGATTCCGTCGAGGGCTGAGTCGATCACCGCGTTCGTTTTGACGGCCGTCTGGCCGACGTATTCCGCGACGAGCGCGGAGCGGTCGCACTCGATCAGATGGCCTTTCCTCAAAACCCCGAGCGATTTGTAAATTCGGCCCATGAGCCGCGCCACCGTGGTTTTGCCGGTGCCCGGATTCCCGGTATAGACGGAATGATAACTGGTGGCGATAGGGCGCAATCCCTGTCCGAGCCGGACCTGTTGAATCTTGGCGAAGTTTGCCGTCTGCTTGACCTTCTCCTTGACGCTCGCGATGCCAATCAGCTCGTCCAGATCGGCCAGCACGCGTTCAAGTTTTTCCTGGCTGACCATTTGTCCATAGTCCGCCGAGTTGGAATGAGACTCCTCGGTGAGGACGGAAATCTGGCGGAGCAAGTACTGAATGAATCGGTTTTCCTTCGAGGAGACCGATCCATCCATCGCCGAGAACGCCTCGCAAATCTCTCGGGTCAAAAACTCATAATACAGCACTACCAACGGCGGGAGCTTGAGCTTGCCCACGACCTGGACGATGTCGTTGAACGCGCGGTCCAGCCCCTCGCGCACATAGTCGCCGACGACTTCGTGGAGTTTCGTGACTTTTTCTTTGGCGTTGTCGAGATACTCGGTGATCACGTCGCGCAGGTGGATGCCCTTCTCTTTGACGTGGCCCCGGTTAAGCGCGAGGAGACGATCCCTATGTTCGCGGCGGAACAAGCCGACGAATCCATTCACCATCTCGTCCGTCCGGCCCGTGTAAAGGCAGGCCATCCAGAATTGGGCCGAGGCGTCCGTCGTGAGCGAGAAATCTTGCAGCGGAAAAAAGACCGACCAGGCGCCGCCGACAATTCTTCGGAACGCGTCATACAGGGATTCCAGCAGATCGACCGTGCCTTTGGCGGTTTTCTCGTAAGAAAGCTGCGGCGGGGTCAGGATTTCCAGTTTTTCCGCCAGCAGCTTGGCGCTGAACAAAGCTCTCGCCAGCCGTTCGACGGAAGCAGCGTCGCAGCCGGTGACGTAGGCGACGTCCGGGATTTTCGGGAGGAGCTGCTTGAAGGCGCTCACGAACTGCGTGTCGCTGCCGATAATCTTCGCCGCTTGCTCATCGTTGATCAGGCCGGCGCTCTGGAAGTGGGAGACGATGTCCAGCGTGCCCTGTTTGTTGAAGTGCGCGAGCGTGGCGTAGTCCCACGATTGAGCGAGCCGGCTTTGCGGATCGCCCATGATCGAGGCCAGAACGCAGCCCGGCAGCAACGGGTGCGTGGCAAAGTCTCTGACCAGAGTTTTCATCGGGGCCAAGTATTTTGCGACCGTTGAATCCTAAGCTGGTTTCGAGAATTTACAATGTTAACGCGCCCGCAATTCTTTATCTGTGAACCCGTGGGGCAGACATCCTGTCTGCCGGTGGAGTTTGGACATTCTGCGTCACCGAACTG
>JACPRI010000461.1 GCA_016190065.1 Verrucomicrobiota bacterium
ATCCTCCGGTGTCAGCGCATCCGAGGCGTCGAAGACGTGGAGAATCAACTCCGCCTTGGCAACCGTCTCTCGGCTGCGCCGGATGCCTTCCTCCTCGATCACGTCGCCCGCCCGCCGCAAGCCGGCGGTGTCAATGAACACAATCGGCAAACCGCGAATGTTGGCCGTTTCTTCGATCGTGTCGCGGGTTGTGCCGGCGATCGGCGAAACGATGGCGCGGTCACGGCCCAGCAGTTGGTTGTGCTCACTCGACTTCCCGACGTTGGGCCGGCCCACGATGGCGGCGCGAATTCCGCGGCGCAGAATCTGGCCTTCATTCGCCGTCCGGAGCAATTGGTCCATGAAGGCGACGGCGTTGTCCAATCGTTGCAGCAATTGATCTTTGGTATCCGGCGCGATGTCTTCGTCGGGGAAATCAATGTGGGCCTCGATGTGCGCCAGCGTTTTGACCATTTCGTCGCGGAGCTGATTGATGCGTTGGGCGAGCTTGCCGGCGAGTTGCTCGTTGGCGGCCCTCAAGGCCAGTTCGGTATGGGAATGAATCAGGTCGGCGACGGCCTCGGCCTGGGTGAGATCGATCCGGCCATTGAGAAACGCACGCTTGGTAAATTCGCCCGGTTCCGCCAGGCGCGCGCCGTTTTCCAGGACCGTATCCAGAACCAATTTGGCGGGCAGCAAGCCGCCGTGACAAGAAATCTCCACCATGTCCTCGCGCGTGAAAGTCCGAGGGGCGCGCAGGATCGCGAGCAACACTTCGTCCACGACCGCGCCGCGTCGGATGATTTTCCCGTAGTGAATCGTGTGGGTCGGAGCAGCGGATGGCCGGAGCGAAATCTTGCCGAGCGGCGTGAAGCAGGCGTCCGCGATTTTCAACGCGCCGAGGCCGGAGAGACGAACCACGGCCAGGCCTCCTTCGCCCAGGGGAGTGGAAATCGCTGTGATGGTGTCGTCAAGCATCAGGTCTAATCACGCAAGCAACTTCCCACCGCGTTCTCTGAATCGCGGCCTTCCAGCCAGAGACGCGCTTTCTCGTAACTTTTCTTCCCAAGGTAATGGAGCAATCTCGGGTCGGCGTCTTTTGGCAACTGGCGCGTGAGATCGTCGATCTTGGTGAAGAACGGGAGCAAGCTGGGTTTTGGATTGGCCGTGGGCAGGATGCGGACCGTGTTCTCCAGCTCGATCAGCGCGTCCAGAATGTTTTTCTCGATGGTCGTCATGGGTTCATGTTTAGCGCACCGGCCACGAGAAACCAAGCGCAGTCCTAGCTCCAGGTAAGGCTGCGTTGCCGCGTAGCCGGGTTCCTGTGATGACAGCGGCGCAGCAGCGCCGCCCTACCAACGTCGGGTTTATGGCCCAAAAAGCCTTGGAAAGCAGTTTGTCCCTCCGGATACTCGCGCCCGATGACGAAAGTTTCGCAACCCGCGCGGCCGCCGCTTTTCTTGGGCATCGACGCCGGAGGCACGCGCACGGTTGCCGTCCAAACGGATGACGCCGGCCATCTGTTGAAGCGAATCGAAGCCGGACCGGCCAACCTCAGACTTCTGACGGACGTCCAGCTTCTCGATCATCTGCGACATCTCCGGGCACAATTCGCGCGCCCCGCGGCTATTGGCATTGGCATGGCCGGCGTGCGGCACGCGCAAGACGCACGGCGAATTCTTTGGGCGGCAGAGAAAGCGTGGCCACGCGTTCCCTGCGCGGCGGCTCACGATTTGGAAACGGCTCTGTGCGCGGCCGAATTTTCAAGCGACGGCCCCGCCAGCACTCGAGTCGTTGTGCTCAGCGGAACCGGCTCGTGCTGCTATGGCCGCAGCCCGGCGGGTCGAACCGCGAAGGTCGGCGGCTGGGGCCATTTGCTGGGAGACAAAGGGAGCGGCTACGAGATCGGTCTGCGCGCGTTAAAGGCCGTGGTCTATTACTTCGACCGCGATGGAATCTGGCCGCGCTTGGGCCAAAGAATTCTTCGGGCAACGCAGCTTAATGAACCCGAAGATTTGATCGGCTGGGCGCAAAGCGCCGACAAGAAGAATATCGCCGCGCTGGCCATCGAAGTTTTCGCGGCCTGGCCGGATGGCGATAAGATCGCGCGCGACATTCTCAATGGCGCGGCCCACAGTCTCGCGAAGGACGCAGCGACGTGCGCGAAGCGTTTGGTTCGGCCCGGCACTCCCGTCGAGTTCGTCTTCACGGGGAGCGTCCTTTTGAAGCAGCCGCGGTTTGCCGGGCTTGTGCGCCGGCTCCTGCGCCCGTTGTGGCCCAAGGGGCGCGCGATTCCGTTGCGGCGTGAGAGCGTCTGGGGCGCCATTCACCTGGCCAAACGACAGCTTGCTTTGTCGAAAGCAGGGCTTGCCGACTCGATAAAAAGCAGCGTAAAGCGCCCCAAGGCCCAACGCGACGAAATGCCGGCTCCTGCTCCGCCCGTTTTCGCATCGCTTCCCCCAACTGAACAACGCAATCCGCGCTCAAAGAACCTGAGCCGACTTCCCCTGGCGAAAGCCATTGCTTTGATGCTGAGCGAAGAGGCGAACGTCCCAGCCGCCATTTTCGCCGAACGGCAGAAGATCGAAAACGCCATTCGATGGATCGTTCGCGCGCTGAAGAAGGGCGGGCGCTTGTTTTATGTCGGGGCCGGGACGAGCGGGAGGCTCGGTGTGCTCGACGCCAGTGAGTGCCCGCCTACGTTCCGGGCTTCCCCGGAACAAGTGCAAGGGATCATTGCCGGAGGGCAACCCGCGCTCTGGACCAGTGTCGAAGGCGCGGAAGACGACGCCGGCGCCGGCGCGCGCGCAATGCGCTTTCGCGGTATTGGCCAAAGCGACGTCGTCATCGGCATCGCGGCCAGTGGCCGGACTCCATTTGTTTGGGGCGCTTTGCGCGAGGCGAAACAGCGACGCGCCACCGCGATCCTCTTGACGTTCAATCCTGGTTTGAAGATTCCACTCAGCGACAAGCCCAACCTCGTTATCGCTCCCAACACGGGCCCCGAAGTATTGACCGGTTCAACGCGGCTCAAGGCGGGGACGGCAACCAAGCTCGTTCTCAACACCCTGACGACGCTGTCGATGGTTCGGCTGGGCAAAGTGGTGAGCAATCTGATGGTGGATTTGAATCCGGCAAACGTGAAGCTTCGAGACCGCGCGGCGCGGATCGTCCAGGAACTGGCCAGAGTTGATTACGCGTCGGCGCAATTGGCGCTGGAGAAAACAGGGTGGGTGGTGAAGGCAGCCCTGGCCAATCTCAATACCAGGCCTTCCCGTGCAAAACCGTCACGGCCATGAAATGCGAAAGCACGCTGGACAACACCACGACAATCAAGCTGACGAGATAAATGCCGAAGCCTTTGGTTTGTTCAGGCCGCAACACCAGGGCGACGCCATGGTAGAGGACTGAAGAAGAGAGCAACGCGCCCAGAGCCCAACAAGCCCAAGTATTCATCCCGGGCGCGGCGTCCAGAAAGCGCGCGAGCAAAATCGGGCTGAAGCCGTAAGCCATCAGGCAGAAGCACTGGCCGAAATCCGACGCGACCTGGAAGCTGTGCGTCACCCACTGCAAACATTTCGCGCCAATCACGATGCTGGCAAGGAGGAGGAGAAATTGAGCCACCGCATAACGCAGGGCCGCACTGCCGGAGACTTTGACAATGAAATCCAGACCGCTGCGTTTCTCGCCCCATCGAGCCAGAGCATATCCCTCGGCTGCGACCGCCATGGCCATCAGCGGCAGCAAATAGACGCACAGAATCCAAACGGCCCGCTTGCGCGCGACCGTAATCTTCTCCCAGGCGCGAAAAGGAGAAAAAATCAATTGTAACGCCGTCAACATGCGAGCGGGAGTTTAGGGATCACTTTTCCAATAACAACAGAAATTGCAGAATGGCAGCGATGTAAACGCCAACATTCCTGTCGGCTAGTTCCGGGGCATTCCTGCCTCGTGGACCGCGAAGTCGGGAGACCCCGCAACTTGCCAGCTCGAAAGCCGGCGTTACGAGCAAGTCGGAGATGCACCCCTATTTGGTCATGAACGTGCGCTTGTGGCCTGTCGCGGGGATGCTCACGGTGTAGCTCTTGCCCGAAGGTTCGACCGACAATTTGATATAGTTCGCCTGGCACTGCTGTTCCAGGTTGGCAATGAATTCTTCCGCCGTGTTGTTTTCCCGGTCCTGGCGAAGGTTGCGGTGGATTTGATACATGGCCTGAATCGAGGGCGTCCCCTTCAGTGCCGCAAAAGTCTGAGGCTCGCATCCCTTGCGCGTGCCGTTGCTCATCACGGAAACCGTCGGTTCCAAACTGCGGATGAGCACCGGATTGTTGCTTTGATCCAGCCCGTGATGATCGACCTGATACACATCGACGACGCCGATGAGATTGACCGGGCAAACTAACTGCGCCTCCACGTTCCAGGTCAAATCGCCGCCCACGAAAAACTGAAAATCGCCGTACTCCAGCAAGGTCACGATGCTGTTGGCGTTGTCCGAAGTGTCTTTGGCTTTCGTCGTCGCGGTGTCACAGAGCGGATTTTTTGCCGCGCTTGCCGGAGCGGGGATGAACTTCTGCTTTGCGGCCACACAACGTAATGTGAGTTTTGGCGGCCCGCTGGCCTGCTTCAATTTGATCTCCTGTCCGGGCGTGATGACCTTGCGTTGATCCGCCTTGAATTCTTTGTACGATTTGCTCATCAACGGCCAGCGGGTGTCGTTCGGATTGCCGTCCGGACTCGTGTCCGGAACGCCGTTGTCATAAACCTGGCCGATGGGAATCAGCGCGGACAACTCCGCCGCGCCGCCGAAGTGGTCGGTGTGGAGGTGAGTGGTGAGGTAATGATCGATTTTCTTCAGCCCCGCCGCCTGTGTCGTCTTGTGGATCCGGCCCGGATCACGCACGCCTGGATTGCCGGAATCGATCAGAATCGATTCTCCGGCCGGCGTGACGATCAGCGTTGCCGCGCCGCCTTCGACATCGGTCCAGTAAATGTCGAGCGTCTTGTCGGCGGCGGACGCGCGCGGCGCGAGGGCAAGGCAACAAACCGTAAAAGAGGCGATGGCTTTGAACGGGATTGAATGGCTCATAGAACGTTGGTTGCTGGTTGGTTTCGGAAATTTGGATCTTAGAAATCTGTCAGTGAACTAAACCCACCCCTTCACCCCCCTAGGAATGGAACCTGAATCCAAGCGTCATTCGCAGGTTCATGCCTTTTCGTGTGGGAATTCAAACGCGCCATCACGCTTCCAGCGGATGCGTCCGCTTCGTCATCGGCATCGCGACGCGGCGTCCGGTGAGCGCCGCTTCATATACAGCCAGGACCATCTCCAACGCTTTCGTCGCCGAACGCCCGCTGCTCACAGGATCCCGATTAGTCCTGATCGCGTCCAGCCAATCATCGACCAGTCGCCGATTGGACGGCCCGAAGCTCTTTTCAGCCGTGGACCAGTTGAGCGTCGGATCTTCCGGCCACGGATACCATTCGTTCGTCCGCCCTTGCGCAGTCCAGTCGCCGCTCTTCAACAGATAGATTTTCGGGATCGCTTCCGTCAGGATTTTGACGGCGCCTTTGCTGCCGATCAATTCCAGGCCCCACAAACCCGCCGTCTGACGATTCTTCGCCCGGCTCGTGAAGGTGACGTTGACGCCGGCGGGGCAGGCGAAATTCGCGTGGATTTCGTCGCCGGCGATCGGGCCGATATTCTCGGTCGCCGGATGCGCGTCGTTCCGGGTGATGTCTCGACCCTTCTGCTGGACGCGGGCGGTGCACCAGAGCGGATCTCCGGCGAATCGACAGATCAAGTCGAAGAGATGCGTGCCCAGGACAATCATGTCTTCCCCGCCGGCGCGGTTGTCTTGCTTGCCATGCGCTCGGATTTCCAGGAGTTCGCCGATGAGTCCGGCGGCGAGCGCCTTCTTCAATTTCTGAACATTCGGCGCATACGGCATCTGGTGAGCGACCACGATTCTCAAGCCGGCTTTGTCCGCGGTGGCCAGCAGATCGTCTGCTTCCGCCAACGTTTGCGTGAAGGGTTTTTCAGAATAGACATGGGCGCCAGCCTGCAGCGCGGCCTTGATCATGGCGTGATGCTGGTCGGTGGTGCGCAAGGCCACCGACACCAACTGTGGTTTTTCCTTGTCCAGCATCTCGCGGTAGCTGGCGTATTGGCGCGCGGCGCGGCAGCGTTCGGCGGCCTTGGCGCGACCGGCGGCGACGGGGTCGGCGACCGCCACGACTTCAATGTTCGGATAATCGTTGAAGATCAGTTCGTGGCCGTGGCCATAGTCGCCTTTGCCCGTGTGGCCGATGACGGCAGCCTTGAGCTTGGCGGAAGTGCGGCCGGGATTGTCCGCCGCGCGATTCTCGCCACGGATTAGACTCGCGCCGGCGACCAGGCAAATCGACCCTTTGAGGAAGTCGCGCCGGTTTTTTTCTGGGAAACCTTCGATGGAGGATAAATTCGATTTCATAAGCGAGGCCTGGGTTCAGTCGTTAAGTCGGAATTCAAAATAGCCGAACCACGACCGATGCCCAGTCAAAAGTCATCCTGAATCAGCCTCCCATTGTTCGCCAGATGAGCACGAAGCCGCTGGCGAAGTCGCCGGGACGTTCCTCGATCCACCGCGAGATTTCCACCGGTGCAAACCATCCGCCGCGTTCAATCTCTTCCGGGTGCAGCGCGAACGGGCCTTCCGCTTCGCAGCGATAGACCCAGACGAACTCGTAGCCCGTTTCCGGGCACCCATCGATTTTGAAAAGGCGCTTCAGTGGGACGGCCAGCTCCAAGCCTAGTTCTTCACGCAGTTCGCGCACGGCGCAAGCGTCGTAGCTCTCGCCGGCGTCCAGATGTCCGGAGGCCGAGGAGTCCCAGGCTCCCGGAAAGCAGTCCTTTTTCAGGGAACGCTTTTGCAGGAACAGTTGCCCTCGAGAGTTGAAGACGAGCACATGAACGGCGCGATGAAGCAGACGCTGCTCATGGACCTCGCGCCGCGGCCTTTGGCCGATCACGTCGTCGCGCTCATTCACGACATCAAAAATCTCTTCATTCATGCAGACCGCCCTCCGTGCCGTGCAATAATCGAGTCAAGGCAACGAATTGCTCCAGGCTGACTTTTTCCGCCCGGATGTCCGGCGCCAAGTCGAGCTGACCATAGGCCGGCGCCAGCCGGTCGGACGGCCAGTCGTTCTTCAGCAGCTTCAACATGACTTTGCGCCGCTGCGAAAACCCGCGCTTCACGATCCTCTCAAAAATCCTCGCCTGAACCGGCGCAAGGAGCGGTTCGCGCCTTCGCACGAGCGTCACACAGGCCGAATCCACGTTCGGCACAGGGAAAAAGCAGGCGGCGGGTATCTTAAACCACCCAACTCTCTCATAGCGTAATCGGATTAAGAGAGTGAGCATCCCATAATCCCGATCTCCCGGAGATGCCACGAGCCGCCGGGCCACTTCCAACTGCACCGTTGCGACCATTCGTGCCGGGCAGCCGGTCGCTTGGGCCAGTTCGACAAGGATGGGTGAGGCGACGGAATACGGCAGGTTCGAGACGAGTTTCCAATCCAGCCAATTCCGGGCTTGATTGCGCAAGTATTCCAATGCGTCATCATGCACGAGGGAAAGGCTGGGGCAATCATGGCAACGACTGTGGAGGATCTCAAACAGGCGTCGATCCTTTTCAATGGCCAGGACCGTGGCTCCCCTCTCAGCGAGACACTGGGTTAAAGCTCCCAAGCCTGGGCCAATTTCCAAAACTTTGTCGCCCCTCACCAAATCCGCTGCCTCCGCGATCCGGCGGAGTTGATTGCGATCGTGCAAAAAATTTTGGCCGAGCGACTTTGTGAGGCGAAGTCGATTGGCGGTGAGGATTTCTTTTATTTCCTGAAGCTTCACTCAGTCATTCTCGGCACCATGAAGCGGTAAGGACGCGTTCCACCACGTCCCTGATCTCGTTCTTCCGATCGTTGAGTAAGGTCAGGGACGGAGTGGAATCCGTCCTTACCAGGTTCATGGAGAGGCCACGGCGAGACGAAATCAATCGGCATTTCTCTCAAGTTCAAAAAAAACTGGCCGAATATTAGCCTGGGCCTGAATTCTGCTATGTGAATCACAAGAAAGTGTTATGTCATTCGCTGGCGACAAACCGCAACTGAAACGGTGGTCCCCCGCCGAAGGCTGGGAGTCCGACCGGACGCTACGCCGCGACTCCGCGGAGGCGTCGAGAGTGGATTTTCACCATGCCTCAAGCCATCTGAGTCAGAAGGGCCCCGGTTACTATCTGATTCTTCTGCGCAATGAGATCAAGCACCGGTCCCTCCGAGGCAAGCCGGGTTTGCTGACCTGATCGAATCGGCGTATTCGCACACACCCCGCCTTCGCCTCACTAGGGAGGGAATTTCAATCATATTCCTCTCAGTATTGCGTTCAAAGCATCGACCGTGTGCTCCAATTGGGCGGGGGAAATGATCAAGGGCGGTGTGAAACTGATAACGTTAGCGTGCTCGCCTTCCGGCAAAAGCACGAAACCCTTCTGAAGCATTCCTTTGATCGTCTGGAGAGTTCTCGCCGTCGCGGGACGACCTTTCGGGAGCCTTAATTCCAACCCCGCCATCAGACCTGCACCACGCGCGGAAAGCAGCAAACGAGGCGTGGATTTCACGCGTGCAAGCGTTTCAAGCAGGACCTTTCCAAGTTCAGCGCTTTCTTTCACCAAATGTCTTTGGCGAATTTCCTGGATCTGAGCCAGGGCCATCGCACAGCCCACTGGATGGCCAAGAAACGTACTGGTGTGGATCGCTTCGCCGTTGGAGGAGGGCCAAGCGGCGTCCATAAGGTCCGCACGACCCACACAAGCGGAGATGGGAAAGCCGCCGGACAGGGCTTTGCCCAAGCAAATCAAATCCGGAACAGTTCGGCTGTGCTCGCACGCAAACCAGCGTCCCGTGCGGCCAAAGCCTGTGTAAATCTCGTCGAGAATCAACAGGGCGCCGAACTGATCACAAAGCCGGCGAAGCAGCGGCAGAAACGCTGGCGGAGGCACGTTGATCCCACCTCGCCCTTGTATCGGCTCGACGAGGATCGCACCGATTGACCGGCGCCGAAGCAGACTTTGGAGTGTACTTTTCACCGCATCCAATCGATCTTCGCTTTTCGGGAACTCAACGAAGCTGCCAAAACGGCCAAGTTGGGACAGAAACGGAGATCGGAAGTGTCTTCGATGCGTCGTATTCAGCGCGCCGTAACCGGTCCCGTGATACGCTCCATGAAACGCAATGACGCCTGGTTTGCCCGTGGCGAGCAACGCCGATTTCAGAGAGGCTTCGACCGCTTCAAATCCCGAATTGCAAAAGATTGCTTTGCCCCGGAGACCCGTGCGTTGAGCAGACGCGGCGGATCGCCCCCATCGCTCGAACGTGAGGCGGCTCAATTCGCGCGCGAGGCGGGCTTTGAGCGCGTGCGGATGGACGTCGCCCATAGCGTGCAGGAGCTCCCCCATTTGCTGCCGCCCGGCGCGCACGACTCGGAGATTCGCATGCCCTGTGGCGGCGACGCCGAAGCCCGCGGTCAGGTCGAGATATTTCTTGCCCGCGCTGTCCCAAACGAAGACACCCCTGGCGCGTTTCCAGACAATCGGCCAGGAACCGTCTGGATCAATGTAGGTGATGTTGCGACACTCATATTGGCGCAGCAGCGCCAGAGTTTTCTGTCTATTCCAATTCGGCATGCTGTTGGAACACTCTCAGACTCCGCGGGCATCCGGCGCCCAGATCACTTTGTGCATTTGGAGTTGGAACCGGACGGGCAACGAGTCCGCGATGATCCGTTCCGCGAGTTCCTTTCGCGAAATCGGTTTTTGACCGACCGGCGTTTTCTTGAGCGATTCATGCTGTTGTTGGGCTGTGAGCGGCGAGACCCACGAGAGAAGCACGGGACAGAACGTGGCGAGTTGATGCTCGGCAATCTGCTGTTTCGCCCAGTCATAGTCTTGTTCGGTTCCAATCACGAATTTGATTTCGTCCGCGCCCTTAAGATGCTTCAGGTTGTCCCACCGGTTTCGTGACACCTCGCCGCTGCTCGGACATTTCAGGTCCATAATGCAATGCACGCGCGGATCGACTGCTGAAATGTCATGCGCGCCGCTGGTTTCAAGGAGCACCGTGAACCCATCGTCACACAGCGACTTCATCAGCGGAAGGGACGCTTTTTGCAGGAGAGGTTCCCCGCCGGTCAACTCCACCAACGGCAACCGAATCACGTCGCGACGCAGTGCTTCCGGTGAACTCACGGGGAGCGCACGCGCCTCGCGTGCCGCTTGCGGCGCCTCGCCGCAAGCCGACGCTTCCAGCTTACGTTGACTGTGAACACCAAACGGCTCCGCGAGCCTTCGCGTATTGGAGAGCACCTCTCCAAGGGTCATCTTCTTGCCTTCGCTGAACGCGTACGCCGTGTCGCAATACGAACAGCGCAAGTCGCAAGCCGTCAGTCGGACAAAGACGCACGGCAGCCCGGCGAAGGTGCTTTCGCCCTGAAGACTCAGGTA
>JACPRI010000450.1 GCA_016190065.1 Verrucomicrobiota bacterium
GAATCTTTTCCTTCAGCTTGCTGGTCTGAGCCTTCCGCTCCGCCGCGCATTCTCCGGCCGCCGCGGCCGGGTCCGCGTCCGCCGCCGCGTCCGGGTTCCGTATTGCTTCTGGGTTGTTCCGCCACGATAATGATCTCCTGGTTCGATTTAGAATTTCAAGCCGGCTTCCCGGGCTGCATCGGCGAGGGCTTTAACTTTTCCGTGGTATCGGGCCCCGCCACGATCAAACACCACGGCCTGGATGCCCTTGCTCTTGGCTGCTTCGGCCGCGGCTTGTCCGACCCGTTTGGCGCTCGTGGCATTGGCCTTGAGCTTTTCCCGATCCGGAATGGATTTGTCCAGCGTCGAGGTGGCGGCCAAAGTCCTTCCGGCGTCATCATCGATAAACTGGACGTAAATGTTCTTGCCGGTGAAACAAACGCTCATTCGGGGCCGCGCGCTCGTGCCGGCCACTTTCTTGCGAATGCGCCACCGCCGCACTTGCCTGAGTTGCTTTTTCTTCTCGGTTCTCATGTCAGTTGCGCCACGGATTTTGCCGTGACGCGCAGTTCACGCCGCGTAGCCCTTATTGAACAGTCTTGCCCTCCTTGCGCTTGACCTTCTCGCCGACGTAACGGACGCCCTTGCCCTTGTACGGCTCGGGAGGATAGAAGCCGCGCAGCTCCGCCGCGACACGGCCCACGACCTCTTTATTGGGCCCTTCGATGGTCAGTTTCGTGTTCTCCTCGACCGTGACTTTGATCTGGTCAGGGATGGGGTAGTTGATCGGATGGGAATAACCCAGGATCAAATTCACGTTCTTGCCTTGCACGGCCGCTTTGAAACCAACGCCTTGAATCTCCAGCTTCTTCACAAACCCGTCCGTGACCCCTTTGACCATATTGTTGACGATGGCCCGGCTCAATCCGTGGAGGGCCTTGGCCTGCGCGTCGTCGCCTTCCCGGCTGAGGACAAGCTTGTCGCCGTTCAACGCGATCGAGGTTCGCCTGGGCAACTCGAAGTCCAATTTGCCTTTAGGGCCTTCGACGAAAACCTTGCGGTCTTTGATTTCTACTTTGACTTTCGCCGGAACTTGAACCGGTATTTTTCCAATTCTGGACATAGGATTTCTTCCCGAGCCTACCAAACAAAGCACAGCAACTCGCCGCCCATGTTCTGCTTTTGGGCCTCCGATCCCGTCATCACCCCTTTCGAGGTGGAAATGATCGCCGTTCCCATACCGCCGAGGACGCGCGGAATCTCATCCGCCCCGACGTAACGGCGCAATCCGGGCGTGCTGACCCGCCGCAGTCCGGCAATGACACTTTGCCGTCCCTGATACTTCAGCTTGAGTTTCAGTTTCTTCGCGGTCTTGCCTTCAACGCTGCAATCGGCAATGTAGCCTTCGCGTTTCAGAATTTGGGCGATGCTTTCTTTCAATCTGGAATGCGACACAACAACGTCCGGCATCAGCGCCTGGTGCGCGTTGCGCAAGCGCGTGAGCAAGTCAGAAATGGGATCGGTCATAACAGTTTACCAGCTTGCTTTGACGACGCCGGGGATCAGTCCGCTCAACGCCGATTCGCGAAACACCAGGCGCGAACAGGCGAACTTGCGCAGGAAGCCATGGCGGCGGCCGGAAATCTTGCAGCGGTTGACCGCGCGCACGGGGCTGGCGTTCCGCGGCAGCTTGGCCAGTCCCGCGTAATCGCGTTTGGCCTTCAACTCGGCGCGCAACGCCGCATATTGGGCCACCACCTGTCGCTTCTTCTTATCGCGTTCGATCCATGATTTCTTGGCCATATTATCGTCCTTCGGCAAACGGCATGCCCATCATCTTCAACAGATCCAGGGCTTCCGCGTCGGTTTTGGCTGTCGTCACAATCGTAATATCCATGCCTTGCTGTCGTTTGATCTTGTCCAGATCGACCTCCGGAAAAATGGTCTGGTCCGCAATGCCCATCGAATAGCTGCCGCGACCGTCAAAGGAGCGCGTGGAAAGCCCTCGAAAATCGCGGATGCGAGGCAGCGCCGCCGCCACGAGGCGATCCAGGAATTCATACATCACTTCGCGCCGCAAGGTGACGTGGCACCCGATCGGCTGGCCTTGGCGCAGCTTGAAGTTGGCGACGCTCTTGCGCGATTTGCTGATGACCGCCTTGCGCCCGGTGATCAATCCGAGATCCTTCGCCGCGTCATCGATGGCCACCTTCTCCAGTGAGGCGCTGACGCCCATGTTCAACACGATTTTCTCGATCTTCGGGACCTGGTGAAGGTTCTTGTAGTGGCGCTTTTCCATCAGCGCCTGCCGAACTTTCTCCACGTACGTCTGATAAAGCCTGGGTTTCATAGCGCTTCAACCGGTTAGCTGGCCTGGGGCACGCCGCGCTTGGCGGCGCGCGCTTCAAACCGCGACGCCAGCATGACATTCGAAAGGTGAATCGTGCCTTCGCGTTCGATGATTGCTCCTTGGGGATTCTGCCGGTTCTTTCGAACGTGCTTCTTGATCATTTTGACGCCCTCGACGATGACCCGCTGTGACGCCGGGAACACGGAGATGATCTTGCCTCGCTTTCCGCGCTCGGTGCCGGCAATCACGACCACTTCGTCGCCTTTCTTCACGTGTGCTTTGGCCATACTTAGATCACCTCCGGAGCCAACGAAATAATCTTCATGAATTTCTTGTCGCGGAGTTCGCGGGCCACCGGCCCGAAAATGCGCGTCCCGCGCGGATTGTTTTCCTTGTCGATGATCACGATCGCGTTGGTGTCGAAGCGAAGGTACGACCCATCGCTCCGGCGGATCGGGTGACGCGTCCGGACCACGACTGCGTCCACAACCTCGCCTTTCTTCACGGTCCCGTCCGGCGTCGCCTCTTTGATGTGGGCTTTGATGATGTCGCCGACGCGGGCGTATCGTTGGTTGCGGCCGAGCACGCCGATCGCCGCCGCCCGTTTGGCTCCGGTATTATCGGCGACATCCAATATGGAACGAACTTGCAGCATAAAGGCTCCCGTAGCTAATGCACCGCGGGCGCTTCGGCGCTCCGGGCGACCACCTCAACCAACCGCCAGCACTTCAATTTCGAAAGCGGCCTCGTCTCCTCGATGCGGACGCGGTCGCCCACTTTCGCTTCGCCCTTCTCGTCGTGGGCGTAGAATTTCCGGTACTGCGTCACGACTTTCTTGAATTTTGGATGCTGAAAGCGGCGTTCGACCAACACGACGATTGTTTTCGCCATCTTGCTCGGGAGGACTTCACCGAGCCGCTGTTTGCGGCGGCCTCGGGTGATCGTAAGATTCTCGGACATAAAATAAATCAGGCGGCTTTCTTGCGCAGAACCGTGAGCTGGGTTTCAATCCGCGCGATATCCCGGCGCAAAACTCGGAGCCGGCCCGTCTTTTCCAGTTGGCTGGTCGCCTGCTGCAACCGCAGATTGAACAACTCCTGCCGCAGGTCTCGGCTTTTGGCCTGGAGCTCGGCAAACGTCAAATCTCTGATCTCTGAACTCTTCATAAACCCGGTCGGTTCATCCAATATAGTGCCGTGAGATAAACTTGGTTCGAATGGGAAGCTTGTCCGCCGCCAGACGCATCCCTTCGCGCGCCAGCGCTTCCGGCACTCCATCCACCTCGAACAAGACATTGGCCGGGCGCACGACCGCGACCCAGGATTCCACGGGGCCCTTGCCTTTGCCCATTCGGGTTTCGAGCGGCTTCTTCGTGTACGATTTGTCCGGAAAAATGCGAATCCAGATCTTGCCGCGCCGCTTCATGAAGCGAGTGAGGGCCACGCGCGCGGCTTCGATTTGCTTGGTATCGAGCCAGCAGCGCTCCAGCGCCTGCAACCCGTACTCGCCAAACGCGACCGTGGCCCCGCGATAGGCTATCCCGGCGCGGTTGCCCCGATGCATTTTCCGAAACTTCACTCTGGCCGGCATTAATGGCATAGCAATTCCTCTCGATAACTACACGGAAGCGGCCGCGGGGATCGCCGGCTGGCTCGCCAGCCCTTTTTCCGGTTTGGTTTCGCCCTTGCAAATCCAGCATTTGATCCCGAGCTTGCCGTAAAGCGTGAGGGCCTCGGCAAACCCGTATTCAATATTCGCGCGCAAAGTGTGAAGCGGAACGCTGCCCTCGTGGTACGATTCGACGCGCGCCAGTTCCGCGCCGCCCAGACGGCCCGCGCACCGGACCTTGATCCCGACCGCGCCGAAATCCATCGCGGTTTGCACGGCTTTCTTCATCGCGCGACGGAACGAAATGCGCCGTTCGAGCTGCAACGCGATGTTTTCCGCGACGAGCTGTGCGTCCAGTTCGGGGGTCTTGATCTCCTGAATGTCCACGTAAATTTCCTTGCCGGTCATCCGGCTGAGCTCCTCCTTGAGTTTGTCGATCTCGGCCCCTTTCCGGCCAATGACCACTCCGGGACGGGCCGTGAAAATCGTGATGCGGCAGCGCGTCGCGGCCCGTTCGATCTGAATCTTCGGCACCGAGGCAGACTCGAGTTTTTTCTTCAGGATGTCGCGAATCTTTCGGTCCTCGGACAACAACTTGCCGAAGTCTTTTTTCTCGGCGAACCACTTGGAACGCCAATCTTTATTGACGGCAACGCGCAGGCCGATCGGATTTGTCTTTTGTCCCATAGCTCAAAACTGGAGTGATGGAGTCATATTATTCATCGGAGAGAACGATCTTGATGTGGCAGTTTCGTTTCAGGATCGGCCCGGCCGAGCCTCGGGCCTTGGGGATGAATCGCTTCATGGTCGTGGCGGTCTGGGCCAACGCCTCCTTCACGACCAGACTGGCCGTGTCGAGGCTGTTGTATTCGGCTTTGTGGGTTTTCAAGTCTTCCGCATTGGCCAGGGCCGATTTCAAGGTTTTGGCCACCAACCGCGCGGATTTCCTGGGCACCACGGCCAGGACGGCGGCCGCTTGCTGCGCCGGCAGGCCCTGAATCTGGCGCACGACCTCGCGCATCTTTTGCGCGGACATGCGGACGTTGCGAGTGATGGCGTGAACTTCCATAAGCGAATTACTTGGCTTCGGCCTTCGCGGTGTGCGCTCCGTGCTTCTTGAAGGTGCGCGTCAAGGAGAACTCACCCAGGCGATGCCCGACCATGTTTTCGGTCACGAAAACCGGATTGAACACTTTGCCGTTATGCACGTTGAATGTGTGGCCGACGAACTCCGGCGTGATCATGGAGCGTCGCGACCAAGTCTTGATCGGCTTCTTCGTATTCGAGGCGTTCAGCTTCGAGATTTTCTCCAACAGATGCCCGTCCACAAACGGACCTTTTTTAATGGATCGTCCCATAGGCCACTGCGATTACTTTTGTTTCACCGGCCGCCCGTCACGCCGCACGACGATGAAACGGTTCGATTGTTTGAATTGTTTGCGCGTCTTGTAACCCTTGGTGATCACGCCCCACGGAGTAACGGGATGACCTCCACCCGAAGTCTTCCCGGCCCCGCCGCCCATCGGATGATCCACGGGATTCTTGGCCACGCCGCGGCTCAAAGGGCGGATGCCGCGATGGCGGCTTCGTCCCGCTTTCCCGAGAACCACGTTCTCGTGCTCGGCATTCCCAACCTGCCCGATGGTGGCGGTGCAGTCCAAATTGAATTTTCGGATTTCTCCGGACGGCAAACGCACCTGCGCGTATTCGTCGTCGCGGGACATCAGAATCGCCGAAGCGCCCGCCGTGCGCACCATCTGGCCGCCGCGTCCCGGAGTGATTTCGAGATTATGAATCGGCAAACCGATCGGGACCGTTTTGAGAGGCAGCGCATTTCCCACCTCGGGCGGCGCGGCGGATCCGCTCATCAAGGCGGCGCCGACCTTCAAACCATCCGGGGCGATAATGTAACGCTTCTCGCCGTCCTTGTATTCGAGCAGCGCCAGCCGGGCGGTGCGGATCGGATCGTATTCGATGGCGAGAACTTTGGCTTCGACCCCGTGCTTGTTGCGCTTGAAATCCACCTGACGGATCTTCTGTTTGTGTCCCTGGCCCCTGCCTCGGCTGGTGACGCGACCGTAAGAATTCCGACCCCCCGTTTTCTTGCGCGTGAACACCAGACTTTTTTCCGGCTTGCTCTTCGTGATCTCTGCAAACGACGCGATGGTGATATAGCGCGTCGAAGGTGTGAGTGGACGAAATGACTTGACTGGCATAGGAAAGTCTCGGGTTACGTGAGCGTGATCTTGTCTCCTTTTTTCAGCGTCACGA
>JACPRI010000451.1 GCA_016190065.1 Verrucomicrobiota bacterium
GATGCGTCATCGACGCCTGGTGCGGGACTACGAGCACTGCGAAACCAGTGCGGAAGCCTGGGTTTATATCGCGATGATACGAATTCAGCTCCGCAGACTGGCCTAATTCCTCAGCAATCATGATTTTTCGGACAGGCTCTCAGAAGCGCCGCTGCGTCGCGAGGAATCCCGATGTCGTTCCAGTCATGCAGGGAAAGCAGATTGCCGAGCTTGCAGATGCCGACTATCAAGTGCTCCGGCTCAATGAACTCGTGCCGCGTGCGAATCGCTTCGTTGGCGGCAGTCTGCCACGCGTAGTCTAGGCCGATGGAAAAGTCTGGCATGGGTCTGGACGGTTAGATTGGTCGGTCGCGAACCAGGTGGTCAATTTTCTTTCGGATGGCTTCATCCATTTTGATTAACGGCGACGGCCTTTTGAATCCTTCACCGGCGAGCTTGTGCGCGGCGTCTATTCCCAGCTTTGTTCCGATTGCGATTTCAGAGGTTGCATGGTCCAAAACATCCACTGGTGCTTTTGGGAAAAGTGAATCGCGGCGCTGGTCGGTGTTGGTCTTCATTTGAATGGGGCTATTGTGGCGGGAGCAGGAACGCAATCAAGTCCGGCATTGGTCAACAGTGACGACGCCTTCCACGCCCTCCGGCATCCGTGAAGGTGAGTTAACCTTGCTTCGACTTGGAGCAGTTACGCAAGTTCCACTTCGAGCTTGCCGCCAAGGACGAGTACAGCCTGCTCCAAAAATTGAAGCGTCACGGAAGATTCGTTTTGAGAAAACAAGCGGTCGAGTGTCACGCGGTGCTGCGACTTGAAGAAATCAAGCGGTCGCGGTTTTGCGGCGGCGGGCAGTGCCATTGCGGTGAGCTCGGCGGCGCGGGCGGCGGGCCTTGTCCATTTCCGCAATCATGCGGGCTTCCAGCAAAGCGCGCGGCGAGGCGAAGGCAATTTCGTGCGTGCGTTCATACTCGAAACAATCCTCCAGCCAGTCCCGTTTTCGCTTCGTTTTCACGTCAGTCATAGTGCCTGTGGATCTCGGTTTTAGCAAGCCGACGTTGCATCTTCGCGAGGTATCGTTCGTGCAGGCGACGCATTGTCTTCCGTCGGATGACAAACAAGTCGCGCACCGTGCGGAGTCGCAAGACGTTTTCGCAAAACGGCGCGGAACTGGCCGTGGCCTCGCCCCACATCGTTTCCATCCCGAGCGAGTCCGCCAGTCCCATGAGGCTTGCAAGAATGCCTGTGCCGATCCCGCGAATCGGCTGGTTCGCGAATGAGATGCCGGGGCGAACGGCGAGGAAGTCGAGAACCAGGTGATGACACCAAGTCCGGCGGCCATAGGCGAGCGCGAGAAACTTGTACCGCTTCGCCCACTCGGCAGACGCGACCAAAAGAAACGCAATCAAGTCCGCCCGTTACTCCTTGGTCTAAACTTCGGATTTGCGGCTTGTATCTCTCACGCCCGATGTCTTAAACAATCCGCATGTTCACCACACACATTTCCTCAGCTTGCGCTCGTTGTTTTCTCACCTTTAGCCTCATTGGCCTGCTCGCCCTTGCGGCAAAGGCGGCCGAGTCGTACACGGAGAAGCCCGGCTCGGACGGCGACGGCAAGTTCACGATCGGTCCCGAGTACAAGATCGATCCTGATCTCACGGACCGGGGCAATCCCAAAGGGAAGTCCTTCGAGTTCACGATGCGCCTGGCGGACAGCAAAATATTTCGTGGCGACGATTCCACACTCGAGCCTGCGAAGAAGCCCGTTCGAACCGAGCGAAAGATTTTTGTTTACGTGCCGGCCGCCTACGTGGACGGCGCCAAAGCCCCGCTTCTCATCATTCATGACGGTCCTGGTCAACTCAGCCTCATTCGCAACGCCCTCGACAATTTGACGATATCGAATGACCCGAATCGCAAGCTGCCGGCCTTCGTCGCAATTGCCGTTCAAAACGGCGGCAACGACGGCAAGAACAGCGAGCGCGGTCTCGAATACGACACCATGTCCGATCGCCTCGCCCGATTCATCCAGGACGAAGTGTTGCCGGCGGTTCGGAACAACGCCGAGATCAAAGCCGCCTACCCCAAGTTCGCTCTGACGGATAATCCTTGGGGCAAAGCCGTCATCGGATGTAGTTCCGGCGGTGCGGCGGCGTTGACGATGGGTTGGTTTCGCCCCGATTGGTTTCGGCGTTTGATTTGTTATTCCGGAACCTTCGTCGATCAGCAGGATGACGACGCGGCGGAGGAAGCCAAATATCCTCTGGGCGCGTGGGAATACCACTCCGGCATGAAGCTCATTGAAAAGAGCGAGAAGAAACCGCTGCGCATTTTCACGCATGTGTCCGAAAACGATCTTCGCGCCAAAGATGCGGAGGAGACTTATCACAACTGGGTGATGGCCGGCCAGCGCACCGCCGATGCGCTCAAGGCCAGAGGCTACCATCACCGATTCGTATTTAGCCTGGCCACGCGTCACTGCGACCGCCAAGTTTTCGAACAGACCCTGGCGGACACGCTCGTGTGGATCTGGCGCGGCTACCACGCCGACTGAGAGGGCCTCCTATGAACCCGCGTTGTGTTCTGGCTTTCGGCCTTGCGCCGCTTCTGGTTTTCGGTCAGGCGACCCCGACTTCGAAGCAAGCCCCACCGCCCGGCATCCGGATCTCGGCTGCCGAGTCGGATGAATTGAACTCCCGGCTTGAAATACTCGGCAGGGAAATCGAAACCTTGCGGACCACACTGAAAAGCCATCCGGATCTGCTCGCGCTGCTGCCCGACGTGCAGGTCTTTCACAAAGCGGTGCGCGATGCGGTGGCTTACAACGAATTCTTTAAGCCGAGTGAAATCGAGTTGGCCAGGGAGCAACTGACAATCGGTCTGCAGCGGGCCACAGAGTTGCGAAAGTTGGCGTCGCCATGGACTGCGGCCCGCGGCTCGCTCGTGCGCGCCTACAGATCCAGGATCGACGATTCGGTTCAACCCTACGGCTTGCGGGTGCCCGAGGATTGGAAACCGGAGGATCGCCAACTTCGGCCGCTCTACCTCTGGTTTCATGGCCGCAACGAGACCCTTTCCGAGGTCGCGTTCATTGCCGGCCAGTTGAAAGGCCGGCGCGAGTTTGCGCCGACCAATGCCTTCGAGCTGCACCTGTACGGCCGCTACTGCAATGCGAGCAAGTTCGCCGGGGAAGTCGATGCATTCGAGGCGATGGCGGACGTGATGCGGCATTATCGAATCGATACCAACCGGATGGCCGCGCTCGGTTTTTCCATGGGCGGCGCCAGCGCGTGGCACATGGCGGCCCATCATCCCGGCGTCTGGGCGGTCACTTCGGCGGGAGCGGGTTTCGCTGAAACGGCCATTTACGCGAAAGTTTTCGATCAGAAGAAAGAGGCTCCGCCCCTTTGGGAACGGACGCTTTGGCGTCTTTACGACGCGACGGCTTGCGCGGCCAACCTGGCCAACGTGCCGATGATTGCCTACAGCGGCGAGATTGATCCCCAGAAGCAATCGGCCGACATTATGGAAAAGGCGATGGCTGAAGAGGGGCTAAAGCTCGAGCGCTTGGTCGGCCCCAACACCGCGCACAAGTACGAACCCGAAACCAAGAAGGAACTTTCCAGACGCATCGACGCCGCCATCGCGAAGGGGCGCGATCTTTTCCCGCGCCATGTCCGGTTCGTCACCTACACGCTGCGCTACAACCAAATGAAATGGATTACGCTGGATCAGTTGGAGAAGCATTGGGACAGGGCGGAAATCGACGCTGAAATTGGCGATGACGCGCTTCGCGTCAAAACAAGGAATGTCACTGCCTTTACGATTACTCTGCCGGAGAGACCACAAAGCATCATCATTGACGGCGAGGAAATCAGTCAGGGCGGTGCGACGAGTTTCTGCAAGTTGGACGGCAAATGGCAGCGCAGACCCGCTGAGTTCGGAACGGGCTTGCATAAGCGCCACGGCCTGACCGGACCGATCGACGACGCTTTTATGGATGCGTTCATTTTTGTGCGCCCAACAGGCAAGGTCTGGAATGAAAGAGTCGGAGCCTGGGCCGGGAGCGAATTGGAACGCGCCATTGTCGAATGGCGGCGGGTTTTTCGGGGTGACGCGCGAGTGAAAAATGATACCGAGATCACGGCGGAAGACATCGCCCGAAATAACCTTGTGCTCTGGGGCGATCCGGGCAGCAATCGGCTGCTCGCGAAAATCCTCCCGAATCTTCCGCTCGAATGGACTCAAAACGAACTGATGCTCGGTGCACAAAGCGTGAGTGCGTCCGATCATGCCCCGGTTTTGATTTTCCCCAATCCGCTGAATCGTGAGCGCTATGTGGTCATCAATAGCGGATTCACCTTCCGGCAGGGCAGCACCACGTCGAATTCTCTTCAAACACCCAAGCTGCCGGATTGGGCGATCGTTGATCTCCGCACTCCGCCGTCCTTGAAATGGCCCGGGCGGATCGTGAGCGCAGGTTTTTTTGACGATCAGTGGAAACTCCCGCCGCGCTAGAGTTTGAACGGGAGATAAAGGAGTCAACAGTCGTTCAGTGTTTCGCACCGTTATGAAATTGATCCTGAGCCGTCTCCAAATCGCAACGCCCATCAAAAGTGCGCTGCTGATAAGCGGTGTCTATTCAGTCAGGATGGGGAGCGCACGCGCCTCGCAGCGCCTCGCGTGCTTTGGTCGGCGCCCTCGCCAACCACTCCGTGCGCTTGCACAAGTCACGATTTAGTGATCGAGCGACCCGCTCGTACCGACCGGCGAGGCGCCGGTCGTGACACGCGTGGGCGCGTGTGCAGCGCGTGTGCTCCCCATTTTCACGTAATTACGCCTTAACGATAGAACGGCTGCCACGCGAGCCAGCGCGGACCGTAATGCGGAGGAGGCTTCCCAGTTTCCAGGGCGCCAAGGTCAGGGGCGCGGCCCGCGAAATCTTCGTTCACAGTGGGGATCACAAGGCCCGCGTCCACGGCTTTGCCAGTCGGTTTCAGCATGAAGTTCAAATCCATGGCGTGGTAAACGGCGTAGCGATTGACGTGGTCAGGTGGAGATAGCTTCTCGAAGATGTCGAAGTCGAGCTCAACGGAGTGCATCTCCTGGCCCGTTGCAGTCTGGAACTCATTCAACGTCGAGAAGATTTGCCAGCCTTCCTTTTTTGGTTCGTACACGTTCGGTCCGGGCTTGGCTTTGAAGTAGCGGTATTGCTCCTTGACTCCGTGGTTTGGTCGGTAGCCGTTGTAGTCCGTCGTGTTGTGAGCGGTGGAGTTGGCCAGCGTGAGGATGCCGCGCCCCGGCGTGTCACGGCCGAGGAATAGATTGTTCCGGAAGTGCATGTTGGCCGAAGGGTCGCCGAGGAGATGCTCGCCAATAATGGTGTTGTGCCACACGAAGAGGCCCGCGGGCTTGGCGGAAAACTTGAAGGCGACACCAGACGGCACGTGATAGAGCAGGTTGCGAAAGAAATAGACAGGCCCGCCGAAGACCGGTTGAGCACTGTAGCCGCCTTGGGCCGCGTTGACGCCGCGGTTGTTGAAGACGCGAACATTGTGGACGCCGCCATCGGTCTCGATGAAGTCGTCGTTGAACATGTGCATGTCGTTTCCGTAAATGTCGATCGAGGACGCGCGACGGTCCGGGTCACTTTCCGGCGTGCCGTAGGTGGAAATGGCGATGGCGTCGTGGAAATAGGCGATGGAATTGCGCGCGATTACGTGGCCGTGGCCATAGACCTTCACGGCATAATAGCTCGTGAGCAAATGAGAGCCGTAGGCGGGTGTGGGCCACGAAGGGCCGCCAGGCTGGCGCGGGACGCCGCCCCAGCCGACCAGGCGAAAGCGGTCGTCGCGGCCCAGGAAGAGATTGTCGGCAATGTAGAAATCGCTCGACCCCGCATACTCGGTCCAGACGCCGAAGCCGACGTTTTCAAAGCGGCAGTTCTTCACCGCAAGGCCCACCGCGCCGAGGACTTCTTTCTGTCCGGCAAAGATTGCGACGTCCGTGTTTCTGAAAGTGAGGCCATCGAAGAGGTGATAGCGGGAAGCCATCACGTCAAAGAGACGATGGTTACCGTCGCCGTCGATGACCACCTCGCCGTCGCCGGCGGCCTTGATCGTGATCGGCTTTTCGGGCGTGCCTTTGAGCGTGAGGGACATCGATCCATCGAACGGCGTCATCATCGGATCGACGTAATTGAGGCGTTCAGGCTTATAGCGGCCGGCGTGGAGCAAGAGAATGTCGCCCGGTTGTGCGCGGCGTTCCCAGACGACCGACCAATCACCCAGGCCGGCGCCGTAGTAGGCCTGGAGAATTCCCGTGAAGCTGGGTTCCTGACGAGCGCCGAAATAGTCGGGAGGATAGACATGCAAGACGCGGCCGCCGACGAACGGTTGAGGCTCGGTGCGGGTCTTGACCTTGACGGTCTGAGTGGCTGGGCCGCTGACACCGTCCGGATCCGTCATCACGAAATGGCATTCGTATTCGGTTCCCGGCTGGAGATTGAGGATCGAACCGGCGAAACCGTGCGGAACGGTGTAATCGAGGTTCTCGCGCCGGCGGAAGACGTTCTCGCCGCCGATGCGGACGAGCGGCAGCGCGTCGCGCCACTTCGATTCACCGACAGGGCGGAATTGAACGGCCACGGCAGCGTTGCGATTGGCGTCGCCTTCCAAGGCCCATTCGAAGCCCAGGTTGAGGAGCGTGGGATGTTCGACGTGAAAGCGACCGGCCTTTGTTGCATTCTGGGCTTGGAGGGGAAAAGAAAGAATCGAGAGAACGACGATCACATGCCTGATCGAGGATTTTATTGGAAACAGCTTCGGCGGCAGAATGCCTTGGTCGGATCGAGTGCTCATGGACGGCGAACATCTCAGAAGCCTCCGGGGCTGTCCAGCGGTCTCCACTTGAACGACCCCAACGAATTCCTACTGAAAGCTCGCCGGGAGAAGGCAGTCGCCCCACACTCCAAAACGTGAACATCAAGGAAACCATCGCCCCGCCATCAACCGGATGCAGGCCGACGGCAGCATCGACCGTTACGCCATCGGCGGGGCGGTGGGCGCGACCTTCTACCTCGAACCCATCGCCACGCTGGATGTGGATGTATTCGTCTCGTTCAAACCGCAACCGAGCCAACTCCTGGTCAGCTCGAAGCCGATTTTCTGGAGTGGTTCCCCGGTAGGCCACGGGAGCAAGCGCTCAATGTGTTGGCGCACGCGGAAAAGAGCCGGGCGGTGGTTTGAAGAGCCGGCGTTCAGTCCTGCTGATCCATGCGCATCCTCTTCGATCAGGGCACACCCGCGCCCCTGCGTCATGCACTGGCGGGCCATTCCGTGGAGACGGCGTACGAGAGAAGGTGGTCAAGCCTGAGCAATGGGGATTTGTTGACCTCGGCCGAAAGCGCTACGTTTGATTCTGGGCGGCTGACAAATAGCGAGCAAATGCAGGGCGAGCGTGCCAGTGTTGTCCATCTTGAAATATCGCTTAGCCA
>JACPRI010000062.1 GCA_016190065.1 Verrucomicrobiota bacterium
GAGCCGCCTGTTGGGCGAGGAACTCTTGCCGGAGCGCAGCTTCACAGGGCGGGCGAGCGGGCATGTATTAGGTATGTCACATAACATACATAATACGCAAGCAAAAAAGGCGTCACCCAAAAGGATCGCCTCCCGGGAATAACTGAGGCATTACCTTCTACGATTCTTCGATCGCCCGTTGAGATCATGAAGCAGAGCAGTCGGTTCCGGAACGTCGTCCACGATCCTTTGGTCGCGCATTGGAGCCGTGAACCGGGTAAGGACGCGTTCCACCGCGTCCCTGACATTTCTCCTTCGCGACGCTCAGTAAAGTCGGGGACGGAGTGGTGCGCGTTTCGCGAAGCGAACATCCTGCGCAAGCTCCTGCGCCTAATCGTCGCGGCGCTCCAGGAACTCCGGGAGATAGCGTTGCGGGTTGGCTGGCGTTGGAGCGTTTGAGCGCGATGATTCGCGTTGCGCCTCGTGTCGTCTCAACGCGAGATACGAGCCGCCCATCAACCGGTCCTCCTTTCCTTCGCCCGCCTCAACGATGATCGCTGACTCGGGGAGAATTTTTTTGGTCTTGGCGTTGATGCTGTAACAGCGCATCTGGCACAAACCGCAGCCGACGCACTTGTCCGGCTGAACTTTCGGCGCGAGGAATCCGGTGCCATCGACGGGCTTGCCCGAGTCATCGGCCTTGCTGTGGACGCGGATAAACTCGATCGCGTCGTAGCCGGCGGCGGCGCATTCATCGACGCACAGTTGGCAGGCCTCTTTCCCGGCCCAGGGCAGGCAGGTCTTCTCGTTGACCACGGCCAGTCCCATGCGTGCCGCCTTCTTTTCTTCGAGCGGCAGCGCGTGGATCGCGCCGGTCGGGCAGGCTTTGCCGCAGGCGTTACAACTCGGTTCGCACCCGGCCCAATCGGCGGCAACGTACGGCGTCCAGAGGCCTTCCAGTCCTTGCTGAAAACTCAGAGGCTGCAGCACGCTATTCGGGCAAACCTTGAAGCATTCGCCGCAGCGGATGCACAATTCGAGAAATTCCTTTTCCGGAACGCTGCCGGGCGGACGCACGGGACGCGGACGCGCCGAATCGTCCAGGCGCGCTCCATATGCTTTCGTGGCCAGGGACGAGCCGACACCTCCAACGATCCCGGCCAGCGAGCCCAGTCCGCTCGCCACGAAACTCCGGCGGGCCATCGGCCTTGCGGCAAAATCATTCAACCAGGAAAGTCGATTGGCTGGCTCGGCGCGTCCTCGCACTCGTCGCGAAACGCCTCGCGCGCAATTTGCAATTTGAGATTTGAGATTTGAAATCCACGCCGTGAGCCTGCTCACGCTGGCCGCAATCGAATATTCCCCGGTAGGAGGATCGTCTTGAAGTTTCAATGAAACGCGATTGGTGCGCTCCACAAATTTGATCGCGTGCGTCGGACAGACGCCGCCGCACGTCTGGCAAAGCGTGCAGTCCGTGACGCGCGTCGTGAAGTCCGGCTTGATGGCGTCGAACGGGCAAATTTCGACGCATTTGTTGCAGTGGATGCACGTGTCTTCCACTTTGCGTTCGCTCACCCGAAAGAGATTCCCCAGTGAAAACACCGCGCCGCTTGGACAAACGTATTTGCACCAGAACCGAGGACGAAGGAATCCCAAGCCCAGCACGGCAAAAAACAAAAGGATCGAAACGACCTGGCCGGCATTCATGGGCGGCACCTGATGCCAGCCGCGCATGAACCCCAGTTGCAGCGGCGCGAGGAGGAAGAGCAAACCCCGCGTGAGCACCGGGATGGCCGAGACCAGGCCGGAGAGCAGGACGCCACCGAGGCCTGCCACCAGCACGCCGAACAACAAATAGTATTTGAGATGAACCCACCAGCCGTTGTCCGGCACGCGGAAGCGCTTCACGCGTCCGGCCACGGCCCAGTCAAACAAGTCGATCAACGTGCCGAGCGGACAGATGTATCCGCAAAAGCCGCGCGGGATGAACACGCAGACCGCCAGAATGATCGCCGCGCCCCAGAGCGACCACATCCATGTTCTGGCGGCCAGCGCCGTCGAGAGGCTCACGAGCGGATCGATCAGGAGGAACGTCTCGACCGGAATCTGGTCGCGCGCTGTGAATTCATCGGCGTAGTGCGAAGGCCAATCGCCGGGCGCGCGAGCCGAGAGTGTCCACGGACCGGTGCTGACGGACATTTTTTCGAGCGACTCGGCTGGCATTTGTTTTTCGGGGCGCAGTTGCAACTCTTTGTCTCCCGCGACGCGCCGAACAACGAAGGACCCCAGATACGCCGCCTTCTGGCCGCCCAGGCTCTCCTCAAAGACGTGGAGGCGATCGGCTTCACGGATGGTGGGCCGCGGTGCATCTTGGGCGGCGATCCGGACATGGCCTGTTTCCGCGTCGATCTCCGCTGGAATCCAACCTTTCCAAACCGGTGCGGGCTGCGCGCGATACGGCCAGCACGAGTAAAAGAAGAACCAGAGAAACAGAACGAAACACGCGCCTTGAATGGCCCGCCGATTGGGCGAGGAAAGCCAGGTTGGCCCCAACCGCTTGAGCCAGCGGCGAAGAACGCCGGTTCGGCGGGCTTCCGTGTCCGAAAGCCACGAAGCCGGAAGGAATCTCCGAGCCAGTCGGGACGGCCATTTTGCAGGACGAGGCGGGCGGCCTCTGGCTTTGGTCAGAGTCGGAAGGAAATGGTCTAATCTCACGGCACTCTTGCGTTTTTCTGTTGTGCAGTCGTCGAGACTGTGCGCCAGCAGCGATCAATCTTTTGATCCAACCGGATGACCGATTTAACGATTTAACCTTGTACGTTTTAACGACGCTCGACAAACGTCGCGACAAAGTTAGCGACGAAGTTTTCTTTTGAGACAGCCTCTACTTCCCCGCGGCATTCGTGCTCATCCCGCTCGACAGCGCTTTGGCCGCAGCCCGGATCACAGCTTCCGAAGTTACCGTAGCGCCGCTGATGGCATCCACGCCGTTGACGGTCTGGCGCTCAAGAATCCGGCGGATCGATTCGTCCACGGCGTGGAAGTACTGCCGATCGGGATTGTAGGTCACCTTGATGTCAACGACGCGCCCGCTTTTCACGACGGCCTCCACCTCGACGTGGCCATAGTAACCCAGACTTTTCCCCGGATACGCTCCGTCCGGAATCCGGCTCACGTCGAGCGTGTCGAACAAGCGAATCACTTCCAGCGTTGCCTGGGCGCGTTCCTGGTCTCTCTTGATTTCTTCCCCCTGCGGAGCGGGCCTGGGGACGCTCAGGACCTTTTGGTAAAACTCGGTGGCTTTGGAAAAATCCCGCGCCGCGCGGCAAGCATCACCTGCCAGCAAATAAATCTGGCTTGGCGGCAGGCCGCGCTTGAGACCTTCCTCGCAAAGCCGGATTGCTTTGTCGGTCTCTTTCAAATCGGCCCAGGCCTTGATCACCGCCGGTGTCAACGGGAGTCGTTCGAGCAATTGCGTCGCGCTCGAACGGCTGCCCAATCGCCAGTAACACTCCGCCAGGTGCGCTGGGCTCGGCGATTGAGCGAACTTCGGATTCTGATCCACTTTGGCCTGTCGCCACCAGAACGCTGCTCGCGCATAATCCCGGAAGAATTCAAAATACATCCGGCCCAGTTCATTCATGGCTCGCCCACGCACGCCCTCGTTTCGTTGATTGACGCTCAACAGATGGTGCATGAAACGGATGCCGCTCCGGTAGCGCTTGGGATTCGAGCTGATGATGTCCCAGAGAAAGTGATCGACATTGCGCGTGTAATTCCAGATGACCGGCGCCGGTTCCGGCCAGGAGAGATCGAGCGTCTCCGGATATTCCAACGGCGTGGAATCAAACCAATCCGGCGGAGTCCGGCCCATTTGCTCGATGAGCGAATCCATCGACTGGGTGCCCGGCGCCGCGGCGGATGCAACCGCGGCTGGTGAATCTTTGTCCCCTGAAGCGAGGATTTGGCGTCGGCCGTTTTGAGTGATCGCGCGCACGCGGTTGAGCGGGTAGCTTCGGACCAAAGGCCGGTTCTCGACCGTGAGCTGGATTTTGATCGATTGTTCCGTGCGCTCAATGATTTTGCCTTCAAGGCGCGTGCCGCTCAAAAGTTCAATTTCGTCGGCGGCCAAGGCGGCCGTGGCTGCCAGCCAGCTCAAGAAAACCCAACTGAGCCAACGCCGGCGCCGCCCTGAGTTGAAGGCCGAACGAGCCCGGAGCGCCGAACTCCGCTTCGGCGCGAGCCAGAGCTGAAGTGCTGCCCCAAACGCGCCGAAACGGAGTTCGGCGCTCCGATTCATGCGCAGCCAAATCTTGACGCGCGTGCCTCCAGACCATGAACCCACCCCTCCACCCCTCCCAGGAGGGGAACACGCGCCCGACCCGGCGAACAAAGGTCCCCTCCTGGGAGGGGCCAGGGGTGGGTTCATGGCGCCAAGCCTCACCGGGTTCATAGCGATGGTGAATCAGCAATCAGTTCTTCAAATCCAGGCGTCATTTTCTCTCCCAATCCATCCGGCAACCGCAGGATCATCAGGACAACCAAACCTTGTTCTGTGGCCAGCCTAAAACCTTCTGCCGGACCGAGGACGTTCAAAGCTGTGGCCCAGGCATCGGCCATCGCGGACGAAGAATGAATGACGCTCACGGACGCGAGATTGTGCACGACCGGCCATCCGGTTCGCGGATCGATCGTGTGCGAATATCTCTTTCCGTGCTCCGCGAACGACTGCACATAATCGCCGGACGTGGAGAGAGATTGATTGTGGAGCGGAACGCTGCGGCAGATTCGGCCTGCGTCTCTCGGATCCTGGATACCGACCTTCCAAATCCTTCCATCCGGACTTTTGCCTTTGGCGCGGACTTCTCCGCCGATTTGCACCAGGTAATCCCGGACGCGGATCGATTTCAGGTATTGGGCAATACGATCGACTCCGTAACCTTTGGCCATGGCGGAAAGGTCGCAATAAATCTCCGGCACGCCTTTGCGGAGTCCGGGAGGGTTCGTCCGCGTGGAGACGTTGCGGTAACCCACACGCGGCAGGAGCCGAGCGATCGCGTCGGCATCCGGGATTTGCCAGGGCCTCTTCTCGGGCCCGAATCCCCACAGGTTCACCAGGGGTCCGACGGTGATGTCGAACGCGCCGTGAGACGCTTCGCTGATCGAGAGGGCCTTCTCAATGACTTCGGCCAGTTCTAGAGAAACAGGAAACCAGTTCGTGTGGCGGCACTGATTGAAACGCGAAAGCTCCGAGTCGGGCAGGTACGTGGACATCTGCCCGTTGATCTTCTCCAGCAATCGATTGATCTCCGCCTCCACCTTCGGCCTGTCCTGCTCTGGAGTCACCGGCTGACCGGCCAAAAATTTCACGGTAAATGTCGTCCCCATCGTCCGGCCTGAGATCAGGCGCAACAAACCATGCTCGGGCGTGTCCCAGGCAAGACCTCTCCAGCCTGACAGACACACGGCGAGGACGATCAACGGAGCGTGCAACCGCCCTCGCCGTAAGCACGAAGTCGGAATTGGGGAGCACACGCGCCCTCGCGTGTTTCGACCGGCGCCTCGCCGGTCGAAACGGAGGCGTCGGGTAGTCACGAAACGGTGACTTGTTCGATCGCACCACGATGGTCGGCGAGGGCGCCGACCCTGGCACGCGAGGGCGCGTGCGCTCCCCATCTCAACTGAATAGTTCAGTCGATCGTCCTCTCGCGCTTTCTTACACTGAGGGACACCTGCGCTCATGCCGGTGCCATTGAGTCAGGAGGCTAACCGCTTGGCAAGACTGTGAAATCGGAGAAAAGCGAATTCTGGCGCCTCGGCTTGCCGTTTGCTAAACTGTTCTTGTGGCGTTGAGCGACAGAGACTCTTCCAGCAAACCCGTTGGCGGCGGCCAATTCAACACCACGCACTGGAGCGTCGTGTTGTCCGCCGGGCAAATGGATTCATCTGTCGCAGCCGGCGCGCTGGAGCAGCTTTGCCGGACTTACTGGTATCCCTTGTATGCCTATGTGCGTCGGCAAGGCCGCGATCCGCACGAGGCCCAGGATTTGACGCAGGAATTCTTCGCGCGCCTTCTGGCCGCCAAATCCCTCCAGTTGGTAGATCGCAGCAAAGGCAAGTTCCGGTCCTTTCTCCTCGCCTCCCTGAATCATTTTCTGGCCAAAGAATGGAACCGCGCGCATCGGCAGAAGCGCGGCGGTGGGCGCGTGATTCTTTCGCTGGATGATGACACCGCGGAACAGCGCTATCTCCGGGAACCAGCGGACCCCATGACCGCCGACAAACTGTTCGAGCGCCGCTGGGCTCTGACATTGCTGGAAGGCGCCCTGAGCCGGCTGCGTCAGGAATTCCTCGACGCAGGCAAAGAGTCATTGTTCGAGGAGTTGAAGTTTTTTATATCGGGCGGCCGAACCGAAGAAGGCTACGCCGGGGTCACGCTGCGCCTCAACCTTACGGAAGGTGCGGTGAAGGTTGCAGTGCATCGCCTGCGCAAGCGCTACGGGGAAATCCTGCGCGCTGAAATTGCCCAGACCGTTTCCAGTCCCGAGGAGGTAGAAGAAGAGATTCGCTATTTGTTCCAAATCCTCGGGAAGTGACGATGCGATCACCACGAACATGCGGAAACACGTTGCCGCCGGACGCGCCTGAGGGCAATGGCCCGGCCTGTCTCCTTCAATTGGCCGCCGGTGATGATTCCACCCCAAAAGCGGTGTTGTCTGGTTGCCATTTGAGTGTTACCCTCGGTTCATGCAGACATTGACCATCAAGCTCAAACCCGAACAGGATGCATGGTTGGAAAAACAGGCGAAAGCTTTGAAACGGTCAAAGGGCGGAGTCGTCCGTGACCTCATCGATCAGCGGCAAGCAGGAAACCACGGCAGCGTGGGACAGGCGCTGGAAGACCTGTGCGGTTCACTCCAAGGCACGAAGGATTTGAGCACGCGGCCCCTCAAAGGGTATGGCCGCAGTTAGGATACTTTGTGACACCGGGCCGTTGGTGGCGTTCTTCAACCGCCATGACCAGTATCACGCGTGGGCCGCCGAACAGTTCAATCGGATCTTTCAGCCGTTGCTGACGTGCGAATCGGTGCTTTCGGAGGTGCTGTTCCTGTTGCAGGATGACGGCCTTTCCACGAACCCGGTGTTTGAGTCCATCGAACGCGGAAAACTTCTGGTGCAGTTCTCCGCCGAAGAACACTGGCCAGACCTCCGTCGCCTGGTCCGCAAGTATGAAGACCTCCCGATGAGCCTGGCCGATGCGTGCCTGGTGCGGATGGCGGAACTGGCTGGGTCTTGCCAGGTATTCACGACCGACCGGCATTTCCGGATATACCGAAGACATGGCCGCCATCTCATTCCGCTGCTGGCTCCGTTCTGACCGGCTTTCGATTTGATGTCCTCGACTCGACCATGTCCAAAATGCGGCGCGGCGCTTCCGGATGACGCTCCCGATGGCAACTGCCCGGCGTGTCTGATGCGATTGGCCGCGGGCGATGATTCGACCAAAACCGTCCTCCTGTCCTCAGAGCGCTCCGACGCTCCACACTCCAGTCTCGACTCTCCCACTACGCCTCGTTCCGTTGGCGACTACGAATTCATCGACGAAATCGCCCGAGGCGGCATGGGCGTGATCCTGCGGGTGCGGGATCGCGAGCTCTCCCGCGTCCTCGCCATGAAAGTGATGACTTCCCTCACCCCAGCCTTCTCCCATCCGATGGGAGAGGGTGCCCGGAGGGCGGGTGAGGGCATGGCCGCATCGGACCCCGCCTCACGCCTCGGCCTCGCCCGGTTTCTCGAAGAGGCTCAAGTCACCGCGCAATTGGATCATCCGGGCATCGTGCCGGTCCACGAAGTCGGATTCGATCCACAAGGCCAGCCGTTCTACACGATGAAGCTGGTCAAGGGGCGCGACTTCAACGCGATCTTCAAGCTGGCTCGGGCCGAACAGGAAGATTGGAATTTGCCGCGTGCGGTGGGCGTGCTGGTCAAGGCCTGCCAGGCGCTGGCCTATGCCCACAGCAAGGGGGTCATTCATCGCGACCTCAAGCCGGCCAATATCATGGTCGGCCGCTTCGGCGAAGTCTTCGTGATGGATTGGGGACTCGCGAAAATCAGCGGCCAGAAAGATCTCCATGACATCCGGCCCAAGGACGTCCAGTTTACCTCGGCTTCGCTGCACTCGCCGCGCCAGGAGGCGGCGGAAAGCACGCCGGATTCGCCTTTGATCACGATGGACGGTTCGGTGGTGGGCACGCCGGCTTACATGGCGCCGGAGCAAGCGCGCGGGCAAGTCGAGGAAGTGGACCAGGCCTCGGACCTCTATTCGCTGGGCGCAATTCTTTACAATCTGCTGACGGGCCACGCGCCGTATGTGGAACCGGGTGCACGGATTTCGCCACATACGATCCTGGCGCGAGTGATCGACGGCCCACCCAGGCGGGTGCATCGTCTCAACCCGCAAGCGCCGCCGGAACTGATCGCAATTTGCGAGAAAGCCATGGCGCGAGAGAAACGCAACCGCTACGCCTCCAGTCTCGACCTCGCGGAGGATCTGCAAGCCTTCCTCGACCATCGGGTGGTTCGGGCTTATCGCACGGGCGCGGTGGCGGAGTTCAAGTCGTGGGTGGTGAGGAACAAAGCTTTGGCTCTGGCGGCGGCGGCCTCGATCCTGCTCGCCGGCGCAGGAGCTTCTGTTGCCATCTGGCAGCAGAAGCAGGGAAACGAGCGGCTCCGGCGAAATCTCTATGTGGCTGACATGAACGTGGCCCAGCAGGCGTTGGCGGAAAACAACGTGGGTCACGCGCTCGCATTGGTTCGCAAATACTTTCCCAAGCCTGGCGAAGAGGACTTGCGAGGGTTGGAATGGCGGTACGTTTGGAAGCTATGCCAGGGGGATGAGTCTTTCAGTTCGAGCGCACACAATTCGATCGTAACGTCTGCCGTTTTTTCGCCGGATGGCAAATTCGTGGCGACGGCTGGATTCGATAAGCAAGTGCGTATTCTAGATGTGGCATTGCGGAACACGATCACAACACTCCAGCCGTTCGAGGATGTCCTCTGGCGGAACTCACTGACGTTCTCACCCAACGGCAAGCTTCTGGCAGTCACTGACGGCGAGCAAGTACACTTTTGGGAAACCGCCTCCTGGAGGAAACTGGATCAGAAACTCAAATGTGAACGTGTTCGGACCGGCAGTGCCACGACACGCCCGGTCGCGTTCTCACCCGATGATAATGCTGTCGCGGTGAAAACCACGACTGGAATTCAACTGTGGGACACCACCAGTTGGCTGTCGAAAGGTCAGATCGCCGACGGGCTGACAAGCTTTTTTGGGATGTTTGCGTTTTCCCATGACGGAGCGTTCCTGGCGGTTGTCTTGACGAATCGAATCATTCTTTGGGACCTGAACGCACAGTCTGAATTGTCGGATTTTCGTTGCGACCTCCCAGACGCCACTTGTTGGAGCTTCTCGGCGAAAGGGGATTGGCTCGCGGCCGGCAATTACCATGGCGATGTGGCGTTATGTAATCTAACCACGCGCCGCCTCCTAAGAAAATGGAGAGCGCACAAGAACATAGCTTTCGGAGTGGCGTTGTCACCGGATGGAAGAATTCTGGCCACCGGCGGCGGCGACCAGTTAATCCATCTCTGGGACGTGGCCACACAGAAGCAGTTGAGCACGCTCAGAGGCCACCAAAACGAAATCTGGGCATTGGCGTTTTCGCCCGACGGGCGAATGCTTGGCTCGGCCAGCAAGGATGGAACAGTCAAACTCTGGAATGCCTTTCCCCAGCCGGCGGAATCCGAGTTGACCCAAGCCGATTCACCTTGGTGGATTTCTCCAGATGGCAAAACCTTGCTTTCTGCGGACGGAGACAATTACGTGCGGTTTTGGAATCTCCAAAGCAGACGCGTGGCTCGAAGCGTTGCGCTGGGCGCCGAACCGATCAAAACAGCCGCGATTTCCTCAGATGGGAAGATCGCAGCCCTGGCAAGAGGAACCAACTCCGTCGAGATTTGGAACCTCGAAACAGGCCAACGCACGGCCACGATCCGGCTCGACGGACTCACTTTTCATCGCTTGGCGATTTCTCCGGATGGCCGACTCTTGGCGTCTGCGGCTGCGAGCTCGTTGTTAGGCAAACGGACAGGTTCGGTCCGAATCATCGACATCGCTAGCGAGCGACAGTTAGCAGCCATGCCTGATGCTTATCCCCCGGTTCGGTTCTCGCCGGACGGGAAGAGGCTTGCTGCGGCTGGTCCTGACCACACCGCGAAACTTTGGGAGTTGGCGACCCCGGATGAAGTTATTCAGCTCAAAGGGCACCAGTGGGAAGTCTGGTCGCTGGCCTTTTCCGCTGACGGCAGATGGCTCGCCACTGGTGGCCTTGATAACACCGCGCGCATTTGGGATCTCCAGTCCAAACGGGAGGTAGCAGTCCTGCGGGGCCATTATTCGGGCGTGCATGTGGTCGCTTTTTCTCCGGACGCCAAAACGATCGCGACCGGCAGCACCGACCAAACGGTTCGGCTCTGGAATGCCCAGACGCACCAACACGTCCTAACCCTCCGGGAATATCGCGAAGACATCCATGATCTGCTCTTCTCGCCTGATGGCAACACGCTGGTTGTGGGTGGCCTCCCTTTCCAGAAGGCACGCAGGCCGATACAGCTTTGGCATGCGCCGACTTTTGAGGAGATTGACGGCGTAGAAAAGAGGAAGCTCGATTGGCGTTAGAATCGGCGCTGCTTCGGTCGGTCCTCGGTTCCTTTCCTGAAGCCCATGCTCAGACCCCACAAAAACAAGAGAATCAGGGCAGAGAGAATCACCGTTTCAATTCCCCGGACTCCTTGGTTCTCTTCGTGGCCTTTTGTTCAGAAAACAGAAGCCAACGAAGAAAACGGAGCAAGAGAATTAGGGAATCGTGTTTGCTGCCTCGGAATTCGCTCCTCAATCCTTTTAGTGAGTTCTGATGCTACTCCGCCATCTGGAACCTCGCGAAAATCCAGCGCGTGCTGACTGGGCTGAGGTTCAGTGCGTGAACGCAAAGCGTCTTGGAGTGCGGTGACGAGCGGAGCGCAATCACCGCTTTGGCTTTGGGAACGATTAGAATGGGCGTCAACTTAGTTAGTTAGCTGGCGACGTTCCGTTCGGGACAATGTGGCCAGGAAGGCCCGTGGCGTGAGGATGGAAATGGCAAACGGTTTCTCCAAGAGGGTCAAGTCCTGGTCACGGGCCACAAGCAGGCCGCAATCTGCGCCGAGGGCAGCCTCGAAGAATTTGTCATCCTTACGGTCGCGGCAGACAGGCTCTCGCAGTGCAACCGGTGCAACCCAAAGGGCGGCTGTCTGGAAGGTTTCAAGCCACGGAGTCGGTTCTGAATTCAGCCCTTCCTGGTCCCGCAACCGCCATGCTGTCCGCACATATTCGTCAAGGACTGGTTCCGTCAGCACGGGTTGAAGAATTCCCAAGGCGACGGCTCGCAAAACTTTGTGAGGCTCGTTGCGCCAGTAAATGCCCGCGACGAACACGCCCGTATCAATGACGCCGATTCTCACCGGCGCGCATTCTGCAACGCCGTGGCGACGCGCTGTTTCCAGTCCACCGGCGGTCTCGTCGGCTTAACTTTGGCCAGCAGCTTTTTCAACTGTTCTTTGCCCGGCGGCTTTACCGGGACGACCAGGAGGGCCCCATCTTCCAGGTAGAACGCATTGCATGAACCGCCCCGGCCCAACGCGTTGTGTTTGCGCCAATCCAGGGGCATGAGCGTTTGCCCCTTGCTGCTGATCGTCAAAGTCGTCGCCTTCACGCCAGGTAAAGAATCATTACTTCATCCTCCACGCAAGGAAACAAGCGCGACCAAGCCAGGAAAGTCGCGGCTGGTGGCGACATAGCCACCTTCATCCAGGGACTCGATTTGAAGTTCTCCTTCGGAGGGAAAGCGGCGACTCCGCAGACTCCGTCGGCGCAGTCCAAACGCTGGCGCGGCAAAGTACGTGGAATCCGGATATGGTTCGGGCTTCACAGATCCTTGCCTTCCGTTCGGAAAGCAGCGTTTGACAGATTCGCGGCAGTCAGACAGTCTGTCAGGCATGAAAGTGACGTCACGGGAATTTCAGCGAGATTTCAGCCGAATGCGAGAAGCGGCAGCCTCCGGGGAACCCGTCTATGTGACGTCCGGGGATCAGGAATTCCTCTTCCAGAGGGTCCAACCGCAAACCTGGCAAGGCGCGCTGAAGGGCAAGGCCAAGATCGTCGGAGATCTTTACAGCACGGGTTTGGATTGGGAGGCGAGCCAGTGACCCATCTGCTGGACACGCATGCCTGGATTCAGCGCGCCTGCGGCGAATCTGTGCCGCCCTTGGTGGAGCGCACCTTGGCCGCCCATGTGGATTCTCTGGCGCTCGCCGACATTTCGTTGTGGGAGGCAGCCAAGCTCGGCGAGCTCGGCCGGCTGCAACTCTCGGTGCCGCTGGCGGAGTTCTTCCGGCTGGCGATCACTCCCGAACTGGCCGTGTTACCCGTCACACCCGCCATCGCCGAACGGGTGACCAGGTTGGAGTCGTCGGGATTTCACAGGGACCCGGCGGATCAATTGATCGTCGCCACGGCTTTGGTGCATGGACTGCGCCTCATCAGCAATGACACCCGCATCCGTCAATGGGCGGGCGTGCCGATCCTCTGGCGCACGAGCCAAAGGTGAAGCCGATCTCAGGATCCCATTTGGCCGAGCCGCCTTCCCGCAGCGATGGGGTCCAGCCGGTCTGAATTGACCGAGGGAACGCTTCTGTCCGGCAAGTCGGTTTGAAATGACGAATGCCACGCGATCGATCATGTCCAAGATGCGGAGCGGCGCTGCCGAAAGACGCTCCCGAAGAGAACTGCCCGGCGTGTCTGATGCGATTGGCTGTCGCGGAGAACTTGGCCAAGAGCGGCGTGACGCTGACGTCCGAACCCTCTGACGCTTCACGCTCGACGCTACACTCACCCCCTCCGTCACCCTCTGCCTTTGCCCAGTCCCCCTTTGTCCTGCGCTCCCTGGGCGATTACGAACTGCTCGAAGAGATCGCGCGCGGCGGCATGGGAATTGTCTATAAGGCGCGCCAGAAAAGCCTCAACAGGATTGTTGCGCTCAAGCTGCTGCTCTTCGGCGAACTGTCCAACGAAGCCTTCATCCAGCGCTTCCGCGTCGAAGCCCAAGCTGCCGCCAGTCTCAAGCATCCGAACATCGTTGCGGTCTATGAAATCGACCAGGAAGCGGGACAGCATTATTTCTCGATGGAGTATGTCGAGGGGCAAAACCTGGCGCAATTGGTCCGCGACAAACCGCTCCCGGCCAAGAAAGCGGCAGCCTATGTGAAGACCATTGCCGAAGCGATTGACTCGGCGCATGAGAAGGGGATTCTGCACCGGGATTTGAAGCCGTCGAATGTGCTGATTGACGCGGAGGATCGAGTGCGGGTGACGGACTTTGGGTTGGCGAAGCGGATGCCGGAGTCGAGGGTCGAAGGACGAGCGTCGAGAGCCAGCGACACCTCGGGCGCGATGGGCGCTCGACCCTCGACTCTCGACCCTCGGCTAGACTTGACCGTCACCGGCCAAGTCCTGGGCACGCCGAATTACTTGTCACCGGAACAAGCCTTGGCGCGGAAGGAAATCGGCGCGGCGACGGATGTCTATGCCTTGGGCGGAATTCTCTACTACTTGCTGACCGCGCGACCGCCCTTTCAAGCGGAGACATTGGCGGAGATGTTGCAGCAGGTGGTGAACGCGGAGCCGGTCTCGCCGCGGCTGTTGAACGCGAGCGTGCCTGTCGATTTGGAGACGATTTGTTTGAAGTGTTTGGAGA
>JACPRI010000452.1 GCA_016190065.1 Verrucomicrobiota bacterium
ACCGCCGACCAGCCTACCTATTAGTAGAGGGTAGATTGCATCCTAGCCACAACAGATTGTGCCTGCAAGCTTTTTTTGGTGGGAATCTCTAAAGCCCTAAGGCCGTAACTATTCAGGGGCCCTCTATTCTTGGGCGTTCCTTGTCGAACCGGCCCTCAAATTCCGCTCTGCACGAGAATCCGAGACTTGTTGGAACGAACCACTTCACCGATGACCGCCGCACAAAGGCTTCGCCCAGCCTTCAAACGTATCAGCATTTTCTCCAGGTTTCGTGGGGGCACGGCCAGGAGTAACCCGCCGCTCGTCTGCGCGTCGGCCAGCAAAACCTTTTGCGCGTCCGTAGCGTTGTCCCATTCTACGAAACGGTTCGCAAAGGCCAGGTTGTCGCGGCTGCCGCCAGGGATGCAGTTTTTTTCGATAAGCGAATGAACTTCCCCGCTCACGACCGGGGCACGATCTGCCTGGATGACCGCGCTGACACCGCTCGCCTTGCACATGGATGACAAATGGCCGAGCAGGCCGAAGCCTGTCACATCGACTCCGGCTCGCACTAAGCCAGCCTGGGCCAGATCTGCGCCTACGGTATTCAGTTGAGCCATGACCCTGATGGCCATTTTTGCGAGCGACGGACTGGTGAGGCCTCGCTTGATCCCGGTGGTGGCGATGCCGATGCCGAGCGGTTTGGTGAGCACCAGCAGGTCGCCGGGACGAGCGGCGGCGTTGGTGATCATCCGGCGCGGCGACACCATCCCGGTCACCGACAAACCATAGACCGGCTCCGGGTTGCGAATTGTGTGTCCGCCGACCAGAACGCATCGGGCTTCCTTCACTTTCATTGCGCCGCCCCGAAGAATTGCATTGATGACTCGGGGCGGCACGATGTCGGTCGGGATGCCCATCAAATTCATCGCGGTGAGCGGCCGCCCGCCCATGGCATAGACGTCGGAAAGCGCGTTCGCGGCGGCGATCTGGCCATAGACAAACGGGTCGTCCACGATGGGCGTGAAGAAGTCCACCGTTTGGACAAGCGCGCGATCGCGGTCGATCCGGTAAACGCCGGCGTCGTCGGCGGTGGCAGCGCCGACGAGGAGATTTCGATCGCGGAGCACCGGGAGTTGACGCAACACTTGCGTCAGAGCCTCTTGGCTGAGCTTGGACGCTCAACCGGCGCAGGACGACAGCGAAGTCAGTTTCAGGATTTGCTCGCGGGACAAGGCGGACACCTCCTCTCGGTGAATTTCAAATGCCACAGATCGTGTTTCACGAGCGGTCTTGTAAGACATTTGTCCCAAGAGGACAATGGTAGAAAGACGGAGCAACGTGCCGAGTTGCAATAATCTATTCGGCTCTCGTAGGCGAGCCGGTGCGACCGGGCGTCATCGCGCTATCGTCAGGCTTCATGACCTACAGAGACGACATTCTTCCCGGCTATCATCGCTGCCGCCAACGAATCGCATCGAGCGGGTCGACCTTCGTGCTTCTTCCATCTCTTGATTTGGAGACCTGCGTTGCCGAGACTGTTCGCCGCCAAGTCCGGCGTCCCTTCGCCCGAACGCCGGAGCGTGAGGAGCACGCCATCCGTACGCGGTTTCCCACATACGCCGGTCTTCCCGCCCGGAAAGTCGAGACCATGCGGCCGGTTGACGCAGTGGTAGCCGAACTCTTCGCCGCAGTGGCTGCCCAAAACGCTGGGCCCAACAGCCGTGAGCGTCTCAGATTTCATGCGATTTGATTTCACGGAGTCCTTTTCAGCGCCATCAATAAGAAAGCGTCTTTCGGCTCGTTGCGTGTCGATCGACCGCCTTTCGCGAGATCGGAGCCGGATGCAGTTTGCCTTCGGACCACAGCACAGCGGTCGAAGTGCGGTGCAAATGTCCCGGACGTTCGGATTCGCCCTGCGGCAGGATTGAGCGCGCGTCGTCCGGCGTGCCGAGTGGGACGAATTGCGTATAGGCTTGGCCGCTTTGCGAATTGATCGTGCCGCCGTCCAGGCAGGCCACATTCGGCCAAGCGAGATCCTGGTCGGGATCCAGTGAAGGAAATCCATCCAAACCTTCGTAATAAGCAACCGCTCTATTCCGCGCGGCTTCCTGCGCGCGGGCTGGCCAATGTTCCGGGTCGCCGCCGTACTTCTGATTCGCTGCGTTCCAGGCGTCACGCAGGGTTGACTCGACAAAAGCCCGTTCGAGTGGTGTGATCGGCGCCGCCGGATCGTTCCCCAGCCGCTTGCCGACGTCTTTCAGGAAAGCGCACAAACCCGATTCACCACCGCCGTATTGAAGCGCAAGCTCCGTGCTCATGGCGCGAAACATCGTGGACATCTCGTGGGCCAATTCCGCGCCCTTGATTTTGAGATCAGACTTGGCACCGGCTTTGAACCACGGTTCCAGATGCGCCAGGGCCCGGCCAGCTTCCGGGGACAGATCCGCTTTCAACCGGTCCCGCAGATGGAATCCGATCCGGACCAACTCTCGCCGCGCCGGATTCACGGTGTCGCTGTGGATCGCGATCATGTCTTCAGGCGCAAACATCCGCTTGCTTTCGAGCAGTTCCCGCAGCCGGAAGGAACGCAACGTGTCGCCCGCGGATCCCGTGCTGTTGCCCACAGGCACTTTGTAGAAGGAACCGATCGGCCGGTGATTCGCGCTCAGGATGTAGCCGCGCTTAGGGTTGATCATTTGCGGCAGCAGCTCCTGCGGCACGATGCCTTGCCAGTCGAACTTCGACTCGCTGCCATCGTGAGGAAACGTGCCGGATTGAATCGCGTGCGGCGAGTGCACCGGCATCGCGCCGGCCAGGGAATAGCCAACACTGCCGGCCGCGTCCGCGAACACGACGTTGGCGCTGGGGAATCGCCAACCGGCCAGCGCTTTGGAAAAATCCTGGACCGTGCGGGAGCGCATCATGCCCAACGCGCCTTGGAGCGTGTCGCGCGTCGTTTCGCAGATCGGCACTCGCTTGACCGCGAATTCGCCATCGCCGGGTTGCGCGAACACGAAGTCCGTGATGACCGGTCCGAAGTGCGTCCAGCGCACGCTTGAGCTTCGCGGCTCGCCCCCCTTGACCTTGATGCTCTGATTCACCACCTCCATGTGCCGCCATTGGCCGTCGAAGAAGTATTGGTTCGTGTGCGCCGGGTCTGTTTTCAATCGAAACAAATCCGCTTGATCGGCGCCCAGCGCAGTCATGCCCCACGCAACCTTTTCATTGAATCCAACCAGAATGATTGGACTCCCCGCCACGCCAATGCCGCGCGCGTTGAAGGTCTTTCCTTGAATGTGGAACTCGTAGAACAGCGAAGGATTCGCCACCTGTGTGCGCGGGTCGCTCACCAGCATCGCTGAACCGGTGCTCGACCGCGCCCCGCTTACGGCCCAGGCGTGACTGAACTTGGGTCCTTCAACCGCGCCGGAGGGCGGCTTTTCCGCAAGACCTTTCTCTCGCAGGAAACGCTTGATCTCGGCGAGCCATGCCTCGGAAATATCGGATCGCTGGACGACCGCCGCGCTGTCATCAGGAGCCAACTTTTTCAATCGTTCGGCCACGTCTCGGCCACGGCCGGCGTCGCGCGTTTGACTGCGAGAAGCGACCCAATCACGCGTTCCGTCGGTCCCAAAAAACTGCGCGATGTGCCACCACGACACGATGCAATCCGCCGGTGTCCACGGTTCGGGCTCGATTCCGAGTTTGTCGAAAAGGTAATGGCGTTCTCGCGGATGTTCTTTGAACCACGCGTTGACGCCGTCGGCGTAAGCTTGGAGCAGCCGCGTTGTCTCGGTGTCCAGGTTGCGCGACAATTTTTCCGCGGCGTGGTAATAGCCGAACGCGCGCATCTTGCGATCGTGGTCGAGCGTTGTCTCGCCTCGGCCGCGCTTGGAGACGATCCCGACCGTTTCCGCAAGCCGGCCCTGCATGAGCCGCCGCACGTAGTGCATTTGAAAGCCGCGATCTTCTGCCGCGGCATATCCCAGGCCGTACACAGCGCCTTCGTCCGTGCTGGCGAAGACGTGAGGAATGCCCCATTCATCGCGGATCAGTTCGAGGGTGGATTCGCCGGCTGACTGGCTGGGAGCAGCAAGGCATGAGGCCATGGCCAAGGCCAGCCACAGATTTGTGAAGAACAATCGTTTGGAGGAGTGATGACGCATACTCAGGGGTTCGTTTGGGATGTTGAGCCGGTCCATGCTTGCCAGCGCTTTGGAGTGCGAGGAAGCGCGGAGCGATTCACCGCTGTTGAGGGGGATCGGTTCATGGCTTCGACTCAATTACGTGTTAAGTGCCGCCGCGTTTTGGCCACAGGCCATGAGGCGCGCGATTCGTCCTGGTAGAGGCCGATTCGCTCCACGGGGATCTTCTTGAATCCTAGCTGCCACGCCGGTGAGTCCTCGCGCAGCCGGAAATCCAGCGCCGCGGCATCGGCGAATTTCGGATCTTGATCCGCCAGATTATCAACGAACTTCACCAAGGGCGCTGCGGCTTTCTCCAGATTCAGCCACTTCCCGCCCATGCTGATGTTGCGCGCCACTACGTTGCCCTTCGGTGCGCCGGGTTCGTCGTTCAAGATGCTGAGGAGTTGTGGAAAGCGCTTGCTCCACGGGGGCTGCGTGTAAGGCATTTCCGCCAAACGAGCGGGCAGCGTGCCGTTGCCTTCCACGTGATCGCGCATCCAATTCAGCCCGCGCGCATCCACGTGCACGGCTGGATTGCACTCGACGAAAATATTGTTTTCCACGGTGTTGTCCCGCCCGCCACCGATGAATGCCGCCCGGCCCGCGCGATAGAAAATGTTTCCATAGACCGCGATGCCACTGGCCGCGTCGTCGAGATAGACCGCCATCGCGCCGTGCAAACCCGGCCCGCTGATGTCGTGAAAAAAATTGTGCCGGATCATCGTGCCGCGCGCGGTCCAATCGCGGCCCATATAAAACGCGCCGACGTCGCCCGTCTCGTAGCACACGTCGTATATCTCGTTGAACTCGATGGCATGATCGTTGCCGCCGAGAAGAATTCCGTTGTGCGGCCCGTCGTGAATCAAGTTGTGCGCGACTCGAAGGCCGACGCCGTTTACTCCCACCGCCGGTTTGTAGGTGCGAAAGAGACGCCCGAATTGAAAGAGATGATTGTTGACCGCGAAATGGCCGGAGGGCGTCAGGGTCTTTCGGTCGCCGCCCGTGAGCGAAATGCCTCCTTCGCCGGTTCGATAGATATCGCAGCCGACGACCCCATTCGACGAGCCACCATTGATCGTGACGGCCCAGCTCCCGGTGTTCCGAATGACGCACGCCGCGATTCTGTTTTCGTGCCCGCCATCCAGAGTGACCGCCGTTCCGCGCGTAGCTTCCAACACGAGCCCTTGAATCGTGATCCACGAAGCATCCCGCAGGGAAATGAGCGTCGGCAAAACGGAAAGTGCCGGTTCGTTCTTCTCAAGATCAGCCGATGGCCAGAAGTAAAGCTTGCCCTGCTCACGATCCAGATACCATTCGCCTGGGGCGTCGAGTTCCGACAACAGATTCAAGGCGTAGTAACGCTGGCCGGCGCGATAACCGTAGCCATGGTTTGGAGGCTGCAGCTCGATGATTTTAGGATCGGGATCGATCGTTTTGATTCGCTGGTGCGCATCCGCCCAATCCCAAAACCAATAGCCGTGCAACCAGACGTCCGATTCCTGCGCCCATCGCTTCGGGTGTTCGCCCTCGAACGTGAATTTTCCGATCGCGTCGCCTTTGATGCCGTGGCTGGTGATCGGCTGGCCGCCCACCACCGACGCAACGCGGGCGAAACCCTCATTCGGCCAGCGCGCCAGCGTCATCGGCTGATCTTGGAAGAACAGCTCGGGTCGTTTTCCGGCGAAAGCGACTTCGCCGAAATTCGTGACCCCGTTCTTGGCGAGGTCCACATGCCATAGCTGGCCGCTTGCGTTCTCGGACAACCGCGCAAGAGTGGATGCGTCGGTGACCCGTTGAAAACCTTTCAGGCGCTTGCCGCCGGACAGCACCACGTTTTCATCACGGTAGTTTCTGAAGATTACCGGTGCCGCCGCAGAGCCGGAGTCTCGGCTCGTCAGAATGAATGTGTTCGTCAGCGTGTAGGAGCCGCCGCGCAAGAAAACCAAGTTGGATTCGGGCTTCAGGCCGGCGCTTTTCAACGCTCGAATCGCCTCACGCGCCCGTTCAAGCGTAGCAAACGGTCCATCGGTCAGGTCGGGTTTGGGGTCCGCGTGCCTCCCGGACCACGCGTCGCGTCCATTTGGCGCAACATAGAAATCCGCCGCGTTGGCGGTGTGGGCAAACAACAGAAGGGCGACCGCAGAGGAAAGAAGATCGAAACGAGTCATCATTCTCTGGACGATTCAGATGGAGCTACTCTTCATCAGCTCTTCGGGCCACTTTTCGCTGCGCGAACGAGCTTCGGCTTCATCGGATCAATTTCACCTGAGGGCCATTCGACCTGCTTTGATCCAGATCAACGCCGTTCGGATCGAAACATTCCCCGATTGCTGACGTTGATCGCCGCACGATCGGTTGGTCGGCCTGCGATCGAGATTTTCAATGCGCAAGAAAGATATTTTCTATTAACGCGGGTTGCGCTCCGCGTGACCCACTGGCTCCAAAGGAGAATCCTATAACGCCGGTGCTCGATACGATCCGGTTAGCGACCGGTGGACGCCAGTGACGATGGTTGGCGCCCCGGCGCGGAGGGATTCCCACACCGCCATTTGGACCGGAAAGGAGATGATTGGCAACGCCGGCATTTTGGCGAGAATAACCCAAACGGTTCGCCCGGCAGAGATCCCGATCAGGACGGTCAAGACAACCTTCACGAGTACCTGGCTGGCACGGACCCGACCGACGCGAATTCACGGTTCAATCTTCGCATCGAGAAAGCGGTCGGGCTGCCGGGCATGATCAAACTGACGTTCAGTCCGCGTCTGGAGAGTCGAACATACGGGATTGAGGTCAGCACGAATCTTGTGGCCAATTCCTTTGCTCGTTGGGAGGGAGTAAAAGTGGAAAACCAGGGCCCGTCCGGCATCCTCTTCGATCTGAGTGCCACCCATGCGGCCCACTTCTACCGAATCCGGATCTCGATCCCTTGACGGAAGGGACGTTGAGGCCGGAGAGAGCCGATAGGAGTCAGTCTGGCGCGTCCGGTAGGACTTGAACCTACAACCTTCTGATCCGAAGGCAGATCAGACCCAATCCGCAGGTGTCCGCAGATTTGCTCAAGTTGCGTTGTCCCAGGAAGTTCCACGCGAACGTGTCGCCGCACCAGTCCGCAGCAACATGCACGTGGAGTGTATAACTAATGTATAATTACGACCTTCTGATTTTCAGCGACCACTGCCCTTCCGTGGCTCTCCTGCTCTGCTCTGGACGAATCTGGATCTGCCCGGCCAACCGTTTTTACTGTCCGTCTTTCTCAAAAAACCAGGCGGCCCGAGTTTTTCACCTCACCCCAGCAGGAGTGCCTTCGCGTTTTCGATGATGAGGATTTTGTCAGCGTCGTCCAGCACCTCGTGTTCGCTGAGTTTCTCTTCGTCGGAGTCGTCACCTCGGAAGATCTTCGCCGGATCAGGGACCTTCCCTGCCTGAAGGTCTTCAAAGAACTCAACGATCGCGTGCGGCGCGAAGATTCGCTTAATTTCGGCGATGAACTTCGGCAGTTCCTCGGCGAACTCAGGCCGTTCGTGGCTGACTTCCATGAACCGGAGGAGCTTTTCGCCGATCAGATACCGCGTGGCATCTTTCGTTCCGAACTGCTCCTTGATTCCCTCTGTCGCCTCACACTGTTCGATCCAAATCTTGTGAAAGTCAGTCATGGATGTAGTCCTCAATAAATCGCTTCAGGATCCTCGATTTGACTTCGCCAGGTTGAGCGCGCACGCCCTTCCTCCGAATTTCCGCGCGCAGTTTCGTCGCTGGAATTCCCGCCGTGAGGATGCCCTCGAATCGTCCCCAGATCATGTATCGGCGGGGTCCAGAACCGTCGAGGGACCACAGTTCCTTCGTGACCCGAATGCCTCGCGGCCTGGCCCTTGCCAATTCTTCAGGCGTGACGTCCAGCACAAGCACGGTGCCTTTGGTTCCCCGGGCGTACAGGAGTGCGGCGTAAGGACAATCTGTGAAGTTGGTCCCTGTCATGCCGCTCTGCTGGCGTTCTCCAACTTCGTTCGGATTGAACTGCTTGCTGAGGCCGCGATAGAGCCGCACCGCGCCCGTTCTCGCCATCGTTCTCAGATCATCCATTGAGGTATTCCAATTTCCGGTAGTCAGGTCCCAACATCCCGGCAAAAATGCTGAAGCTCGGCGACGTTTTTGCCGCTGCCGCCCGTGGTTTGAATCGCCTCCATC
>JACPRI010000453.1 GCA_016190065.1 Verrucomicrobiota bacterium
GCTGCGGCCAGGGGAGCTGATTCAACAAAGTCACAAACTCCTCCTCTTGTTCTTTGTGAATGAGCCATTCCTGGGGGTTGAAGTCCTCGTCGGCCAAATTCTCCGACCAGGCTTTGTCGAAAGGCTCATCGGGTTTGCGTTTTCTCCAATGCTGAAGGCACTTCTGATGCGCGATGCTGAAGAGCCAGGAACCAAACTTTTCATCCTCCCGAAGCCGCTCAAGGTGCCGCGCGGCGTTGACGAATGACTCCTGGACAATATCCAGGCTCGTCTGTTCGTCGTGGACCAACTCGAAGACATAGACATATAGCGGCAACTGGTAGCGCTTGAAGAGAGCATCCCAGGCCTCCGGATCCCCGGTCCTGGCTTCCTTCACCGGCAGTGGTTCTTCGCAAGTCACTCCAGCCATTTACACCCAGTAGAATGCAGGCGGCGAGAAAAGGTTCAAAGGAATGACGTTGGTAGGATGGTGCCGCCGCGCCGCCGCCAGTACCGAAGTCGGTTGCGCGGCAACGAAGCCCTACCAGGTTCATGGATGTTCGCCACGGTTCGTCAAAACATCGAACATTGAACTTTGAACTTTGAACCCTTGACGTGAATCAAGTTCAGCAGCGCTGTCGAAGAGTACATGAAAAAGATGGGCCCTGGTGGGGGATTTCATGGGCCTTCAACCGTTGACGAAAGGCCTGGATGTGCTCGTCAAAGAAATCCATGCTGTTAAGAAGTAAGACTACTCGAAATGCTATGAAACCAATCCTTCATCAAATCACCCGACGCAAAGCCATCAAGACCGCCGCGGCGGCAGCCGCTTTCACATTTGTCCCCAGGCACGTTCTGGGCGGACAGGGCCAAACGCCGCCCAGCGAGAAACTCAACATCGCCGGCGTCGGCGTCGGCGGCATGGGCTCAGGCGACATCCGCAGTGTCGCCGGCGAGAACATTGTCGCGCTGTGCGACGTGGACGAAAACGCGCTGGCGCGAAACGCCAAGAACTATCCCAAAGCGAAGCTTCACTCCGATTTCCGCAAGATGCTGGAGACGCAGAAGGACATTGATGCCGTTGTGATCGCCACGCCAGATCACACCCACGCCGTCGTCAGCATCCTGGCCATGAAAATGGGCAAGCACGTGCATTGTCAAAAACCGCTGACGCACTCGGTCTTCGAGGCGCGCCTGATGGCGAAAGTCGCGAAAGAATCGAAGGTGGCCACGCAGATGGGCAATCAAGGGCAAGCCAGTGAATCCGCCCGGCTGCTCGCGGAGACGATCTGGTCCGGAGCCATCGGGAAGGTGCGCGAAGTGCACGGCGGTTCCAACCGCTATCCGCCGATCTCGTCGCGCGGGATTCGGCGTCCCAAAGAGACACCGCCGGTGCCGGCGAATCTGAATTGGGATCTCTGGCTCGGTCCGGCGCCGGAACGGCCGTACCATCCGACGTACCATCCGTTCGCCTGGCGCGGTTGGTGGGATTTTGGCACCGGCGTTTTGGGCGACATCGGGTGCCACCAGTTTTCGGCTGTGTTCAAAGCCCTGAAGCTCGGACACCCGGCGTGGGTGGAAGCCTCCTCGTCGAATCACCAATGCTCGCCCGAGATCGCCAACGAAACCGCCCCGCTCTCGTCAATCACACAGTGGCACTTCCCGGCGGAGGGCGACCGCCTGCCGGTGACGATGACCTGGTGGGACGGGGGACTCAAACCGCCGTGCCCGGAGGAGTTCGAGCCGAGCGCAAAGTTCGCGGAGAGCGATTGGCTGCTGATCGTCGGGGACAAAGGCAAGATGTACGGCCACCAGATCATTCCAGCCAGCAAAGCGAGGGAGAGCGGCGCGCCGCCTCGGATTTTGTCGCGTTCGCCCGGCCATTACGTCGAATGGATCCAAGCGTGCAAAGACGGGGCGCCGGCGGGATCCAATTTTGTGGATCACGCGGCGCATTTGGCGGAGGTGGTTCTGCTGGGCAACATCGCGATTCGCACGAAAGGGAAGCTGCTTTGGGACGGCGCCAACCTTCGGTTCACCAACTCCGAAGCCGCGAACGAATTGATCAATCCGCCGTATCGCGATGGCTGGAGCATTTAGCGGCGTCTGGAAAAGGCCAGACTCCGAAAAAGGTATAATTCAGGACTTCGGGTTAGGTTCTTCCGGGCGGGCGGCGTTCTGCGCCTTCCGCGCCTCGATGATTCGGCTGACCAGAAAAGCGAAAAGACTGCACAAGAAAAAAACGAGCAAGACCCAGGCGACGCCTTGCAGGGTGCTGATAATCGTCCGATAAACTTCCAGCACCCACCGGTCGGCGGTCAACTCGACAATCTCCGCGCCCCTCCCGAGCGGTTTGGTGATGTATTTCTCCAGGTCCCAAACCCGCACTCCGCTGGAAATGCCCACCACATAGAGGGCGAACATCAGATAGCGCAGCCACGCAGAACTGAGTTCGTCCGCGATGATCCGCTTGAGAATTCTTTCGACCGGCGAACGGAACACGCGGGCGACGATGATAGAGACAATGGTTGAAACCACGAAGGTGACGAGGAGCAAGGTGAGGAACATAAGCTTAACCGCACGGCTGATTTCGATTTCACTATCAAGATGGATGAAATCTGATACTCGTTCAACTGCCTGCAACCGGGACCAGTTCAATTGGCTGCGCAGCAGCGCAACTCCACCTCCTTCAAGCATTCTTGACCAGCGCCTGTAGATGCTTGAGGGACCGCGCGGCTTGTTCGATCGTGCCGCACTCGACAGAGAGCGTGAGATCACGTTTGGCGCGGCGGCACATCTGAACCACCCGCGCCCAATCGATCACGCCTTCGCCGCAGGCGCAGCCCACCGGCGTGCCCGTCACTTTGCCGCGTTCGGAGGAAGATTGTTCGACCGAGATATCCTTGGCGTGGATGTGAACGACGCGATGGATAATCTTGCCGAGCCATTTCAGCGGATCGTGGCCGCTCAAATAGGCGTTGCCGGTGTCGAAGTTAATGCCGACCGCCGGGCTTTTCACGAGCCGGTAAATGCGATCCAGCCCTTCGGGGTGCTGGCTGTATTGTTGATGGGGCTCCAGGCCAATCAGGATGCCGCGCGGCTCAGCCACGTTGGCCGCTTCCTGGATGGTGTAGCGCATGAGGGTGAAGTCTTCCGCCTCGGTGGTCCAGGGTTGCTTCGGGCCTTCGTCGGTGTTGACCACCGGCGCGCCGCACTCGGCCGCAAAGCGAATCGCTTGCTTCAAGTACTCGACACTGATCTCCGGCCGGCCCAGGGGCGTGTGGGCCGAAAGCCCGGAGAGCTTGACGCCGGCGGCGGCGCACGCGCGGCGGATGCGCAGAGGGTCGTCGAACATCGAGACGCTGTGGAAATAGCCCGCTTCGCTGAGGAGTTCGCGGCCCCAATGGACCATGGGCTCAACGTGCGTGTAGCCAAGTTCGGCCGCTTTGGCGATCGCCCACTCGAAGGGTTTGTCGTTGTGCCGGACGAACTCGAGATTAATGCCGATGAAGATTTTGTTCATACCACTGTTGATAACGCTGCTGCAGGAATGCCTTTGACTTGACGCCGGAATACACGAGCACGAGATAGGCGATGCCGAATTTGTCCCCGGCTTTGTATTCGAGCGGCGCTTTGTCCAAGCCTTGTGTGATCGACAGATATGCGAACGGATTCAGCATGCTGAAAAAGCGCGTGGTGCCTGCGGTTCGGCTGGGATCCGCGAGCAGGACAACCGTCGCTTCCCGGCCATTCATCGAGTGAGACACGGCGCTCCACCGCGCGGCGATCACATCCCGGTTTTGGGTCGCGCTGTAGGGTGTGTCTTCGGAGTTCTGGTGTCTGGCCGCGTGATCGAACGTTTCGGGCAAGCGAAGGCCGAGGCCGTTGTAATCGCTGCCGGTCAAGGTGACCTTCAGGGCGCCGGCGCCGGCCTCGAACTCTCCGCGCCAGTCCAGCGCCACTTCGCCGGCATTTTCATTCACCGTGAGGGTCAGCGTGCGGCGCTCCACGAGCAGCGCGCAGGACTCAGTGTCGAGGCGTGCCTTATCTTTGTCTGCGACCCAGTGGATCAGTTGGCTGAAGGTGGTTTGAGGAAGTCCCGCCGGACTTTTTCCGCGGCGCCGCGTGAGCAGTTTCACCGAACGCTCATGACCGGCTTGCCCGGTCTCCTCCCAGAAATTCACGCCGTTGACCCGGATGGCGTACATCAATCCGTGGTGATGCAGATGATCCGCCGGCGCGTCGCGGAGGACGTTGTCGCCGCCGAGTGTCCTCAGTTCGCGCACGTAGGGTTTGAATTGATTCGAGGCGAACGCGTAAACGAGAAGGGGCCGGTCCTTGAAACGGATTTCCAGTTCTCCTTTTCCGCCATGAAGCGCGAGCTCGAGCTCAGCGCCGGCCGCGCTCTTCTTTTCCGCAGCCCGCGCAGGCCCAGGTGAAACGAAGACAAAACCGAAGGCTCCGGCTGCGGCCAGCGCAATCAATCGCGAGTTCATCGGTCTCAAGTTAGGCCGCCCCGCGTGAATGCCATTGATTCAGGTCAACATCGGCAAAGTTGACTCGAATCAAGGCAAAGCGTAACAAGGCTGAGGACAAGTTAGCGCTACATGGATAGCGACCAGAAACAACTGTGGCGGCTCGCCACGCAAACCACGAATCAAGAGGAATCCACCATGAAGAAACAAACCACTCTGACGCGACGCGCATTCCTGGGGACCGCGGGAACCCTCACGGCTTTCGCCTTCGTGCCCCGTCATGTCGTGGCGGGCAGCGGCCAGACGGCGCCCAGTGAGAAGTTGAACATCGCCGGCATCGGCGTGGGCGGGATGGGCGCCGGTGACATCAACAACGTTTCGTCTGGCAACAACATCGTCGCCCTGTGCGACGTGGATACGCGGCAATCGGCCAAGACTTACGAGAAGTTCGCCAACGCCAAACCGTACCGGGATTTCCGCAAGATGTTCGACGAAATGGAAAAGAGCATCGACGCGGTTGTGGTGGCGACCCCGGACCATACGCACGCCGTGGCGGCGATGGCGGCGATCAAGCGCGGCAAGCACGTCTATTGCGAGAAGCCCCTGGCGCATTCGGTCTATGAAGTCCGCCAGTTGATGAAAGCGGCCCAGGAACACAAGGTCGTGACCCAACTCGGCAACCAGGGCCACTCCTCCGAGACGATCCGCCAGTTCTGCGAATGGATTTGGGACGGAGCCATCGGCAAAGTTCACACCATTCACTGTGGCTGTTCGGCGGTGAATTCAGGGATCGATCAACTCCCGCGTTTGAAGGAAAAGCACGAGGTTCCCGAAACGCTCCACTGGGATCTGTGGCTCGGTCCAGCGCAATGGCGGCCGTACCATCCAACGTATTTGCCGGGACGTTGGCGAGGCTGGGTGCCGTTCGGCAATGGAACGGTCGGCGATTGGACCTGTCACGTCGTGGACCCGGTTTTCTGGGCCTTGGACCTTGGCGCTCCAACGACGATTCGCGCCGAAGTGAAAGATTATGATCCGAAGACGCAGGGCGATGCGTTCCCGAAAGGAGAAATCATCACTTTTGAATTTCCAGCCAAAGGCAAGCGCGGCGCGGTCACGATGCACTGGTACAGCGGCACCGAGCGAATCCCGCGTCCCGCCGAACTGGAGCCGGAGAAGAAGCCGGTCGATACGGGTGCAGTCGTGATCGGCGACAAAGGCACGATGCTGTATGGTTCGCACGGCGCGAGTGGCGTCCGGCTCATTCCCGACTCCAGCATGAAGGAATACAAACAACCGGAGAAAACACTCCCGCGCGTTAAGAACCATCAGCAGGACTGGTTGCAGGCGATTCGGAACGGCGGCAAAGCCGGGTCCGATTTCTCCTACGGCGGACCGTTGACCGAAATCGCGATGCTCGGTGTGATTGCGATCAAGCTGCCGGGCGTGAAGCTGGAGTGGGACGCGGCGGCCATGCGGTTCAAGAATTCCACCGCGGCCAATCAACTCGTCAACCCGCCGTATCGGGAAGGTTGGAAGCTGTGACGCTTACATGCTGAAAACGATCACATCGTCCCCGGTGTGATTGGGCCGGACGAGCACTTCGATCGCGCGGCAATCCACCCCTACCGTTCAAACGCGTATTGACGCGCCTGATCAGATTGCGAGTATGCGGTGCAACACCGCATACCGGGCGCTGTCTCAGCCCATAGGGCAACAACGTGGCTGCCGGTCTTGCGGGACAGTGAAGCCATGAACCGAAGAGCCTTCCTCCAACTGACCACCGCAGCCTCCGCCCAATCCTTGCTCGGCCCAAGCCTGGCCAAACCGCCACGGCCAACCGATTCGACCACTCCCCGATTTCGCATCCGAGCTTTCGAGTGGGAAGAGACCACGATTGCCGATCTGCAACGAGCGATGCAATCCGGCAAAGAAACCGCCGTTTCGCTGGCCAAGAAATTTCTTCGGCGCATCGAGGAGATCGACCAACGCGGGCCGTCCGTCAATTCCGTGATCGAAGTGAATCCCGACGCGCTCGCCATCGCGCGCACATTGGACAAGGAACGCAAAGCGAAAGGCGCGCGCGGCCCGTTGCACGGGATTCCGGTCGTTATCAAAGACAACATCGACACGCACGATCGGATGATGACGACGGCGGGTTCTTTGGCGCTCTTGGGTTCCATCGCGCCAAAGGATTCGTTCGTGGCGCAGAAGCTTCGGGAAGCCGGTGCCGTGATTCTCGCCAAAACCAATCTCAGCGAATGGGCCAACTTCCGTGGGAATCGTTCCACCAGCGGCTGGAGCGGTCGCGGCGGCCAGACGAACAATCCCTACGCGCTGGATCGCAATCCGTCCGGCTCCAGTTCCGGTTCGGCGGCGGCGGTGTCAGCCAATCTTTGCGCGGCGGCGATTGGCACCGAGACCGACGGTTCCATTATGTCTCCTTCGACCGTTTGCGGCATCGTCGGACTCAAGCCGACAGTCGGGCTCGTGAGCCGTTCCGGCATCATCCCGATCTCCCACACTCAGGATACCGCCGGGCCCATGACCCGGACGGTGCGGGACGCGGCGATTGTTCTGGGCGCGTTGACCGGCGTGGATCCCCGCGATTCGGCTACCGAAGCGAGCCGAGGCAAAGCGGCGCGCGATTACACGCAATTTCTCGATTCGAATGGCCTGCGCGGCGCCCGTCTCGGAGTGGCGAGGCGCTACTTTCAATCGGGTGTGTCGGAAAAAGTTCTGAGCGCCGCCCTGGAAGAGTTGAAACGCCTGGGCGCAACGCTCGTGGATTTCACCGATGAATTGGGCCGGTACGGCGCGGCGGAACGCGAGGTGATGCTTTACGAATTCAAGGCTGATCTGAATGCTTATCTGGCCTCGCTGGGGCCGCGCGCTCCGGTCCGCACGCTGCAAGACGTGATCGAGTTCAACGAACGGAACAAAGAGAAGGAGCTTCCCTACTTTGGCCAGGAGACGATGATCCGGGCGCAGGAAAAGGGGCCGTTGACGGAGAAGGCGTACCTCGACGCGCTCGACCAATGCCGGCGCCTTTCTCGCAAGGAAGGCATCGACGCCGTGATGGACAAGCACCAGCTCGATGCCATCGTCTCGCCTTCGGGGGGACCGGCCGGAAAGACCGATCATGTGCATGGCGACCGGGGAGTGGGCGGCAGTTCGGGGCCGGCGGCGGTGGCGGGCTATCCGAACATCACCGTTCCTGCCGGGCAGGTGATGGGACTGCCGCTGGGGCTCTCCTTTTTCGGCCGAGCTTACAGCGAGCCGACGCTGCTGAAACTGGCTTTTGCCTTTGAACAAGCAACAAAGTTTCGCAAGCCGCCGAAGTTCTTTCCGGCAATTGGCTGAATCGAAAAGGTGTCATTCCGAAAAGGTGTCAGTTTCTAACACTTGACGGTGGTTGGAGCAGGAACGGAGCGTCAGGAAAGCGCGGAGGAAAAAGCCGAACGCTTGGTGCGCGAGGGCTTGAAGAAGTCGGGCTGGATCGAGGAGGCTAGGACCCGTTTCTGGATTGGCGCTCAGTCCAGCCAGTTTTCGACGCGCAAGCCGGGAACTTGCCGAAAGTCCGCCAAGTTGCGGGTCAGCAGCGTAGCCTCATGGGCGAGCACGATGCTGGCAACGCGCAGGTCCATCGAGCCGATGCGGATGCGCTGCCGGCGGAAACCTTGGAGAAGATTAGCGCCACCTTGGGTCCACGGAAGGATGATCCATTTCCCGAAAGACTGAAGGCTGGTTTGAAACTGTCGGTAGGCGTTCTCACTTTGCAGCCCGTCGCGATGCTGGTGAATGTAGGCCAGCCAGCCGCGCATCACTTCTTCGGCCGTCACCACTGTGACGGCTTTGGCTTGGTCGGCCACTCGCAAGCGTTCGCGCAGTTCGGCGCCCGCTCGTGTGCCGCGCTCAAACTCGGAAAAATGGTCGGTGTCAAGAACCAGCATTGCCCTTGTCCGCGTTCTCGCGAGCTCGCCACTCGGCTCCGAGACGGAGCGCTTCTTCGAAATGCCGGTCAGCCTTTGCCCAACCGAAGGTCTTCATCCATTCGTCCTTTGGCAACACGTCCACCCCGTGCAAGGACAGCTTCCGAAACTCGGCCATTTCCCGTTCCAGGGCAGCAACACGGTCTTCCAACGTCATGCTCATGCGCAAATCTTGCGGCAAGGGCCGGAATTTTCAAACCGAATCATGAGCGGCGTTTTGCCAGCCACGCTGACGCGGAAACGGGACGCTCCAACGGGTGCTGGCCATCCCGCTCAAGTGAGCCCCGATGTTGAACTGGAAACTTAGGCCGTCATGCCGCGGAAGTTGCCGTCCTGTCCTCGGACGGTCAGACTTCGCACCGGGCCTCGATCAGGTTCGGTTCCACGTTCTGTCAAGTTGTCAAAACCAGGAACCGACACCTTCAGGACACTCGGCTCCGAGAAGCTGGCTGGGACGATTGCCGTGCGTGCAGCGGTCGAGGCTTGAGCCAATGTGGCGAGGCCTTGTTCCAGTTCGGTAAGCGCGGTGATCTGTGCGGGCGTGCTGTACGGAAGATTCACGGCGCAGGGATCAGTTGAAGCTGGATGCGGGCCTGACTAAGCGATGTGATATTCAACGGTTGGCCGCGATCCTGATATGCGATGTTGGGATGATCCATCAACGCCAGGGCCTGGCGCTCGGCTTCGAACCGGGCGATGACCTGTTTGGTGTCCATGCCCGGCTTGATGATCTTGAGGGCGACGCGGCGGCGGATCGGCTCGCGTTGTTCGGCCGCCCACACCGCGCCGAAACCACTTCGCCAAGTTTTTCGAGGAGCTTGTAACGGCCAATCATCGTGCCGATGGTTTCAGAGAGGGGCGTTTCCTCCGGCAGCGTGGTCGCGCCCTCGGCGGCTCTTTCCGGCAGAAAAGCCTTGGCGTGGTCATGCTCGGCGAGCAGGGCTTCGACCCGATGCCGCAGAGTCGCGTCGCTCCCGCAGGCGCCGGTCAGGAAGACGGCACGTTCGTGCGGTTCTATTTCCAGGGCCTGATGGAACAACGTCTCGGCGTTCGGGCGATCGGGCGGCATAGTTGGTTCTGACGGCTTCCGAGGCCGGACGACCGGCGGCATTAAAGGATCTCGAGAGGTCGCCCTGCACGACACGCTGGAGCAAACGAGGATCGATGGGAGATCCATCGGGGTTGCGGCACTCGATACGGACGTGATCCTCTTCATCAACATCCAAAACCATTAGATCAAGCAATTGGGTGGCGAACGCCAGATCGTAGGTGATTTTCACCTGGCCAAAATCTGCGACGAGAGCGTTGACTCGCAGGTTGCTCGTATAATTAGTAATGAACTCCGGCTGATCGTTCATGTTCGAGCCGCGCACAATCTCATTATCCCATATAGTCTGCCTCTGCCCACCGATTGCTTCATCACTGTCGAAGCGGACGTCCACCGCGGGATAGCCCTGGCCCCATCGTAGATCGAGGCCTGACCAGTCCTGAAACACCTGGCCGCCTACCGTGACAATAAGAGGACCTGTCGGTGTTTGGTTATCGTTGTCGGTGACGCGAACCAGCGAGGAACTCAGTCCGAGAGCGGCCCCGACCGAGGGGTTGCTCAGTGTGATTTGGACACCTTCGATCGGCTCGGGCTCCCCGTCATTGAGAATCGGGCACCCGAATAAAGTCGGATGCCTTACCGGCCGGGAAAGTCAGAGTGCCGCTCACGGCAGTGTAATCCTGCCCGCTGATGGCCCCATTCCACGGTGCTGCCGAGTAGTCAACGGATACCGTGGCGTCGAGGTTGCCAGTCTGCCTGACCTGGACCCGCGCTTCGGGTTCGAACTCGGGAACGGACAGGCTGCTCGTCGCGAAACCAATGAGGGCCAGATACTGCGCCAGGCATCGCGTGACTCCCAGTATGCCGGCGAGGACGAGGAACGCCGTGGGTAACGTGCTGGTGATGGTCATTGTATGCGTTGTTCCAAAAGCGACGACAGGAAGAAGTTTTGCTTTCATGCGTTCATTCAGTTTCAGATTTTCTACGTGAACTGTTCTGGCAAAAGCGGTAGATCCAGTTGTTTCATAATGTGCAGCCCTTTCCTGTCAGGTAGATTTTTGCTTTGGACAGGAGTTCATCCCCATCGATCTTGATAATACCTGCGTGCCTGCGCCAAGCCCTGTCAGATTTTGGATAGGCTTCGTAGTCTGCGCGATTCCGTAGCAGCCGGGCGTTCTTCAGCTTGTTCTGCCAGTTGGTTCCAGGATCGAAGTCTTTGGGCAAGTTCAGCGGGAGAACGCTGTGTTCCTCGAAATCGTCCCCTTTGTGATAAATAAAGGCGCAAGCGCGTGTCGCGTGATACAGGCAGTAATAGTAGCGGCTCACCGCGCTTCGTATTGTGGCCGTGGGCCGCTCAGCATTCTGTTGGCCTGCTTCCGCATTCCAGACGCGAGCCGCCAGCGATCGGCGGCAACATAGCACAAGAGCTCATCGATTTTTCTCCCCGATGCCGCTTCCAACGAAACCCCTTCCTTCCAGTTCTGAATGCACTCGGCCTTCGCCTGAGATATTCTCTTGAGCCTTTCTGGACCCACAATCGTTGGCATAGCTGAAGTTTCTTGGGCGTTACGAGAAACAAACCACGGAAAGGAGCATAGTTGCCCGGCCTGCGATGCCCTGGCAAACAGATTTCCACTCAAGCATGCAAGTAATGCAAGTAAGACGGATGATTGGGATTAGGATTACGACTTGGAAAATTTGCGCAGACTGCGACGATTTAGGGCCATACTGATACTGCAAGTCTACATTGAAGGCAGAGACGTTTGACCATGCGCAGATCGTTCCGGCCAACTTTGGCCGAAAACGCGGCGCAGAAACCTCAACCGCGATTGAACCGTCATGAAACATAGTATGAACACCTCAGCGACTCGAACCTGCCCCGTGGCTCCGCTCCGTCGAGGCCACTGTCCCGTGAGAATCACGCGCCCATTGGTCATCTGTTTAGCCCTCTGGGCCAGCCTCTCATTTCCGGCTTTCGCGCAAGAGCAGAAACCCACAACGAAGGATCAACAGCAACGCCTCGAGCAAATCGAAAAGCAGCTCCAGGAATTGATCCGAGCTGTCAAAGAATTGCGAGGTGGCGCGCCGGCCGCCAACGCTTCGGCCAAAATCGAAGCGCCGGAAGCGAAAGCAATCGCTCTGGGCACAAATTGGCTGCGCGCCTTGACCTGGCGCTCGATCGGGCCGGCGAACATGAGCGGGCGCAGCGTGGACTTGGCGGTCGTCGAGTCCGATCCGTGCACGTACTGGGTCGCCACGGCGTCCGGCGGATTGGTCAAAACGACGAACAACGGCGTCACTTTCGTCCACCAGTTCGACCGGGAAGCGACAGTTTCTATCGGCGCCATTTGCGTCGCGCCGTCCGACGCCAACGTCGTGTGGGTGGGCACAGGGGAGAACAACCCGCGCAACTCCGTCTCCTACGGCGACGGCGTGTATAAATCCACCGATGGCGGCAAGACCTGGAAAAACATGGGGCTGAAGAAGTCCTTCCAGATCGGGCGCATCGTGATTCATCCGAAAGATCCCAACGTCGTTTATGTCGGCGCGCTGGGCCGCCTGTACGGGCCAAACGAAGAACGCGGTCTTTTCAAGACCACCAACGGCGGCGAGTCCTGGGAAAAGGTGCTCTACGTCGATGACAAGACCGGCGTGATCGACATGCGGATGCATCCGGCGGATCCCGACAC
>JACPRI010000039.1 GCA_016190065.1 Verrucomicrobiota bacterium
CGGCAGTACCGCGTGACGGCTTCGTCCTCTTTCGTTTCGTCGAACTGGCGCACTTTGAATTTGAACGGGCGTTTCAACGCGGCCAACTGCGCCACAGGCCGTGGCTTCGCTTGCTTCAACGCCTCGGCGACGGCTTTTTTGATACGTTCCGTGGATTCGGCGCCGGACAAGCCCAGGTTGTGCGTGGAACCCGACGCGCCTTCCAGGAAGCAAAACAGGCCGCCCAAATCAGCCTCCAAATCCTGCGCAGCCAAGCCGTAGAAGGATGGCGAGCGCTTGCCCGATTGCCGCGTGCCAATCGTGTGGGTGGAATGATTGAAGATGACCGCCTTTAACTTGTCCGACGAATCTCGAAAAGCGAGCACGGGTAATTCCGGATCGAACGGCCCGGTGGGCCGGACGAATTGATCGCGCGGGCCAACCCAATAAATCTGGCCGTCGGAAAGCAATTGCCGGCTGTTTTGCCCGACGGTCGTTTCTTCGCCCAGATGGAAGAAGAACCGGCAGCTCTCTTTCGAAAGGTTCGCGTTCGCTTCGATCACCGCTTTCGCCACGGCGCGTTGCACGCGTTGCACGAACGTCTGGTCAAGGTTGTACCCGTGCAGGAGCACCGCGCTCGGCGCGTGGTGCGTGTGCGTGGAATTGATCAGGATGTGTGAGCTGGGAATGCGCGTCGCTTTTTCAATTTCGGCGGCGGCAGGATCGAGCCATTCGCGGGTGATCATCAGAATGTCACAGGCGACGACGGCCAGTTTCGCTTGTCCGGGTTTCTCCAGCACGATAGCCACAGCGCGGAGTTTGCCTTCCTGCCCGCTGACCTTCCCCGGTGTAATTCCGCCCGCGATGGCCATGGAGTCGTCGGCCTCGAGTTCAACCGCGGCCGTGCCGACTTTCACGCCATCGGCCGCTGCGACAGAGGCGAGCGACGAAGGCGATTTTTCAGCGGCGGCAGTTTTTGATGAATCTTGGGCGAAAGCGGCGTGAGCTGACATCTCAGCGGCCATGGCCATGGCGAGAGAAAAGCGAGTGAGGATTTGCATAACCTGGATCTATTACCTGGATCTATTCAATCGAGACGGGGACCGCACGCGCCCCGAATGCAGTGCTCGACGCGGTATCTGTTTAGCGTCTCGGCCTTCGACGTAGCGCAGACTTGCAGTCTATCAGTATCGCCCGAAATCGTCGCGGGCCGCGCGGATTTCTCGTCCTCGTCCTCGTCGTCGTCCTTGTAATCGAAACTCGGGAATCGACGACGAAGGACGAGGACGAGGACGAAATTGGGTTGCGGCCCAGGCCGCGCTGCGCCGTATCGCCGATTTGCAATCGGCAGCGCGCGGGCAATCCGGGCGGTCGAATCTGTCCGGAGCCTGCGGAATGCAATTCCGCGACACGGCAGATTGCAAATCTGCGCTACCATAAACAGATACTCGGCGCCTCGCCGACCACATCGAATGTCCCGGCGGAGCCACCGTTGAGTGACTGAGTTTCAACACGATTCTGACCGGCGAGGCGCCGGTCAGAACACGCGAGGGCGCGTGTGCTCCCCATAAGCTAATCCCCCGGGATCGCGATGGAACTGGGCGGAGCATAGACCGCTTCACCTTGAACGGGCCGGTAACGGACGATTAACGTGATTTTGTCATCGTGCGGTTTGTCCGCACCCCAATTCAGCGTGAAACGATAGCTCACACCGATGGCCGTCTCGGCGGCGAGAGCTTTCAGTTGATCCGCGCCGAAGTTCCACACGTGCCGGCACCGGCTCTCGTCGGGCGTAACTTGCTTCAGCAACCCGTCGTACATCAGGACATCCAGCGTCCCTTCGCGGATCGGCTGAGTTTTGGGCTTTTGCCGGTCCACGGCATAAACCTGGATGGCGAAACCGTCCACACCGGGCAAGGCATCGAGATTGAGCGGGACGGGCATGGCGAGCACGTTGAGTTCGTCGATACGAGTTTGATTTGAACGCGATTGAGGTGAACCGCCGGGCTTCGGTGCCGCACAGCCGGCCAAGGCCACGCTGCAGACCAATGCCAGCCAAATGCGGTATGTCCGCAGAAGGAATGGGGAGCGCACGCGCCCTCGCGCCTTCGCGACGACGAAGCCGCTTCGGCGGCGCAGGCGCGTGCCGTGGTCGTCCATCTGCGGTTTCATTCCCTCAAACTGCCAAAGTCCAGATCACTTTCTCGGAAAAGGCTGGCCGGGTTTCAAGGCCGGTGAATTCGTCGGCTGGTTCGGATACAGAGGATCGAGAATCTGCCGTTGCAGCGCGTCCCGCTTGAATTCCTCGTTGATCGTCGAGCGATCCAGTTGCTCGCGCGTAATCGAATTGGCGTCGCGCGTTTGCATGATGGCTTCAGCTTTCACCAACACCTGCGGCGTGAGAATGATTAGGAGCTCCTTCCGGTCTTCGATTTTTTTGTGGCTCCGGAACAGCGCGCCGAGATACGGAATCCTGCCGAGAAACGGCATCCGGCTCGCCCGCGAGTCGTCGGTCGTGCTGATCAACCCGCCGATGAGAATGGACTGGCCGCTTTGCACGCTGACGGTCGTGGTCGCGCTGCGTTCGTTGATGATGGGTGCCTTGGCGCCGCGTCCCAAATCGACGTCCGAGCTGGTCAATTGGCTGATACGCGGGCCGACATCCATCTTCACGAATCCATCCGGGCTGATCCGTGGCGTAACCCGCAGCTCGACGCCGACATTTCTGTACGCCACCGAATTGATGCTGTCGCCGAACTGCGTCACTCGCGCGTCGGTGATCAACGGCACTTGCTGGCCGATGTTAACCAGGGCTTCCTGATTGTCCGCCGTGAGAATCTGCGGACGGCTCAGCACCTGGAGCCGTCCTTCGCTCTCCAGCGCGCGCAATAAAAAGCTGAAGTTGCTTCCCGTCACGCCGGAAGAAAAACCGCCGAAGTTTTTCAGCGCCTCGGCGGCACCCAAATCCTGGCCGGCGCTAAACTGCGTACTGCCGTTGGAATGGTAAGCCCAATCAACGCCCAGCTCACTGGTGGCATCAAGCGTCACTTCCGCCAGCAGCACCTGGATCAAAACCTGAAGCTGCGGCTGGTCCAGTTGTTCGATCAAAGATTTGACCTGCACGAAATATCGCGGCGTGGCCGAGATGAGCAGCGCGTTGCTGTTGGTTTCGGCGACGATGGAGACCTGCTTCTCCAGGAGCTCTTGGGCCATGGCCTGGTTTCCGACCGCGGCGGTGATCAATTGCTGATCCTGCCGGAGGAAATTCCGCAGCGCGCCTTCGACATCCGGCGCCCGCGAATTCTTCAGGCGATACACCTCGGCTTGGCGTTCCTGCGCGGGGCTGGAGTCCAGCGTCTGGATGATCTCGGAAGCCAGCGCGACGTAATGATCGGCGCCGGCCAGGATCAAACTGTTCGTCCGCAAATCCACCGTCAGCGTCAGCGTGCTGTCCTCGTGCGTTCCGAACGTGGCGGAGGCGGATTCCTCCAAACCTGGTTCCTCCGGCGTCTCCGGATTGGGTGCGGGCCGGACGAGCGAGTATTGGACCGTTTGATCGTTCGCCGCCTGGGCCGCGGTGCGTTGCAGGCGAAACAGCGTCGTCAGGACCGTGGACATCTGGCGGGCGTCCGCGTTCTTGAGGTTGAAGACGCGAATCTTGGCGACTTGAGCCAGGCTCGAATCCAACCGCGCGATCAACTGCTCCAACAGGGTCATGTAATCGAGCGGCGCGGACACGATCAACGCATTCGTGCGCGGATCAGGGGTGATCAAGACGCCTTCCTTCAAAGCGGAGGCCACGAGTTCCTTGCCCTCCGAAGTCCGGGTGATGAACTGCAGCAAATACTGGCGGCTCGGGCTTTGTTCCGTGAGCGAGGCTGGTTTCGTGTTCAGGATCGAAGTCAAAATCGCCGCCAATTGCACAGCTCGCGCGTTGGTCAACGGAAAGATGCGAATCTCCGAAACATTCGCGACTTGATCCGTGTCGAGTTTCTTCACCAGTTCGGCGATGCGTTTCAAATCGCTTTGGCCGGCGGAAACCACGAGCGCATTCAGGCGTTCGTCCACGTTGACCGTGACCGGCGAGGCGGTGCCGGGGCCACCGCTTCGGTAAAGGGCCTGGACGGTTTGGGCGACTCGGCGCGCGTCTGCCTTCCCGAGCTGAATCACCTGGACTTCGACCGCCCCGTCGCCTTTGTCGCTGTCGAGTTGCAGGATCAGCGATTCGACCATCGGCAAATCTTCGGGCGTCGCGCCGACGATCAGCGCATTCGCCCAGCTATCTGCCACAATGGTGATCGGATCCGGGGGCTGGCCTTGGACGGAGGATGGGCGCCGGGCAAAAAGCTGCGTCAAGGTCGCTTGCAGTTTGCCCGCCGTGGCTTGCTTCAGCGGAATCACGCGGAAGGTGGTCTTGGCCACCACCTCCTTCGAATCCAACTGGGCGATCATGCGTTCAACCATTTCGAAGATTTCTTTGCTGCCGGTGATCAGCAGAGTGTTCGTCCGGTCATCCGCGGTGACTGTCACCGGCACGCTGCGCTCAGAAGTTCCCGCGACGGATTCACCGGCGCGCTTCGAGCGGAAGAATTGTTCGAGCACGGTGGCCAGTTGCGAGGCCTTGGCGTGTTTCAGCGTGTAAAGCTGAATGTTCCCCGTGTCGGCGTTCGCGTGAGAATCGAGCTGTTTGATCAGCTCCTTCACAACGATCAAATTCTCCGGGCTGGCCGAGACAATCAACGTGTTCGAACGCTGATCGACCGTGACGGCGAGCGCATCCCGGCCGCTTCGGCCCCGGCCGCCAGTCGTGAGGCCCGGACGATAAATGCCCTGGTCCATCAGTGCGCGCAGCATCGTCGCAGCGCGCTGCGCGTCGGCCTGTTTCAGCGTGAAGATTTGAATGAGGCCCTCGGCGGCGGTCGGCTCGACGTCGATCTTGGCCAGGAGTCCTTTGATCAAGTCCAGGTTTTCCGGGTTGGCGGAAATGATCAAGGAGTTGGATAAGGAATCCGGCTCGATGTGAACTTGATCCTGCGGCGCGGGAGGCTGGCCAGCCACCGACAAGCCTTGGCGCCGCGCAGTGAAGACGTTTTGGATCATCGAAGCCGCCCGGGCGGAATCATTGTGCCGCAGCCCGATCACCGTCAGCGACACCGCGGGATTTTCAGGCTCGCGGTCGAGCTTTTCCAACAGTTGATCCAGCGCGCGATTGTCCTCCGGGTTGGCGGCGATCAAGAGGCTGTTGCTGCGCGGATCGGGGATGATGACCGGTCGCTTGCGTTGAGCATCCGGAGTGCGCGCGCTTTGGTAACGCTGGGTAAAAAGCGTCGTGAGCGTGGTGCTCAAGGTCTGGGCGGCGGCGTGTTTGAGCGGGACGAGCCGGACTTCGCCGCCCGGCAATTCGCGATCCAACCGGTCCAGCAAACTGGCAATGATCGCGAAGGAGTTTTCGTTGCCGGACACAATGAGCGTATTCGTCCGGTCATCGATCGTCACGTTTGGGCGGTCTTCGTTCCGGACCTGATTGGAGTTAGGACCGCGGTAGAGATCGTTGATCAGTTTCTGGATGACCGCCGCATCAGCGTTTTGCAGCGGATAAAGCCGAATCGTGGAAAAACCTGAAGCGGCCGGAATGTCCAGTGTCCGAATCACGTCTTCGATCAGCGGCATGATGTCGCTGCGGGCCGCGATAATCAGGACATTAGTCGTGTCATCGGCCTGCATCAGGACGGCTTGACGTCGGGAAGGCCGTTCGGTCGTTCGCGTGCCATTCCTGCCCAACACGGTTTGCAGCCGGCTCACCTGGATGCGCAACGCTTCCGTGCCCGCCGTAGGCGCGCTTTCCGCGAACACGGACTGGAGCAACGGAACGAGCCGCGTGGCGGAAGCGTACTTCAAACGGAAGACTTTCACCTCGGTGAGCAAGCCTTCGGGCGAGGTGGTGTCCATCATTTCGACTACGGCTGACAGGGCTTTGAGATTGTCGGGCGTTGAAGCCAGGATCAGTCGATTGCTGCCGCCGGGCGCGGCTTGCAGCGGGTCGGCCATCACCTTGATCGGTTTGGTCAAATCGAGGACGACCGCGACGCCTTGATCGTTCTGCACGCGCAAACGGCGGACTTGTTCTTGAAGCTCGCGCGCGACGGGGGTGACTTCACCGGTGGTGCCGGGTTTGAGCATTTCATGGAGCGTGGCGGCGAGTTGTGGCGCACGGGCATTCTTCAGCGGGACAACCAGAACCTCCGCTTCGGCGAAGCCCGCTGGTGTGTCCAGCTCGCGAATCATTTTTTCCACCTGGTCCAACAACACCGCGCGAGCCACGACGAACAGCGCGCCGCCGCGCGGATCTTTGATGACCGTGAGCGGGTCGGCGGGACGCGCCAGATTCAATTGCGTGATCATCTGCATCACCAGCGGCAGCAACTTATCCGGATGCGCGTTTTTCAATTCGACCAGCCGAAACTCGATCTGCGAGCTGACGCCCGGAACGTCCAGTTGTTTGATGAGTGATTCGAGCAATGCGAAATCGGCCGGCTTGGCGCGGATGATCAAGCTGCGCGTGCGCGGCTCGGCGACAATCGCGACACTCGGCGGTCGCATGATTACCTGACCGGGCTGGCCTGGCACTGGCACCGGTTGCGGCTGCGGTGTCGGCGGAGCCGGAGCACCGCCGCGACGGCCTTGGCCTCGCAACTGCGCTCCCGCCTGGCCGGTCATGAAAGGCTCCGGTCTGAACAGCTCGTTCAGAGTTCGCGCGACCGCCACCGGATCGGCCTCTTTCAGCGGGAACTGGCGGAATTCGGCCTCGTTGCTGACGTGCGACAGCGACAACTCAAAGATGATCGAGTGGATTTGTTTCAACTCGCGCGCCAGCCCGGAAAGGATCAGAACGTTGGCGGTCTTGTCCACCGCCATCACGACCGGAGGCAGTTCTTGGTCCTCCGCCTTTCGCGCGGCGGCGGATGCGTCCGTCGGAGGGGATTTGGCCGGCGGCGCATTCGTGGAGTCCGGCAGGACGGGTTTCGGCAGAGGCGGTTCGCCGGTCTGGACGGGAAGTTTGTCCACGACCTTGATTTCGCGCTGATACATTTGGGGATAGAGATTGATCAGCATTCGAGCCATTTGCTCGGCGGGAATCTTGTCGAGCGTTTCCATCCGGACTTGGATGCTGTTGTCCAGCGCCGCCGAATCCAGACGCTTGATCAAGTTCTCGATTTCCGGCATGTCCGCCCGCTTGGCCATGATCGTCACCGAATTCAAACTCGAATCGGCATCGACCACTACTTGGTCGGTCCGGGGGCGGCCGGCGTAAAGCGACTCGATCTTCATGGCGACGTCGAAGGCATCGGCATTCACCAGCGAAACGAAACTCACGTCGCGATCCGGGCGGTCGGGTTTCTGATCGAGCGTGGGAAGAATCTGCTGAATGAGCTTAAAATCGGCGGGGGTCGCGGAGATGATCAAACTGTTGGTGCGTTCGTCTTCCGTGACTGTAATGTCCCGGCGCGGCCCGCCAGGGCCTCCGCCAGCACCGCCGCCGCCGCCGCCCCGGCCACCGCCTCCGCCCCGGCCGAAGAAGGAGAGGCGGCGAGGCATGCCTTGCAGGATTTGGTTCAACACGCGCGAGACTTCCCTGGCTTTGCCGTTCTCCAGCTTGTAGATGTGCACTTCGACATCGCCCCCGGAACTTTCTTCGTCGAGGCCTTTGATGATCTGCATGACGTTCTTCACGTCCGCCGGAGCACCTTCAACGATCAGGCTATTGGCTCCGACGACCGGTGTGACGCTGACACGCTTCGGACCCACTTGCGGTCCACGCGCCGTCACGGCTTTGTTCACCGCGTCCGCCACCATCTCGGCTTGCGATTTCTGCAGGTGAACGGTTTGGATGACCGACGACGATATGGTCTCGGTGCGATCCAACGAATTGATCAATTGTTCGGCCAGGCTGAGGCGCTGGGGCGTGCCTTGAATGACCACGGCGTTCCGCGCAGGGGCGGCTGCGATGCGGAGCCGGCTGATTTCCCCGGAAGGACCGCGTTGCAGCAGGCCGCCCCGGGAGCCGCGATTCAACGCGGGAGCCGCGTCTTCGCGCAACATCGTCTCCAGCAATTGGACCATTTGCGCCGCGTCACTGTGCTGCAATACGAACGTCCGAATCTCCCCGGACACCTCGGCGCGCGTGTGGAGTTCTTTGATCAAGAGATCGATCTGCTGCAATTGTTCTTTCGTGGCCGCCACCATCAGGACATTGGCCGTCGCATCCGCTTCGAACCGAGGTTGGGGACGCGTCTCGGATTCGCGGCGCCGCGGGTCCTGTCTCTCGGCGAACAAGCGGGCCAGCGTCGGCGCGAGTTCATTCGCGTTGGCCTCGACCAAGCGATAGGTGCGGAGTTCGAGCGTGCCGCGCGCCGGTTCAAGGTCCAAAGTTCGGATCATCTCTTCAATCCGGCTGAGTGCGGATTCGGGAGCTTCCAGCACGAGCGTTTGATCATCATTGGACGCGGTCACGACCACGCGGCGCGCCGGATCATCAGACTGCCGGCTGAACAGTTGCGAGAGCATGGCGGACACGGACGCGGCGGAAGTGTGTTTGAGGACGAAGGCCTTGACCTGGCGAACCGGGCGGTCGGCGTCCGTGTCGAGTTGCTTGACGAGTTCTTCAATGATTCTCAGTTGCGGCTCCGTGGCCGTGACAATCAAACGGCTGTTGAAGTCGTCGCCGAGGATCAAAGCGTCGGATACGCCCGCGCCCGGCTGGTTCTTGATCTGGTCCTGGTAAAGCGGCCGGAGGCGCAAGGCGAACTCGCTCGCCCGGCTGGATTTCAAGGCGATCGTTTTCAGAACCCGCGGCGCCGGTTGATTCGAGTCGAGCTGAGTCGCGATCTCCGTAGCTTGCTGAATCTCGCCCGGCGAACCCATCAGAATGAGATCTTTGGTTTTCGGATCGACCGTGACCTTGAAGGCGGGGACGGTGCGCGGGCGAGCAGAAGGCTTCGCCAGCGCGTCGCTGAGGATGCGGGCCAGCGTGTCCGGATCGGCCCATTGGCAACGAAAGATTTTTGTGACCTGGACATACTGGACGGCCGTGCGGAGTTCCTTGATCAACTTATCGATGTTCTCCATTTGTTCCTTGGTGGCGGCAACCATGAGGACATTGCCGGTCACATCGACCTCGAACCTCGGCTGCAGCGGCGTGTCCACGGCCCGACGGCGCGGGTCTTGTCTCTCCGCGAACAAGCGCGACAAGGTCGGGGCCAGATCAGCGGCGTTGGCTTCGACGAGGTGGTAAGTGCGGACTTCAACCGCGCCGCGGGCCGGTTCCAGATCGAGCGTGCGCACCAATTCCTCAATCCGCGTCAAGTTGGCATCGCGGGCTTCCACGACGAGCGTTGAATCATCCGCCGAAGCGGTGACAATCACGCGGCGGGAGGGATCATCGGCCTGGCGGCTGAACAACTGGGAAACAATGTTGGCCACCGAGTTGGCGGACATATGTTTCAAGACGATCGCTTTGAGCTGGCGCGTCGGGCGATCCGCTTCGGAATCGAGTTCCTTGACCAAACCTTCGATCAACTTCAATTGAGTTTCTGTCCCTGTCACAACGAGGCGGCTGTTGAAATCATCGCCCAGGATCGTCGCGTCCGGCGCGCCGGTGTTGGGCTGGTTCTTCGCTTGATCCAGATAGGCCTGGCGGAGGATTTGAGCGAATAGCGAAGCCCGGCTGGCCTTCAAAGGAATCGTCTGGAGAACTCTTGGCGCCGGCTGATTCGAATCGAGTTGCGTGGCAATTTCAATGGCTTGCTGGACGTCACCCGGTATGCCCATCAAAATGAGGTCGCGGGTCTTCGCATCGACCGTGACCCGGAATGGCGGCACGTTGCGCGGGCGGAAGGGTGGCCGAGCCAAGCCGTCGCTAAGCAGCCGGGCCAGCGCATCCGGATCAGCCCATTTGCTGCGAAAAATCTTTGTGACCTGAACGTTTTCCGTCTGACTCGCGCTGGTCTTGCCGTCGGCGGTCGCGTCGATCTTGGTCACCAATTTTTCAATCGCGTCCAATTGCCCGGCCATGGGGGCGGACACAATCAAGCGATTCGTGGGGAGATCGACGATGAGGCGGGCTTTGGTAGCGGCAGTAGCAGAAGGTTCGCGTTCCTCCGCCACACCGGGGATGGCTTCGCGCACCATTCGCGCCAAGTCTTGGGATGAGATGCTGCGCGGGAAAAAGATTCGAACCTCGCCGACGCGCGAGCCGCTTTGGTCTTCAAACCGTTTGATCAAAGTCTCCGCCAGCGTGATCCGTTCGCCCGGTCCGTACATCACGAGCGTCCGCGAAGCTTCGTCAAACACCGCTGTAACATAATCGCTCGGATCCGCGGGGAGCGGCTCATACCGCTTCGAGGCTTGATTGAACTCGACGCGTTTGGGCGCCGTCGCGGTGCCGAAGGTTTTGTTGATCAAATCCGCGACTACCGCGCCGGAGGAATGAACCAATGTGTAGGCGCGCATCTGGCGCTGGGCCGGGGAAGCCGTGTCGATTTCGTTCAAGAGCTCGCGGATGCGTTTGATGTTGCCGAGGCGGTCCGTGATGATCAGGCCGCGCCCGCGCGACAAAGGCGCGACCGAGCCGGCGTTGGAAAGCATGGAGGAGACGGCCTGCGCGACATCCGGAGCTTCGAGGTTTTGCAGCGAGAGGACCACAGTGACGACTTCGCCGGGCCTTGCATCCCCGGTCTTGTCCAGACCGCGCAGGATGCGGAGAGGCATTTGCGGGAGTTCCTTCAACGTTACCAAGCGTAAGTAGCGTTCGGTCTCGACGAGCATGACGCCTTTCATCGAGAGGATCAGGTTGAGGATTTCCATGGCTTCGGCGTAGGAGTACGGCTGCGGGTCGTTGAACGTGATCGTTCCTTCCACCGTCGAGTCTGCAATCAACGGTTTGTTGGCCATCTGAGCGAAACGCGCCAACACGTCAATGTACGGGATGCCGTCGAACTGAAACCGAATAGTGCGGTCGGCTGGCTTCACTTCGGCGGAACTCGCGGAAGCGGCTGGCTTCGGCGCTTCAGTAGTGGTGGTCGTGGCGGCAGCACCGGTCGCGGTGGGTTGGGCGGCGCTAGCGGCAACGGCTGGCGCCGTGGCCGGAGGATCGGCCTGCTGGGAGGCCGTCGGAATGACGGTTGGCGCGGCAGCGGGTTTGTCCTGCGCAACGAGCGATTCGCCCACGAGAACCAGGGGCAACGCAATGAGGAATAGGTTCACAGTTTTCATAAGAGTCGGGTTTGTGGCCGTAACAATTCAAATCTCAACAATTGCAAACGCTCAGTCACGATTCGCCTTGGCCTGAGTTTGCATTTTCACCAGATCGGATGGCAACGCATCCGCGCTCAGTTGATATTTCTCCGCGAGCGTCTGGCCGTGCTCGACGGCCCAGAAATCCGCCCCGATCTTGAGAATCACCCGCGCGAAGGAAAGCAGGCCCGGTTTGCCCGGCATGGATCGCGGCCGATAGTCCACCGTGATGATTTCGCCACCGGCCCAAGCATCGCCGGGTTTGAGGATCTGAAGCTTCTTCGAAGACAGGTTCATGATGTGCACTTCGGGCGTTCGCTGCCATTCGGAGAGAGAGACCACTTTGAGCAAGTCGGGCCGCGCACCATCGGGAAGGTCACCAATCGATGAAACCAGGGCGCTGTCGGGCGCATTTCTTCGGAGGTAAGGGCGGAAGAGATCGCGTTGCACAATTGCGTCGTAGAGTCTGCGCTCCGGACTGGCCAGAGTGAGTTTCGGCTTGAGGCCAATCGGAACGGTGTCCGGCGCGGCATCGACGACCAGGGTGAGAAATCGGAGCCGGACTTTCGCACGGCTCGGCTTGTCGCCGGCGGAGAGGACGACATTTTCCAGCCGATGGATTTGCGGACATTGCTCCAACTCGAAGAGCAGGTCCACGATCTTGGCCAAGGGGCCTTCGCCTTGCACATTCCAGCCAACCTCCTGAACGCCGCGCAATTTGCGCGGCCCCACCGGCGTGCGCGCAAATTCGGATTCAGAAAGGCCCAGGCGCAGGATCAGATCGGTCAGCATTTTCCCGGCGTGGGCTGTGGCAACGTCCGCATTTGTGCCAAACGAGGTTTGGGCCAGGCGTTTCAAATCGTCTTCCGCGGCGAAGAACGCGCGGCGCTCATCGTGGATTTGGCGAAGCTTGTCTCGGAGCAGCGCCGTCTGGCGGTCAATGCTCTGGAGCGGCTTGATGACCAAGTATCGCACGCCGAACACTCCGCCAAAAAGCAGCGCGATGCATCCCACGGCCAAGGCCAATACTCTTTCGCGCTTGTTCATGGCTGGCTTCTGCGAAGGCGACGCCCGGCTGCCTCAGAATTGTCCGCCGCCGGGGGCGGCTGGGATGCGGACGATACCGGCTTGGGATTTGGCGTATCGAGTGATGCGTCATCCGCGGGCCGCGCCAACGGTGTTGCGGTCTTCAAGTCGGTTTTCGTCTTGCCGGACAGCGTCAACTCGACGCTGGATCGGAACGGATAACCGAACTTGTCCGTGCCCGGTGTGACCGCGAGCGGCTTGACCTCATAGCCCGCTTCGCGCAAGCGTTTGTCCATCTGGGCGAGAATCTCCCCGCTGCGCGCTTGGACCGAGAGGTGGATCACGCCGCGAGCGCCCGTAGAAAGCGAAGTTAGATACACATCCTGGCTGGAGGGCAGCAGCGAGCTCAACAGCGCATAATGATCGAGCCAATTCCGTTTCTCCGCCATCCAATCCCGAGCGGTTTTGGCCTTGAGCCGCATGTCCCGGAAAAGCGGCCGGTTCTTCTCCGCCTGGGTGACTTGGGCCTGGACCTGTTCCTTGGCTTGAAGCCGGCGGTTAGTTTGATGAGAACGCAAGCCCGCCACGCCAAGCAACAGCAAGGCCAGTACGCCTGCCGCCGAAACCGCTTTGATCCGGCCCCAATTTCGCGCGACCGGCGGCCGCTTCGGATTCAAGAAGTCGATAGGAAGCCCTTCGAGATCCTGCGCGCCAAAGGCAAGGCCAAGCACCGCCAGCGCGCCCGCGCCGCTTTCTTTGTCAGCTCCTTCGACGCCAAAAGCAGACGTTGGGACAAAAAGTTCGCACGGCGGTTGAAAGCGCCGGGACCAGGCGGAAACCAGGGCCGGCTCATAGCCAGTCCCGCCCGTTATCAGGATCTTTTCGACGGGAGCATGCCCAGCCGCGCTCTCGTAACTGTGCAGGCTGCGCACAAACTCCGTGGTGATGGATTGGATGAATCCGTCTTCGTTCCCGGGCGGCAAGCCGACCTCCGGCGCCTTTTGCTCCTCCGGTCTCGAATGCGTTGCGCGCGCCGTGTCGCCGGCCGCCGTGGTCGAGTCTGCTGACCGAGTGACCGAAGCGACGCGGCTGAAAACCACCGATTGATCGGCGACAAACTCAATCGTCGCCTCGTCGGATCGCAGGGAAATCAGCGCCACGGCCTGCGGACTGCCGGTCGCGCCGCGAATTCCGACGCAACGCGCATTGGCGCACGAGCGCAAGCCGAGCGATGCCAGCTTGAAGCCCGCAGCCGCGGCGATCCGCGCGTAGCGTTCGACGATTTCGTTCTTCAACACCGCCGCCAGCACTTCCACTTGGGCCGAGACGCCGGAATTGCCGGTCATAGGAGGAGCGCCATCCGAGGACGTGGATTCGGGACCGCGTCGGGCGGAGTCTGGGGACTGTGCCGGCTCGCGGGACGTTGATCTCTCCGCGCGGACCGGCTGGCCGATGTCCGTGCCTTCCGCTTTCTGGGCGGCAGTCTTTGGTGACTCAGCAGCTAATGGAGCGCTCGGGGCCAGGAATCGCAAAACAGCAAAATCAACCACCGCTTCTTCGAGGCGGAACGGGAGATCCTTGCTGATCTGGAATTGGACCATCGAAGCCAATTCTTCGATCGAACCGGCGGCGGGCAACGTGAGCGGGCGAAGAAACACCAACCCACGCGGGACCGCCATGACGACCGGCCCCGGTTTCAGGTTCAAATTTCCCAACGCCGCGGAAATCGCTTTGCCGATGGCTTCCGGAACAGCATCCGGCGCGCTGACCGAAGCGTCCAATTTCACGGCTGCGAAACGAACCACGGCGGGCTTCCCGCCGCGACGCGCGGACTGCACAACCCGCAGCGTGTCACCATCCGGATCCACGACCGTGACCGGACCTTGATTGGACCAGGCGAACCAACCGCGCTTGAGTCGGAGTGCGCGAACCGGAGCGCCCGTGGCGCCGTTGACGCGATCAGCCATTCGAAGCCTCCGTTTGCCGGGCCGGCTCCTTCAGGGTGCCCATGCCGACGGGCAACCCCAAGCGCGTCAGATCGCGCAGGAGCAAGATGGCCGGCGGCTGAACCGCGGTGTCAATCACAGCTTCGATCACGCGATAAGTCCCGGCCGGGACCCCGTAAGCGAGGACGTGGAAATGGAATTGGTACCCCCGTGTCGTCAAGCGCGGCGCCATTTTTTTGAACAGGTCCGCGTTCACCAATCCTTCCTGGTACAGCCACGCCGGCGTGTGCCTCGCCTCCGGGCTCAGTCCGACGCGTGCCGAAACGATCGCCTCGGCCAGTCCGGAATCGCTGCCTGGCAGCGCGGCGAGGATTTTGGCAGAAGCGGTGTTGAGATTGACCAACCCAATCAAACGGGTTTCGTTTGTCACGGAAAAACGATCTAAAAGCGACGACAACTCCGCTTTGCCGACGCCAGAAGCGAAGTCCTTCACGGCGCCCTTTTCATCTTTCAACTTGCCCGAAGCCTCGAGGAGGTCCGCCGGATGAGCGAATTTTTGGCCCTGGCGCCGGGCGGCTTCCAAATAGGTCAGAAGTTCTTGCGGCAACTCCAGGTTCGTGAGGTCGAGCTCCGGATCGTTAAGGTTCTGCCGCGGCTGTCCATCGTCGGTCACGTTCAGATCGTAACTGAAGACGGTGAGCAACGAACGCAGTCCCGATTCGAGCTGCGCATCCTGGTTGTCCGGCGGGGAAGAAGCCTCGCCGTCGTCCTCATTTGGATCGAGGTTGCCGTTCAAGTTGGCGTCTTCGCCGTAGAGCAAAGCGTTGTAGAAACCAGGCACGCTGAGCAATTCGTCCACACATCCAATCTTGCGGATCGAAGCCGCGGCGGCGTTGGTCAGGCTCGCGTCCAAGAACTCATTGGTGCTGGGCGGCAGGAAGGTTCGGCCCGTCTGCGCGTAATCCACCAGAACCTGGGCCAGCACCGGAGTCAGGTTCGGAACACGTTCCAGAACTGCGGCGTCGGCGTGGGTCACGTTGATGCGGCTCGCCTCGTCGGTCAGGCCAAAGCGAATTTCCGACGAACTGGGATCGCCGACCGAATAAACTGAAAAATACCATTGGTTCACGCCATCATCGACCACCAGTTGGTTCTTGAACGCGGCAGGGTTGTCGAGCCAGAGCGTTGGATCGGAGGGCGAGCGGGAGGCAATGCGCATGGCCTGGTACACGCCGCTCATCGCCGCCGCCCAGGCTTGCTCCCCGCTGACGCCCGCGGCGCTGGCGGTTTTCTCGGAGCGTAACAGATAAAGAACGCTCGCCGCAACCATTGAGGCCAGCATGACGATGACAAGAACCAGGATGAGAACGAAACCACGGGAGCCTGCTCGCGGCGAATGCAATGGATCCATCCGAAGTCCACCCACGAACGTTTTCATGAACCGGCAGACCGAACCGGGCGGACGCAATTGCAAATTCTCAATTGCCAATTTGCAGTTTTCAATTCGGCAATCCGGGCCTCTCTTCATGGCCATTCCTCCTCCAGCAGCGCGTTCGGCTCGTTCGACACGGGAGAAGGCGAGTGCCCCGGCAAGTAAATCACGCGCCGGAAGAGTTCGAACGGATATTCCTCCGGAGTCGTTTCCTCCGGCAATGGTTCGGCCCCTAAAGACACTTCGACGCCAGCGGGAAGTTCGGGGGCGTTCCATGAGTCGAGCCAAGACGAGCCGTTCCAATATCGGAAACGCAGAAAGCTAAATTGATCGATCGTCAGGGGCGCGCGGCGCGACGGGGCGCCATTCGTGGATGACGGATCGCTGTCCTCAAAAAGTTCCACCGGCTTTCTCTGCAAAGGATCTTCCGATCGGGTCAGGCCGGATACGTTCGTTTCGCCGCGCGAACGAAGAGTTGCGTATCGGATCAACCGAAATGGCGCAGTGGGAGCAACTACGTTTGTCTCGAGCGCATTCGTCCATGCCCCCGAACTCGGAAGATCCAGGCGAACCAAATCGAGGCTTTCGCTGGTGCCACTGAGTCCGACCTGCAATGACTCGCAACGCCGCGCATTGCTCAGGTCAGCCGTCAGGCGGTCCAACAGCAAGCGCACGGCGGAAATCTTTGAAGTCTCGTAAAAGAGTTGCACCCGCAGATTCGCGGTCTGCGTATAGAAAAACAAAACCACAGCCAGCATGCCCGCCGCGATCGCGACGGCGAGCAAGACTTCCAATAAGGTGAAGGCGTGTGAACTGTCTCGGGAACGCCCCCTTTCACCTCTCCTCGGAGGGAAACTCGCAAAAGAAGCTTCAAACGAAGCTTGGGGTGGGGTTCGTTTCAGATTCATTCCATCTCCCGGTCGATTCAAAACGGAGCCTTAGGCGCGAGCCGGTCTTGCCGCGTTGCTGGCGGGCGGTTGGTCCCAACAGATGCCGCTGCCTCGACCGGCGGCGGGACGAGAAACTGAGTCAACCGTCTTACGATCGGCCGGTTTAGGTGCCGCACGATGACTTCCACGTTCCGGAGCGGAAGTCCGGCCTCGGAGTCGTCGTCGATGGGCGAAGTCTCGATTTGCCAGGTCCACATTTCAAAAGGCGCCTCGAATGGCTCAGGTCCGGCGGCTTCCACGGGTTTGACCCCCATCTGCAACTCGGCCAGGAGCGAGATCGCAAGATTGCTGGCGTGGAGGTTGAGCCGCAGCCGTTCGGCCTCCCGAACCGAGGCGTTCAGTCCGCCCGTGATGACCGTTGCCGCGAGGACAAAGAGGGACAGCGCCAGGACAACTTCCAACAGCACGGACGCGTTATTCGAGCACCTCGCTGCTGTATTGTGTCTTGGCCATCGCGAGTTGGAAGTTTTGGTGGAGACGAAACGCACTGCACCAACCGACGAGCCGTTACTCCGCCACGGTGAGGCTGGAGTCTTGAATTCGTTTGTGACCCTCCGTCTCGCTGGCCTCTTTGGTGTCGGAGGTCACTTCACGACAAATTAATCCGGTCAATCCCATCACCCGCACCGTCACACGCCGCGCGTCGTCGCTGCCGCGCGCGGACAGGACGATCTCGGCGGAATCGCTTGAGCCGTCCGGATTGAAAGTAATCGGCGTGGATTCCGCGGGCGGAGCGAACCACCACTCGTCGTCCTCCAGTTCACTGGACTCAGTGGGCTCGCTCGCAGGCTGGTTTTCGTTGGAATCCAGCAGCCGAATCTGATCGATGTTGAGGTTCTCGCCGAAACCTTCGATCTCCCACTTCGCGCTGGAGAGGTCTTGGAAGACTTCCGGTTCGTCGAGCGGCTCCGGTTCCCACGACACGCGCACGGGACTTTGTTGCTCGGCGGTCTGCGCCTCTTGACAGAAAGCCACGCGGACACGCCGGCCTGTGTTCGCCGCCTCCGCGCGCGCAAACCGCAGAATGCTTTCCAACCTCACCGCGCCTTGATCCAAATCGCATCCCCGGCTCGTTGGGCCCAAGGTCACAATTGCAGCCCCCATGAAGAGCAGAACCAGCGAAGCCGCGAGCAAAGTTTCAAGCAGCGTGAACCCGGCGCCGGAGCGCCTGTGATTCGGATTGCTTGGTAGTGTCTTCATCTGGCGTCGAGAAATCCTCACTGTTCCAATACGGTCTTGGAGTCCTTGCTCGCTTCCGCTTCGTCCGCCAGCTTGACATCGTCATCCGTGTCCGCCTGGCCGTCCGGGCCGACGGAATAAAGTTTGTAGTCGGGTGCGGATGCTTCGAGCTTCTGGCTGCTGTCCACGAGTTCGTACCGGACCTTAAATCCCCAGGCGTCCTCGATCTTCGTGCCCGGTTTCAAGTATGGGCCCTGCCATTTCTCGCCGAGGCGTTCGTTTTCAAATGTGGGCTTCACCAAAAGCGCGCCCAACCCCCCCTGATCTTCAGTGGGGTACGAACCAATGTTCAGGCGATACGTGTCGAGCGCCGATTGAATCTGGGTGAGCAGAAGCCGCGTGGTGTTTTTCTCAGCGCCCTTTTGCTGCGGCAAAACGAAGACGACGAGCGCGCCCGCCAGCATCAGGATGATCACAATCACCAGGAGCACCTCGATCAGTGTGAACCCCGTGCTCGCCACGCGAAGCGCGCTTCGTTTCGTTGAACGCAAAATCATAATGCTTCAATTCTTACGTCATCGTTCGGACGATATCGGGAGCGACAAAATTCAATTTGTCATTTGTTTTGGCTCGCAAAGGGCGCCGTGGGATGTGCGCGAATGCGCCGACGCCTCGTGGCTTGCCCGAATCTGCTTTCCGCGCGCCAATTCTTGTCACCGGTATCTCGCCGACGTCAGAAACTCCGAAAAAAGACCGACGCAATCGCCGCGACAACGGCCCTCCGCAGTCCACGCTCCAGCGCGCTCGCTTACAGTAGCAGCATTTCAGCTCAACACCAAACGCGTTTTTTGGGTTTTTTTGGCCTTCTTTTGGGAGTCTCCGGGCAACTTCTGCGGAAGCTGTCACTCCATCCCGGCGTCTTCTACTTCACCGTGAGCGTGCTGGCCATGGTAAAAATCGGCAGCAAGAGGCCCAGCGCGAGAAAACCAATAGCCGCCGCAACGCCGCAAAGAATCAGCGGCTCCACCAATCGAACCGCCTGGTCAACCTGGCGGTTGGTGCGGCGTTCGACTGTGTCCGCAATATGCAGCAGTACCTTTTCGAGTTGGTTGGACTCTTCGGCCACGGTGATCATGGCGATGACCTGTTCGGGAAACAATCCGCCGGCACGCAACGGCTCCGTCAATGGCTTGCCCGCGCGAACGTTCTCGGCCGCTTCCGCGATGCGATCCGCGAGCAGCGGCGAGCCGGTCGAATCTTTGCTGATGCTCAGAGCCTGGAGCATCGGAACACCGTTGGCGAGCATGGTGCCGAGAATCCGGCAAAACCGGGTGATGGCCACCATGCGTAACGCGACGCCCACCACCGGAATCTTCAGCCGCCATTCCTCGATCCAGCGCTTGCCGGTCTCGCTTTTCAAGCCGGACCACAGTAAGCCGCACGCACCGGCAAGCGCGGCGAGGATCAGGTACCAAAACCCGCGCACTCCGTGGCTCAGCGCGAAGAGCAGGCGCGTAGGAAAGCTTTGATGGACGCCGCTCAACAAGGGTTCAAACCGAGGCACAAAGAAAATCAACGCGCCAATTAAAACCGCAAGTCCCACGGCGGTGAGGAGAGCGGGGTAAATCATCGCGCCCAAAACTTTGCTCCGGAGTTCGTCCAGCCGTTCGAGGAATTGCGACAAACTCCGGAGGACGTCCTCCAGAAAGCTGGCCCTTTCGCCGGCTTGAACCATCGCCGTGTGCAACGCCGGGAACACCGGTTCATGCTCTCGCATCGAGGCGGTGAGCGATTTGCCGTCCGCAACCGAAGCGCGAATCTCGTTCAACACTCCGCGCAGCCGGACATTGACGGTGGATTTGGCGAGCGAGTCCAGCGCGCGGAGCAAAGGCACGCCCGAGCCGATCAAATCCGCCAGTTGGCCGTACATCACGCCGATATCCCGCGAGGAGATGCGCCGGCGTTTGGTCTGCTCCTTCCTAGTGGCGGAACCCGCAACGTCCGAGACGGAGACCGGAAAAAGATTTTTGTCATCGAGGAACCGCAAGACGGCGGCTTCGCTTTCGGCGCTGATGACTCCGCTGATCTTCTCACCCTGATCGGTGCGGGCCGTGTAACGGAATTCACTCATAGTCCACGGAGAGGCTTCACGGTCATGAAAGCGCGCATGTGGATCATTAAACCCACCCCTACCCCTCCCAGGAGAGGAGTTACGTTTGGTGCGTCGATGGCAAGTTCCCCTCGTGGGAGGGGTGCAGAGGTGGGTTGGTTCATGAAGAATTACACCGCCGTGCAGGTGACCACTTCCTCCGGCGTGGTGATGCCCCGGCGGACTTTGAGCCAGCCGTCTTCGCGCAGGAGCCGCAAACCATTGGCGCGCGCGACTCGGATCAATTCCGAGACCGTGGAGCGCTGCATGACCTTGTCGGAAATGGCTTCATTCACGATCATCAATTCGTAGAGGCCGGTTCGTCCCCGATATCCAGTCTGGCGGCAGGCGGCGCACCCGGTTCCATGATGGACCATTTCCCCGCTTACGGCCGCGAAATCAGCCGGGCAGGAAGCGTTAGGCGGGCCGGCGGTTTTGCAGTGAGGGCAGATTTTGCGAACCAGTCGTTGTGCCATGGCGCCGATCAATGTGCTGCTGACCAGGTACGGCTCGATACCCATATCGATCAAACGCGTCGGAGCCGACGCCGCATCGTTTGTGTGCAACGTGGACAGGACGAGGTGACCGGTCAAGGACGCCTGAATGGCCGCACGCGCCGTTTCCAAATCCCGGATTTCGCCGATCATAACGACGTCCGGATCGTGGCGCAGAATCGCGCGCAACCCGCGCTCGAACGTCATGCCCACGCGTTGATCGACCGGGATCTGGTTCACGCCTTGCAGATGATACTCGACCGGATCTTCGACGGTCAGCACTTTGAGTTCGGGGCCGATGATCGCGTTGAGGGCCGCGTAAAGCGTCGTCGTTTTGCCGCTGCCGGTCGGACCCGTGACCAGGATGATGCCGTGCGGCCGTTCGATCAGCGATTTGAACGCGTTGAACGTGTCCGTGTCCATCCCCAGATCGGTCAAACTGAACAGAACGCTCGCCTTGTCCAGAATTCGCATGACGATCCCTTCGCCAAAAAGCATGGGGATCACACTCACCCGCACGTCGATCTGGCGGCCGCCGATCTGGAACTTGATCCGGCCATCCTGCGGCAGGCGCTTCTCGGCGATATTCAAGCTCGCGAGAATCTTGATGCGGCTGATGATCGCAGCCTGGAATTGATGAATCTGCGGGGGCACCGAAGCGGGCTGCAAAACGCCGTCGATCCGGTAACGGATGGAAAGCTCGTGCTCGTAGGGTTCAATGTGGATGTCGCTGGCCCGTTCATGGACGGCCTCGACGATGATTTCATTCACCAGCTTGATGACACTGGCTTCCTGCGCCAGCTCCAGGAGATCCTCGCTGCTTTCCGCGGATTCGCGCACCACTTCCATCTCCCCGGTCCCCACCATCTCATCGATCGTGTCGCCGCCGACGCCGTAATGCGATTTGATGATTTTCTCGATCTCTTCGGCCGGCGCGAGCAGAGGCTGGACATTCAAGCCGGAGAGGAGCCGGATGTCGTCGAAGACGTTCATGTCAAACGCGTCGCTGGTCGCGACACTGAGCGTGCCGTTCTGTTTGGAGACCGGCACGAGCCGTTTGCGAAAAACGAACTTGGACGGCAGCGAACGAAGCGTTTCCGAATCGATCGACAGGTCCGTGAGATTGGCCAGCGGGATGTCGAGAACCTTCCCCGCCACTTCCAGCAACCGGTTTTCGGAAATAAAGCCCAACTGGACGAGGGCGCGGTCCAGGCGCACGCCTTGCGTCCGGTGCAAAGCCATCGCCTGGTCCAATTGCGCCGGCGTCAACAAACCGTCTCCAAGCAACGTATCGGCAATATTCATTCGATGGGCCGCGGTCTCGTGAGGACACGAATTAGCAGTTCATCAGATAATAGTGACTGAAGGCGTGCGGCGGCAATTCAAGTTTTCCGGTAAAGTCCGAGCGGAGAAAGCCGATTCTTTTGGTGGCGATAGTCCGGCTGCACCCGACAGCAGCGGGTGACCGTGACAGGCGACGTGAAGGTTACCGAGTAGCTTGGGACTGATGTTTTAGGGAAGTTTTGTGGTAAGCTACTATCGCTGCTGATTGCCACAACGCCCGCTCGCAGGGAGAGCGGGCTTTTGTGGGTACTGAAACCGGTGGAGTGTTGGAGTGCTGGAGTGCTGGAGTGCTGGAAGTGACACCCCATTACTCCACCAGTCCATCACTCCGATCTGCCTGGAGGGCGGGAGGGCGAACCCTCGCCCTCCCAGTTCCTGATGAAGGCGGCGCAGACCAAGCGCCGCGTTTGCTCCGAACCTACCCAAAAAGTTATTTTCCAGCCAACCGCCCCAGGGTTTGCTTGATCGATTGCAGGAGCTGCAGGCCCCGCTCGCGATCGCGCCGAACAACATCCTCGACCTGTTGAAGAGTATTCACGATGGTCTCAATCACTTTCTCATTCGTGCTTCTTTTCATGAAGGCGGTCTGCATCAACATTGAGGCGCCCGTAATAAAGAGGTTCTTGCCTTTCATTTCCATGACTTCCAGCGTCGGCTTAACCACAAAGTTTCTGGACTGCCAGGCAAACTCAATGACATTCGCCTGGTCGTTGGCCTTGAAATGGGAAATGGAGTTGGCTTGAGGGAGGGTTTTGCGGACGTAGTCGGTCAGTTCGGTCAAATTCTGAAAATTTTGCATGGTCGTCATTATCGTTCACCGGCTCGGGAGCTGTGTTCGCTCAGGAATGGCCTGATAGAGAGCCTCCATGCAATCTTTGTGCCGAGTCACGAACCTCGAAAACCCCCGATATTTCCTGGCTCCGAAAGCGCACCTGCCAAAAAGCAAGACAGCCCTGCCTCAAAAGCAGACAACGGCGGGAAATCCCTGGGCGGCTATGCCTGGCTAGGCCGCAACCGAAGTCGTTACAGCGTTACAACGTTAAATCGTTAAAACGGTTAAAGGGGTTAAATGAGGCCGCAGCTTGCGAACCTGACGTGCTACGCATTCGCATTCGCGTTATTCGCGTTCATTCGCGGTTTACCGACGAAGATCAATGCGTTTGAAAGGTGCCGGGGAAGCGAGCCTTTTGACCGCGTCAATCGTTTGGGCGGTGACCGCCGGCAAAGGAACGGCGCCGTTGACCTCCATCAGCAGGCCAGCCCGCCGGTAATACTCGATCAACGGTTCGGTCTGGGCGTGGAAGGTTTTCAGGCGAGTCCCCACCGTCTCCGGATTGTCGTCCTCGCGTTGATAAAGAGGACCCTGGCACAAATCGCACAACCCGGACTTGCCAGGCGGCTTGAAGCGGAGATGGTACGGGGTCTGGCACTGCCGGCAGATCAGCCGGCCGGAGAGGCGGCTTATGATTTCAGCGTCCGGGACTTTGATGTACAGAACCCCCGCGAGCTTGCGTTCCAGACTGGTCAGCGTCTCGTGGAGGGCTTCCGCCTGCTGTAGTGTGCGCGGATAACCATCGAGGATGAACCCCTCGGTCGTGTCCGGCTGGGAGAGCCGTTCCTCGACCATCGCGTCGGTGATATCGTCCGGCACAAGGTCTCCTTGATCCATGTACGCCTTGGCCAGCTTGCCGAGGTCCGTTTGATTTTTCAGGTGCTCGCGAAAGAGATCGCCGGTAGCCACGTGACGGAGAGGAAATTGTTTGCTCAATTCCTCCGCCTGCGTGCCTTTGCCGCAGCCTGGCGCCCCCAGCAGCACCAGATCCAGGGCCCGCTGGAGTGCCGGTTTGGGCTGAGCGTGCGGCATGAAAGCGGCTTGCCGCTGAATGCGACTGAGATCATTTGCCGCAGCGAAGCGAGCTTTCCCGGCTCGAATTCCCTCGATGGTCTTGATCAGTTGCGAACCGACGGAATCCGTTTCGTCCTCGGCATCCAGAATGATCAACCTTCCACTCCTCTGATAATGATCGACCAGCGGTCCGCCCACGCGGTGGAATACGCGCAATCGAATTCGGATGGTTTCGGGGGTGTCGTCCGATCGTTGATAGAGATGCTCACCCGAACATTTTTGGTGCGGACAACTCTGAAAGGGCCTCATAGTGCGGTGGAACGGGCTGAGGCACTCGCGACAGACCAAGCGGCCGGCCAGGCGCTTGATGATCTCTTCATCCGAAACCTTCAGATAGATCACCGCTTCGAGCCGGCGGTGAATGTCCTTGAGCAAGAGATCCAGAAACTTCGCCTGATGGATTGTTCTGGGAAAGCCGTCGAACAACAAGCCGTTGGCCGCAGGTGTTTTTCTGAGCTTCTCGTCGACCATGGCGCCGACGACTTCGTCGGGCACCAACTCGCCCTGGACCATGTATTTCTTGGCGAGCAGCCCCAGGGCGGACTCCTGGGCCAGGTTCTCCCGGAGCAAATCCCCGGTCGCGATATGGACCAGGTCATACTCCTGCTTCAACTGTGCGATATGCGTGCCTTTGCCCGCTCCGGAAGGTCCAATCAGTGCCAGGTCCATATTCTCATTCTTGCTGCGGTCCAAGCAAACGACGATGCCAGGACTTTGTCTAGGAGAAAGGAGGCCTTGTGGCTTCTCAATTCTTGGCGAAGAAAGGCAGTCTTTTGGCAGGTTTTCGGCGCGCGGCCTTCCAGGCCGCAGCGGGTGGGAAGATTGGCGGAACCGCCAGGCAGACGAGAGTACTGCTCAAGAGAGCGTGCTGCGGCCTGGGTATCTGAATGAGCCCCAAATCCGTGTCCATCCGCGTCCTTACCAAAACAAAAAAAGACCGGGCTTTCGCCCGGTCCTCTGTGAAGAAATGCTGCCCCAGCTTCTACTGTTTTGCTCGGTAGAACTTTCCGGCGCCCGTGAATGAGATGCTCGCCGGGCTGCTCGCGCCGGCGACATCGCTCCACGGTCCCGCCACGGAATCCGCCGCTTGCAGCGTGCCTGAGTAGGTGAGCTTCAGTCCGGCGGCTGTGCGTTCAAAGGCAATCTTTGAACCTGGCGGCGGAGTGGTCGTGCCGAAGTCGCGGTAATTCCTGAACTTCGCCAGCACCGCGTGGTTGAGGCCATCCTTGGTGCCGTTGTTTAGGAGTTCTGGAGCCAGGAATGGGCCGACGTAGAGCGTGGGCGCGAGACTGGCAAACTCGCGCCTCGTCATCTGGTTCCAAACCTTACCGTCCGTGCTGCGGAAGGTGATCAGGAAATTCCCTTCCCGTTTCATCCGCATCCAGACATCCGGATACCTCATTGGTCCGAAGCCTCCGTCCGCGCTCTGCATCTGATTGCCGAAATCGCGGCGATAAGTGTCTTCCGCGCGCCAATGGTTCTCGTACGCGTTATTGGCTACGCCGGCGTCCCAGCGAATCGTTGGGTTGGCATGGACTGTCTGGAACCGGCTGAACAATTGCGCTTTGGGAACGCAATAGGTCCCGTCGGTTTCCAGCGCCTGGGTGCAGGCGCCGCGATCCGGACGCTTCTTGCCCTCATCCAGCGCCTCGCGAGCCATGAGGCCGCAGCGCGACCATTGGCTGCTCGGATCCTGATATTCCAACTGCGCAATCTTGTCGAAATCCCCTCGGATCTCTTCGTTGACGAATGTGGCTTCATCGTAATCCGACCAGAAGGCCACACCGCTGCTGATGATGTCGAAACCTTGATCCCC
>JACPRI010000457.1 GCA_016190065.1 Verrucomicrobiota bacterium
CTCACGCATTGGACCGATCCGCGGCATCCGTATCGCGATCGCTTTCAAGAGCGGCGGTCCCTGATCGAGGAAGTCCTGGCTTCGGATGCTCCAGCAAACGAATTAGACCAAATGCTCCGCCAACGGGACTCCAGCTTGCGCTGCCTGGCGCGGGAAATTCCGCCTGTGTTTGGGAGTTTCTTCAAGTGATATCGTGGGGCAGGCAATCCTGCCGATGAACCGTGCCCCCGCATCCCTCTCCGCCTATGGGGAGAAGGTGTCCGTAAGGACGGGTGAGGGGGGAAGGGAATTGGTTTCACGCGTGACATTTCAAACGGCGAGACGCCGTCCAAACTCGCAGCCGGGCCGGGCTGCGCTACCCAGGCTGGACTATGCCAATTGCCGCCCTGGCAAAACGCCTCGCCTTCGGTATGGGTTGTGCTATTTTCTGCCTTGAGCGCCGTCGGCGTGGGACTGGCCCTTTGAACGATCAGCCATTTCTTATGAGCGATTTCCTCTGCAGTAACCGGATGCGGCCTGAAGAAGTCCTTTATAGCCGCCGCGAATTCCTGGCCCGCTGCGGGATGGGCTTCGGCGCTTTGGGTCTGACCAGTCTCCTTTCCGAAGAGTCGCTCGCCGCGGCAACGCCGGCTTCGGCCGGGAAACAAACCCATTTCCCGGCCAGGGTCAAACAGGTCATCCATATCTTCGCCCAAGGTGCGCCATCGCATGTTGATACCTGGGATCCGAAACCCGTGCTGGCTCAATACGAAGAGCAAATGTTGCCCGGCCTGAACGGAGTAGCGATGCCGTCGCCGTTTAAGTTCACCAAACGCGGGAAGTCCGGGATCGAAGTGAGCGAAGTTTTTTCCGCCCTGGGCGGACACGTGGACGAAATGGCTGTCATCCGCTCAATGCACACGGACATTCCGGCCCACGACGTGGCGACGGTTTTCATGAACACCGGCTCGCTGCGCGCCCAGAAGCCGAGCCTGGGCGCGTGGGTGCTTTACGGTTTGGGCAGCGCGAACAACAACATGCCCGGCTACATCTCGCTGCGCGCGGGTGGAACTCCGACCGGCGGCGCGATCAATTGGGGCGCGGGTTTTCTTCCGGGCAGTTTCCAGGCCACGAGCATCAACACCCGGGCCGCGTCCGCCGAAGGAATGATTCAAGATATCCGCAATCCGTATTTTTCTCAGAACGAGCAGCGCCGTCAGCTCGACCTCGTGCAGAAACTGAACACCGTTCACAGTCGCAATCTACAGAAAGATCCGCAACTCGAAGCGCGGATCGAAGCGTTCGAGATGGCGTATCGCATGCAAATCGAGGCGACAGACGCGTTCGATATTTCCAAAGAGCCGCAGAACGTCCGCGACCTCTACGGCAATTCAGCGCAGGGCCGGCAGTTGCTCGTCGCGCGGCGCTTGGTCGAACGCGGCGTCCGTTTCGTGCAAGTGTGGGCGGGCGGCTGGGATCACCACGCCGATATCGAAGATCGATTGCCCGCCACAGCGCGAGAAATTGATCAGCCGGCGGCGGCTTTGTTGACTGACCTCAAACAGCACGGCCTTCTCGACCGCACGCTTGTGATTTGGGGTGGCGAGTTCGGGCGCACGGTGACGAAGGATCGAAACGGAAATGATAATCCGGGCCGCGACCACAACAACCGCGCGTTCAGCATTTGGCTGGCGGGCGGCAACGTCAAAGCCGGCACGGTCTATGGCGCGACGGATGAATTTGGCGCGCGCGCCGTGGAGAACAAAGTCCACGTTCACGACCTGCACGCGACGATCCTGCACCTGCTCGGCTTCGATCACACGAAGTTGACCTACCGATACAATGGCCGCGATTTCCGGCTGACGGATAACTTCGGGAAAGTGGTGACGGGGATTGTGGCGTGACTGATTGGCCATGAGATCTCCCGTCAGCCACGGAGTGGCGCCAGAGAATAACCCACAGCGCGAGCTGTGGGGCCAGCGCACGAGTTCGCAAAGCCCCGGATGGTGCGAACACAAACCGATCTCGGCCCGCGCTTCCAAGATGTTGTCGCCCCTCCGGGGCTTTATCTCCATTAGGGCGTGTAGCCCACGGTTCGCGCCGTGGGGGCAGATTGCGAGTCCCCACTACGCCCGCAGCGTTTCGGCTTCTTTGGTCCTCTTCACCCTTGCGTGGGCATCGGCCTCTTTCGGCGCCGAACTCACCACCACCCAGCTCGACTTCTTCGAAAACAAAATCCGCCCGCTCTTCGCGGACAATTGCTACAAGTGCCACAGCCCGGCCAAAGGGAAAATCAAAGGCGGGCTGGAGCTTGATTGGAAAGGCGGCTGGGAAAAGGGCGGCGACTCTGGTCCAGCCATTGTCCCAGGTGACCCGGAGAAAAGCCTGCTCATCAAAGCGGTTCGTTACACGGATCCGGATCTGCAAATGCCGCCCGACGGCCACAAGCTCTCCATGTCGCAAATCAATGACCTGATCTCCTGGGTCAAGATGGGCGCGCCCGATCCACGCGCGAGCCGCCCCGCGGCGGATTCGCCCGGCTACGGCGCCGCGAACAAAAATCATTGGGCGTTCAAGCCGGTGAGGAAACTCGCGCCGCCGGCGATCAAGAACGAGACTTGGGTCGCAAACGACATCGACCGGTTCATCCTCGCCAAGCTCGAAGAGAAAGGCATGGCTCCGAATTGGCCGGCGGACAAGCGCACCTTGATCCGGCGCGTCTATTTCGACTTGATCGGTCTCCCGCCCACGCCCGAGGAAGTCGCGGCGTTTCTGAACAATGAATCACCCAAAGCGTTCGAGAGCGTGGTGGAAAGGCTTTTGGCGTCGCCGCACTACGGGGAGCGCTGGGGCCGACACTGGCTGGATGTCGCGCGATATTCCGACACCAAAGGCCAGATCAATCGCCAGCGCGAAAGTTCCATTTATCCGTATGCCTGGACCTACCGGGATTACGTCATCAAAGCGTTCAACGGCGACAAGCCTTACGACCGGTTCATTCTTGAACAGCTTGCGGCGGACAAATTGAATCTGAGCCGCGACACCAGCGTGTTGGCCGCGCTCGGGTTTCTCACGCTGGGTGATCATTTCAACGGCAACATGAACGACATGATCAACGACCGCATCGACGTCACAGCAAAGGCGTTTCTCGGTCTGACCGTGGCCTGCGCGCGCTGCCACGATCACAAGTTCGATCCAATCCCACAGGCCGATTACTATTCGTTGCACGGGATTTTCGCCAGTTCCGTGGAGCCGTTCGTGAAACCCTCCATCTCCAGCACGAATGGGATTCCCAAACACCCGGAGTACCTGGCCAAACGCGCCGAGTTGGATACGCGCATCCAGAATGTGCGGACCCAGAACATGGCCCAGGTGTTTGGCGACTACAAACGGTTGGCCGGCGTTTACCTTTTCGCCACCCAGATGCCGGAGAAGAGTCGGGAAGCTTACGTGAAAAAAATGGGCGGCGAAACCAACGTGCTCAGGAATTGGGAACAGATCGCCCGGAACGGAGGCCGGCAAGCGGCTTCGATTTTTGGAGTGTGGAGTGCGCTCTCGAGAATTCCCGCCACGAATTTCGCCCGGCAAGCCCGAACGATTCTCACCAATCTCGACCGGAATCAAAGGGCCGGCCAGTTGAATCCCTTCGTGCTGCAAGCGTTTCGGAGCGCCGCGCCACGCACGCTCGGCGAGGTGGCCGCGGTGTATGGCGGTTTGTTCGCAAAGAATGACCCGGCCTGGCAAACCACGCTCTCAGCCTTGTTGAGCGAGGCGGTCGTACGATTTCTGCCGAACAATCAACGCGGCCAGTTTTTCTTCCTGCGCGACCAAAGCGACATTTTGGAAATGGTCCATCCGGGCGCTCCGGCTCGTGCAGCGGTCCTGTTGGATAGCCCGGCACCGAAGGACTCGCCGATCTTTCTCCGAGGCGAAGCCGAAAATCGCGGTGACGTCGTTCCGCGGCGGTTCCTCGAAATCCTGTCCGGGCCGAACCGTCCGGTTTTCAGGTTCGGAAGTGGCCGGCTCGAACTTGCGCAGTGCATCGCGAGCAAAGCCAACCCGCTTACCGCACGGGTCCTGGTCAATCGCGTGTGGCTGCATCATTTTGGCGAGGGCTTCGTCACGACGCCGGATGATCTCGGCAATCAGTCCGCGCCGCCGAGCCATCCGGAACTGTTGGATTATCTAGCCAGCCGGTTCATGGAGGAAGGCTGGTCGATCAAGAAACTGCACAAAAAGATTTTGCTCTCTTCGACCTACCGGCAAAGCACCTTGAACAATCCCCCTTACGCGGAAAAGGACCCGCAGAATCGCCTCCTCTGGCGCGCCCACGTGAGGCGCCTGGAATTCGAACCGTTACGCGACTCGATCCTCTACATCGGCGGCAAGCTCGACTTGACCCTGAGTGGCCATCCGGTGGACTTGTCGGACGGCGCGCGCCGGACCCAAGGGCGCAGCGCCGCGGTGCTGAATCGGATGGGCGAATACCGCTTGCCCTTCGCATCACGCCGAACGATTTACGGATTCATCGATCGCTCCGACGTGGTGGATGTGCTGAACACGTTCGATTTCGCCAATCCCGATATGGTGACCGGCAAGCGCTATCAGACCACCGTGCCGCAGCAGGCCCTTTTCCTGATGAACAGCCCCCTCGTGATCGAGCAGGTCCGCAACGTGGTGGACCGTGAGGCGTTCAAAGCGCAGAGCACGGACGAAGATCGGATCCGTTATCTCTACGAAGTTTTCTTCCAGCGTTTGCCGACCCAGGAAGAGATCGGTTACGGCATCGAATTCGTCGCCGCGTGCCAGACTCAGGAATCGACTGAACCCAATCCGACCGTTCAATCCAGCGACAGCATCCGGGTGAAAGCGGGACAGAGCCAGAAGCCGGGCAATCCGCGCAAAGGCACCCCGCCCCGCAAAGCTCCAAAACCGCTCACGGGTTGGCAAGAGTATGCGCACGCTCTGCTGCTGACGAACGAGGTGTCGTTTGTGAATTAGTTGAACCGCTCGGGCATTCCGGGTTAGTTTTTCTCGCATGGGCCGTCAATGGTTGCATGCAAAGAGAGCCGTCGCCTCGATGAAGAAGGCGAAGGCGACGGGCAAGGTCGTCCGGGAAATCATGGTCGCCGCCAAACTGGGCGGAGCGGATCCTGACTCGAATGCCCGACTCGCCGCCGCCGTGGAAAAGGCGCGCAAGGAAAGCGTCTCGCGCGACGTCATCGAACGCGCAATCAAAAAGGGCTCGGGACAAGGCGAGGAGAAGCTCGTGATGGAGCACATCGTTTTCGAGGGCTACGCGCCGCACAAAGTGCCGATCATCGTTGAGGTGCTCACCGACAACACAAATCGCACGGCACCGGAAATCCGCGTGCTGTTTCGCGCGGGTCAACTCGGCAGCGCCGGGAGCAACAAATTCCTCTTCGACGCGGTCGGTTTGGTCGAGGCGCATCACCCGGAGGCCGGGACGGATTTGGAAGCGGCGGCCATCGAGGCGGGCGCAAATGAAGTCGAGCCGCTCACCCAGGATCAAAACGACGATATTCCCGAAGGTGCGGCCGGCGCGCGATTCATTGCGGATCGCACCGCGCTCCACGCGGTGTCCAAATGGCTTTCGCAACACGGCTGGGCCGTGGTGACCAGCGAGCCAGGTTATGTGCCGAAGATTTACCCACAGCTTACCGATGAGCAGCGCGCTGTCGTTGGCGAATTCCTGCAAGCGCTCGAGGACCACGACGACGTGCATCGCATTTGGGCGGCACTGAAGTAAGCCGACGATTTGGTGGAGGCGGCGGGAGTTGAACCCGCGTCCTTGGTCAACCTACCAGCCGCGACTACATGCTTAGTCAGAAGAGAGTCTCAGCAGCGCGATGACCTTCTGACGCGAATCACGCCGCCCAGCCCGCATGGAATAGTTTCGGCCCAACACGCGCGGACCCCGCGTTGGACCTAACCTGCTGTCGCGTTCAGCCACCGTAGCAGGTGTCCAGCGGTGAACGTCGCGGCAGTATTAGGCCGCGAGAGCTAATTCTTGGTTAGCTTTTAATGTTCGGTTCGATGATTAACGAGGCCAACGAACCATCCTCGGCATGCCGCCTCTGGCTTGTTACCCAAGTCGAAGCCAGTACGCCCCCATCCACTGGGCTGAACTATCGGTCACCTCGCTGTTCAGGTCAAGGCAGTCTCAAAGAGACTGCAAAGCAAACGAGGTTGGCTTGCGCCAACCTCGTTCGATGGCTTTCGGCCCCTCTAAGGCGCTTTGCGCTTTAGTAGTCCATGCCGCCCATCCCCCCGTGGCCACCGCCCGCTGGAGCCGGTTTTTCCTTCTCCGGGATTTCGGTGATCAAGCACTCGGTTGTGAGCAACAGGCCCGCGATCGACGCCGCGTTCTGCAGCGCCGTTCGCGTCACTTTCTTGGGATCAACGACACCCGCTTTGACGAGGTCTTCGTAATCGCCGGTGGCAACGTTGTAGCCTTCGTTGCCCTTGCGCTTCTTGACTTCTTCCACGACAACGGAACCTTCCACGCCGGCGTTGTCGGCCAAGGCTCGCGTCGGGAACTCGATCGCTTTCTTCACGATCGACACGCCGATCTTTTCATCCTCGTCCTTCAGGTTGAGTCCATCGATTGCGGACAAACATCGCAGCAAGGCGACGCCGCCGCCAGGAACGATGCCTTCTTCCACCGCCGCGCGCGTCGCATGGAGCGCGTCTTCCACGCGGGCTTTCTTTTCTTTCATCTCCGTCTCGGTCGCGGCACCCACATTAATCACCGCGACGCCACCCGCTAGCTTCGCCAGGCGCTCTTGGAGCTTTTCGCGATCGTAGTCGGAAGTCGTCTCTTCGATTTGGCGGCGAATCTGATTGACCCGGCCCTGGATCTCACTGGATTTGCCGTAGCCTTCGACGATCGTCGTATTCTCTTTGTCCACGACGATGGATTTGGCCCGGCCCATGTCATCGAGTTGGAGGTTTTCCAGCTTGATGCCGAGGTCCTCAGTGATGCACTTGCCGCCCGTGAGGATGGCGATGTCTTCCAACATGGCCTTCCGGCGGTCGCCAAAGCCGGGCGCTTTAACGGCGCAGACATTCAAGGTGCCCCGCAGTTTGTTCACGACCAGCGTCGCGAGCGCTTCGCCTTCCACTTCCTCTGCGATGATCAAGAGAGGTTTTCCGACCTTCGCGATCTTTTCGAGGATGGGAAGGAGATCTTTCAGGCTGCTAATCTTCTTTTCATAAATCAGGATGTAAGCTTCCTCGAGCTTGCATTCCATCGTCTCGGCGTTCGTCACGAAGTAGGGCGAGAGGTAACCCTTGTCGAACTGCATGCCTTCGACCACTTCGAGCGTCGTCTCGATTGACTTCGCTTCTTCGACCGTGATGGTGCCGTCTTTGCCCACTTTATCCATCGCATCGGCGATGATCTCGCCGATCGTGTTGTCCCAGTTGGCGGAGACGGTTGCGACCTGTTTGATCTCCTCTTTGTCTTTAACTTTCTTGGAGATCTTGCCCAGGTGATCGACGGCTGCAGTCACGGCTTTCAGAATGCCCCGTTGGATGCCGATCGGATTCGCTCCCGATGTAACATACTTGAGTCCTTCGCGGAAAATCGACTCGGCGAGCACGGTCGCGGTCGTGGTGCCGTCGCCGGCGGCATCGCTCGTTTTGCTGGCGACTTCGCGCACCATTTGCGCGCCCATGTTTTCGTAGGGATCTTCCAGTTCGATTTCCTTGGCGACCGTCACGCCGTCTTTGGTGACGGTGGGCGAGCCAAATTTTTTGTCGAGCACGACATTGCGGCCTTTGGGTCCCAAAGTCGCGGTTACGGCTTTGGAGAGCTTGGTGACGCCTTTCAGGATTGCCTGACGGGCTCCATCTTCAAAGAGTAGTTGCTTTGCTGCCATAGTTTAGTTCCTTCGTTTTCCAGTGGTTCCGTTTTTGGTTATTCGATGATTCCCAGGATATCGTCGGAGTTGAGAATCTTGAACTCCTTGCCATCCAACTTGATTTCAGTGCCTCCGTACTTGCTGATCAGCACGCGGTCCTTCACTTTGACTTCGAACGGGACTTTTTTTCCGTTGTCATCGGTTTTACCGGTGCCCAGCGCGATAATAATCCCTTCCATGGGTTTTTCCTTCGCTGTGTCCGGAATGATGATCCCGCCCTTCTTAACTTCCTTTTCTTCCACTGGCTCGACCAGGACCCGGTCGCCGAGTGGTTTTACGTTAATCGACATACGCTTTGTTAGTTCCTTTTGTGTTTTGATTGAGTTCGAATCAAATCCCGCCGCACTCGCTGCGGGAAAATTTTTTCGCTTCGTTCTTGTCCGAGGGGTGGAATCCCTCGGCTGGGAATCTCGGATTCAGCCGCTCTACTTCTTCTCGTCCACGACTTCGGCGTCGATGATCGGCCCTTCGTCCTTGCCGCCTTCCCCTTTGCTGCCGGCCCGCGCCTCCGCTCCGGCGCCGCCCTGGCCGCGTCCCGCCCTGGCTTTCTCCGCCGCGGCCTTGTACAATTCCGCCGAGACGGCTTGCCAAGCTTCGGTGAGGCGTTCGCTGGCCGCTTTGATGGCGCGGGTATCGCTGCCTTTCAAGGCTTCCTTCACGTCGCCGATCGCTTTCTCAATTTTCGATTTGTCGCCGCTGGAAATTTTGTCGGTGTTATCCCGGAGCATCTTTTCGCTTCGATAGACCGCATTATCGGCCTCGTTCCGAGTCTCGATCTCCTCGCGTTGCTGTCGATCTTCTTCGGCGTGCGCCTCGGCATCCTTGCGCATTTTTTCGACTTCGTCTTTGTTCAGGCCACTGCTCGCGGTGATCGTAATTTTCTGTTCTTTGCCCGTGCCCAGGTCCTTGGCGCTGACGTGGAGGATGCCGTTGGCATCGATGTCGAACGTGACCTCGATCTGCGGCATGCCGCGGGGCGCAGGCGGAATGTCCGTCAAATGGAATTTCCCGATCGTCTTGTTGTCTTTCGCCAATGGACGCTCTCCTTGCAACACATGAATCTCCACTCCCGGCTGATTATCCGAAGCCGTCGAGAAGATTTCTGATTTCCGGGTCGGAATCGTCGTGTTGCGCTCGATCAATTTCGTGAACACGCCGCCCAATGTTTCGATGCCCAAGGACAGAGGCGTGACGTCCAAAAGCAGCACATCTTTGACCTCGCCTTTAAGCACTCCGCCCTGGATGCCCGCCCCGACGGCCACCACTTCATCCGGGTTAACACCCTGATGCGGGGGTTTGTTGACGAGCGTGCGCGCGGTCTCGACCACTCGGGGCATCCGCGTCATGCCGCCAACCAGCACTAATTCGTCGATTTGATCAGCCGTGATCCCGGCGTCTTTCAGACAGTTCTTCACGGGCACAACGGTGCGCTCGAACAAATCGTCGCACAATTGCTCCATCTTCGCGCGGGTCGCCTTCAAGCTGATGTGCTTCGGCCCGCTCGCGTCGGCCGTGATGAACGGTAGGTTCATCTCGTACTGCTGGGCGCTGCTCAACGCGATTTTCGCTTTTTCCGATTCCTCCTTGATCCGTTGGAGTGCATCGGGCTGCTTGCGCAAATCCATTCCGTGCTCCTTTTTGAACTCGTCAAGGATCCAATCCATGATCCGCGCATCCCAGTCATCGCCGCCCAAGTGCGTGTCGCCGTTGGTCGCTTTGACTTCAAAGACGCCATCCCCGATTTCCAAGACCGAAATGTCGAACGTTCCGCCGCCCAGGTCATAAACGGCGATTTTCTCGTCCTTCTTCTTGTCCAAGCCATAGGCCAGGGACGCGGCAGTGGGTTCATTGATGATTCGCAAGACCTCCAAGCCAGCGATCCGCCCCGCATCCTTGGTCGCTTGCCGTTGGGAGTCGTTGAAATAGGCGGGCACGGTGATAACGGCCTGCGTGATCTTTTCCCCCAAACGCATTTCGGCGTCGCTCTTCAGCTTGGCCAGGATCATCGCCGAAATCTCGGGAGGGCTGAACACCTTCGGCTTGCCCTCGACTTCTACTTCCACTGCGGCGTCGCCATTGCCCGCTCGTACGACTTTGTAAGGCACGCGTTTGGTCTCCTCGGCGACCTCCTCGTATTTGCGCCCCATGAAACGCTTGATCGAGTAGATCGTATTGCGAGGATTGGTCACGGCCTGTCTCTTGGCGGCGTCTCCCACCAACCGTTCCCCACTCTTAGTGAAGGCCACGACTGATGGTGTGGTTCGCTTGCCTTCACTATTCTCCAGGACGACTGGCTCGCCACCTTCCATGACTGCCATGCAGGAGTTGGTCGTTCCTAGATCAATGCCGAGTACTTTTGCCATAGAATTGTCGAGTTAAAGCCGCGAAGACGCTTAGCACCGTGAGTGCCAGTACCAACGGTCAAGCCGCAAGAATCTTGTTCGGAAGGGTTTGGGAATAATGCTCCGACCCACGGAACTGATCCAACCACGCATCAAAAGCGTCAACGTGGCTCACGTCAACTCTACTTGTCCCGGTTGTCTTGGCACAGTCGTCTCAAGATCATTCCGAAATGTAACATCCAACTGCCAGCGCGGGAGCGTTTGTCACGGGTCGGTTGGAAGTAATCGAAGTCAAGACGTCGTGAAGGTCGCGTCGGATCGGTGCGGGACGTTCCTTGCCGAAATCGACGTAACGATCATCAATCCTACCGTGATACACCAGCTTCGGACCCGGGACAAACACGGCGGCTTCAGGCGTCACTCGCGCTTGAGTCTGCTTGACCAACTCGTGCCTTGGATCCCGCAAAGCGCTGCATGGATACGTATATTCGTCCAAATGTCGCCGGATCATTTCGGACGTCTCCGTGGCGCCGGGGTATATGAGCCAGAAGGTTACTCCCAGGGGGGCGAATTTCTCGTGAAGGCGGCGAATTTCGGGCGCGTATCGATTCGAGATCGGGCAATCGGTGCTCACGAAAACGAAGACCGTGGAGTTGGTGCCGCCGGAGGGAAGCGGGTCAACAGCGTTCCCGTTAAGATCCAGCAGGCGCAACCGGTCTGTCCCGCGTTGGGTTTCGCCCTGGGGTGGGGGAACGCGAGAACATCCCGGACTCGCGATCAGGAGGCAGGCCAGTGCGCCGAGCCACAAAACCCAGATCCTGTTCATTTCAAAATGAATCACCGATTATTGACCTGTCAGCCGATTCCTTCGACTCGCCGCTTATTACGGCTAAATTCGCCGAGCCGCAAGCACGCACTGGATCGGGCCGCGTCTCGAAGTTTCACGCCCGGGCGCTCGTCTTGGTGCTTTCGAGAAGGGTCTGATAAATGCTTTCCCCGTGCATTCTTGTCCGAACAAATCTTGTCGTACTTGACTTTCGTGGACCGAAGCGAAAAGGTCGTGTTCTAAAAGTTTGGAAACCTATGGCTGCAAAGTCGGCACTGATTGACCCAAGTTGGGTTCGAGTTCTAATCGTGGATGACGAGGACATGGTTCGCAATGTTCTCAAGGACCAGCTCCAGCCCGAAGGCTACAACATCACCGAAGCCGAGAGCGCGAGCAAAGCCCTGGACATCCTGCAGCGAGAGAATTTCGCGGTGATCCTGTGCGACCATGAAATGCCGGGCATGACCGGCTTGGATTTCCTGAGCAAAATCAAAGAGTCCCATCCCTCCGTTACGCGCTTGCTGTTGAGCAGCGGGCTGAGCCTCACCGCGCTCTCGGAGGCGATCAAATCGGACTTGATTTATCGCTTCGTCACCAAACCCTGGCTGCGCGAAGAAGTGCTCGTCACCCTGCGCAACGCGATCGTTCACAACCGTCTCGTCACGGAGAATCAGGCGCTGCACGAACGGAACATCAGTTTGAATCTGAAGGTCACAAAGCTCACGGAAGCGGAGCAAGCCGCTGCCGTCGAAGCCCGGGATGCCGCAGCCGACGCCGGCGGCGGGGAGCCCGATTCGCAAACGAGTGCCCTAGGCATGGAAGGCGAAGCCGGCGCCGCGAGCGCGGCGAGCCTCGCCCCGCCGGGAGTGGACCTGGCAGTTCAGGCATTCACCAAGATGCTCTACACGTTTCATCCGAACCTGGGCAACACTTCCCAGCGCGCGGTGGCTCTGGCGCACACGCTTGGCGAAGTTCTAGAACTGCCGCCGGACCAGCTCAAGAGCCTGATCTGGGCTGCCGCGCTCCACGATATTTCCCTGGTCAATATCGATCGCGGCATTGTGCGGCGATGGTTGCGCGGGCCGGAGAAGTGCACGGATGAAGAGTTGGTTATCATCAAACGCCATCCTGAGATCTCGCAGAAGATGCTCGAAGAGTTCGATTTCTTCAAAGAGGCCGGGGAGATGATCCGTTCCCACCACGAGAACTGGGACGGCACCGGCTATCCGGACGGCTTGAAGGGCGAAATGATTCCACCATTGGCCCGGCTCCTGGCGGTGGTGATCGCCTACTGCAGCAAGCACGCCGCGAGCATCCAGGCCATGAGCGAAATCGAAGCCGAGGTCGAGACGCGGTGGGATCCCGACGCCATTCAGGCGCTCGCCAAAGCTGCGCCGCTCACGAAGATGCCACGCGGCGAACGCGAAATCCTCCTCATTGAGCTTAAACCGGGCATGGTCCTCGCCCGGGACATTTTCAACGCGAATAATTTCCTCCTCCTGCCGAAGGGCCGCGAGCTATCCGACGCCTCCATCAACAAAATCCTCAGCATTAATCGCATCACCCCGCTCGATCCCCACGTGTTGGTGTACTGCTGATCTCAGCGCAACAATCGTTAGAGCGTCGGAGCGTTCAAACGCTAAGAGCGTTACATCGCTCGTTCACCGTCCGCGCCATCTACGGATGCGGAAAATCATCTCTCTGCTTTCTGTTTCCTCCGTTTGCTTCTGTCTTCCGAACAAAAGGCAACGAAGAGAACGAAGAAAGTTGGAGAAACGGATTGGCCACCTTCCTCGACCTGAATCATCTGTCGGCAGTGAGTTGAGTGAGAATCCCACGCAGCGGACGAATCCAGCATCGCTTCCATTAGTGCTCATTAGTATTACTCTGTTAAGTATTTTCCTTGCCTTAGCCGCCAATTTTCGCAAGATCAGCGGCGATGGACTGGGACGACAAACTCTGGCGCCGCAGCTGCGAGCAGTTTGAAAAGTTCATGATC
>JACPRI010000040.1 GCA_016190065.1 Verrucomicrobiota bacterium
GATCCACACGTTCCGGCTCGTTCCGGCCGTGTGAAGCACACGACCGTCATTCCCTAAATAATCTTGGCTCGTCCTTTTCCTGGGACCACCTCGCCGATCAACCAGGCTCGGTGCTGCCGCGAACGAATGAATCCCAAGGCCGCCTCAGCCTTTTGCGAAGCCACGATGACCACCATCCCGATGCCCATATTGAAAACCTGGTAGAGCTCCGGTTCCGGCACGCCGCCTTTAGCCTGGATGAACCGGAAAATCGGGAGCATTTCCCAGGACGCTATGCGGATGATCGCGTCGCACTTCTTCGGCAGCACGCGCGGGATGTTGTCGATGAAGCCGCCGCCAGTAATGTGGGCAAAAGCCCGGATGGCGCGCGATTGGCGATTGGCCTTTGGCGACATCCCATGCGCCGTGCCGTTGAATCGGCGGAGGAGCGATTTTACCAGCCGTCCATAACTCACGTGCACCTTGAGCAATTCGTCCCCGATGCTGTTGCTCAGGCCCGCGACGCGGCTCCTGGGTTTCAGCTTCATCCGTTCAAAGAAGATTTTCCGCGCCAGCGAATAGCCGTTCGTGTGCAAGCCGCTCGACGCAATGCCGATCACGGCGTCACCCGGACGGACCGTCCGCGTGCCGTCCAGCATCCGCGACTTCTCCACCACGCCGACGATGGTGCCGCTGACATCGTATTCGCCCGGCTGATAAAAACCCGCCATCTGCGCGGTTTCGCCGCCGATCAAAGCGCAGCCGTTCTCCGCGCAAGCTTTGGCGAAGCCCGCGATGATGTCAGCGAAGACGCGTGGCTCCAGCTTGCCGGTGCCGAGGTAGTCCAGGAAGAAGAGCGGTTCCGCGCCGAGCACGGCAATGTCGTTCACGCAGTGATTGACGAGGTCCTGGCCAATCGTGTCGTGCCGGTCCATCGCGAACGCGATCTTGAGCTTCGTCCCCACGCCATCGACGCTGGAGACCAGCACGGGCTGGTGGTATCGGCGCGTGTCGAGCGCGAACAAACCTCCGAACCCTCCGACTTTGCCGAGCACTTCGCGTCGATGGGTGGACGCGAGCAATCGCGGCAAGCTTGATTTGACTTTGTTGCCGAGGTCGATATCGACGCCGGCGGCGGCATAGGCTTTTCGAGCACTCACAACAACCGCGGCTGCAGCTCTTCCTTGGCCAGCGCTTCGCCCAGGCTTTCGACGCGCGCGCGGCGGCGTTCGATGATGTTCTTGTCCATGGACGAATCGTACGGCACCGGATAATTGCCGTCATAACACGCCATGCAAAAACCTTCTTTGGGATGCCGCGTGGCCGCGACCATGCCTTCCTGGGAAAGATACGCCAGCGAATCGGCGTTCAAATACTTTTGGATTTCCCGAACCGAATGGTTGGCGGCCATGAGCTTGCTGCGGTCGGGGAAATCGATGCCATAGACGCAGGGATGCATGTGCGGCGGACAACTCACGCGCACGTGCACCTCGCGCGCGCCCGCTTCCTTGAGCGTCTTCACGCGCGTTTTGCAGGTCGTGCCGCGCACGATGGAATCGTCCACGATGATAACCCGCTTGCCTTCGACCAACTCAGGAATCAAGTTCAGCTTCACGCGCACGTCAAAGTCGCGGATGAGCTGGGAGGGCTGAAGAAAGCTTCGTCCCACATAATGATTTCGGATGAAGGCGAGTTCCAAGGGAATCCCCGACTCACGCGAGTAACCGAGTGCGGCGTAGAGCCCGCTGTCCGGCACAGGAATCACGATGTCGGCCTGGACCGGATGTTCGCGGGCAAGCTGGCGGCCCAGGTCGATGCGAACCTGATAGACGCTCCGGTTGGCGATGACGCTGTCGGGGCGGGCAAAATATACATATTCAAAAATGCAGAAGGCCCGGCGCGCGCATTCGGGAAACGCCTGCAAACTGCGCAGGCCGTTTTTGTCGATGATGACGATTTCGCCCGGTTCAACGTCGCGCTCCAGTTTGGCGTGGATCTGGTCAAACGCGCTCGTCTCGCTCGACAGCACCCAGGCTCCGTCCACCTTCCCGATGGACAGCGGCCGAAAGCCGTGCGGATCGCGGACGCCGATCAGTTCCTGCTCGGTCATGATGACGAGCGAGTAGGCACCTTCGATCCGGCGCACGGTCTGGATCAGATTATTCTCCGTGCCGCCGAGAGTTGGCTGGGCCATGAGGTGCAAAATGATTTCGCTATCGACGGTGGTCTGAAAGACCTGGCCTTTCTCTTCGAGTTCATCGCGAAGGAGGACGGCGTTGGTCAAATTGCCGTTGTGGGCGATGGCAATTTGGCCGCGGCGGCAACTGATGGTCAGCGGCTGGGCATTCTGCAATTGGGAAGAACCGGTGGTGGAATAGCGCGTATGGCCCACGGCCATGTGGCCGACCAGTTGATGCAGAATCTTGCCCGTGAACACCTGCGAGACCAGGCCCATGTCCCGGTGACTTCGGAATTGTTTGCCGTCACAAGTGACAATGCCCGCGCTTTCCTGGCCGCGATGCTGCAGCGCATAGAGGCCGTAGTACGTGAGGTCGGCCGCTTCTGGATGGCCAAAAACGCCGAAGACGCCGCAGTAGTGTTTGGGGTAATCTTGAGCCATTCAGATCATTGTATCATCATCGTGCCTACAAACGGCTTCTCCAGTATCCCGGCTTTCGACTTTGGTGCATGACGGCGACAATCTCAATCTTGCCTTCGCGAATGCGATAAATCACCCCGAACGGAAATCGCTTGGCTAAACACCATCGGACTTCCCTGCCAATTTTTCTCCAGACGAGCGGATCTTGTAGGATCAACTCGATGACTTCGAGGATATCTTGAACGAACTCTTCTCCAAGGCCAGGACGGCGCTGCTCATACCATGCCGCTGACTCTTGGAACTCAACGCGCGCCAGGGTGAAACTCATAGTTCACTTGGTGCGTTTCTTCTGCAGAATCTGGCGAGTTTCACGGAACACCTGATCTCCTGGAATCATTTCGATTTTCCCATCATCGATCTCGCGGCAACGCCGGTCGATTTCAGATCGCCAGGACGCGCTCAGAGGAGAAGCCGCGTCTCCAAGACTAGCCCATAACTTCGCCACGAGCCGCGCCCGCGCTTTCGGCGGAAGTGCCAGTGCTTGCCTTTCAAGCTGGATCAGAGCGGTGGCCATAGTCGTTCACGCTGAGCAACCCTAAGTTTGTGGCTTTCGGCGGTCAAGTGTGCGAGTCGGAAATCACAATTCACTTCATCGCACGCGCGATGGAATTCCACCAGAGGTCGTGCAACTCGCGCAAGTCCCAAGTCAATTCACCCCCACTCAATCTTATTTTCAACGCCGCCCCGCCGACCGTGCCGAGTCGTGAGGCAGTGATGCTTGAGCGGCGAGCGCACTGCAAGACTTCTTCTGCATTCGACGCGCTGGCCGAGATGATCACGCGGGACTGCGTCTCTCCAAAGAGCCAAGCATCCAAACGAATCTCGGACGACGAGCCCGCCGGTGCGGTTTGGCCGCGAATTTCTAATCTCGAATTTGAGACTTGAGATCGGGAGGCGCGGGATCTGGAAGTCTCGGGCTCTCCGGATTCAAGCAACGTCAAATCCATCTCCGCGCCCATCAAGCGTGGCGTATCCCGGGGGACTTGCTGCGAGACACAACACTCGGCCAGGGCCACGGCCAACCCGCCTTCGCTGCAATCATGCGCGCTCTTGATCAACCCCGAACGGATCAATGCTCGCACGGCGTCGTGCAGACCTCGTTCCTGCGCCAGGTCGCACCTAGGCGGGAGCCCGGTCTTCAAACCGTGAATTCTTTGAAGATACGCAGAGCCACCCAAACCAAGCAGCGGGTCTTCTGAATTGATTCCTTCCCCCAGCAAAATAATGACGTCGCCTTCGTCCTTGAACCACTGCGTGGTGATGTGTTCCGGTTTCTCGATGAGGCCGACCATCGCCACCGTGGGCGTCGGATCGATCGGCCCGGCGGGGCTCTGGTTGTAAAGGCTGACATTTCCGCCCGTCACAGGCACTTCAAAAACCCGGCACGCCTCCGCCAGACCTTCGACGGATTTTTGAAGCTGATAGAAGATTTCCGGGTTGTGCGGATTGCCAAAATTCAAATTGTCCGTGATCCCCAACGGCGTCGCCCCGGTGCAGGCCAGATTGCGCGCCGCTTCGGCGACGGCGATCTTGCCGCCTTCGTACGGGTCCAGATAGACATACACCGCGTTGCAATCGACCGTCAGCGCGATAAACCTTTCCGAGTGTGGAGTGCGGAGTGCGGAGTGCGGATTTTGAGGAATGGGCGGCAGCGAATCCTCTTTGATCCGCAGCACGGCGGCGTCCGAGCCAGGGCGGATGACTGAACAAGCGCGAACCGTGTGGTCGTACTGGCGGTACACCCAGCTTTTCGACGCGATGGTCGGCCAGGCGAGGAGGGTTTTCAAATCCGCAACCGGATCGTTCGTATCGGGAATCTTCCCCAACGTGAACTCCCGCACGGTTTTCAAGTAGCCGGGCTCGCGTGACTCCCGATGGTAAATGGGGGCTTCGTTCGCGAGCTTTCGAGTCGGGATGTCCGCCACAATCTGGCCATGATTCTTAACCACCATTTGTCCCGTGTCCGTAACCACGCCGATCTGCGCCCAGGGCAAATCCCATTTCTCGAA
>JACPRI010000456.1 GCA_016190065.1 Verrucomicrobiota bacterium
GCGCAGTCTCTGGCCGACGCCGCCAAAGAGCTGGAGAATCTGCTGTCGCAACTCGAAGACGCCAAATCGCTGATGGCGACGCTCGAGGCCTTGCAGCGGGCCCAGATGGCCATCGGCAACGGCCAGAAATGGGGTCAGTCCAGAACACCGCGAGCCGGACAGGATGGCGGGGTTGGGGCCGGCGTGGGCACATGGGCGGACGACAGTCAGTGGCTGGATATTTCGGAGATTAAGGATCGCTGGGATAACTCGGGCGTGGTGCGGCCGGATGAAGATTCGCGGGGCATCACAGATCGAGGTGACGCGCAAATGGCGGACAATCTCGCGCCGACCAAAGTTAAAGGCCAGATCAACCCGGGCGGGCCGATGCCGAGCATCACCTTGCGCGGCGTCAGCATCAAGGGCATGAGCAAGGTGGACTTCAAGGAAGTCGCCACGGCGGCGCAGAGCGATGCCCAAAGCGCGCTGAGTCAGGATCAAGTTCCCCGCGCTTACCAATCGGCCGTGCGGGATTACTTCGATGATCTGAAAAAATGAAATGAATACCGAGGAACACATACGGCTTTTTCACCAGACTTACTCGGCGATGCGGCAGGAAATCGGACGAGTCATCGTCGGGCACTCAGAGATCGTCGAGGGCACCTTGATCGCCCTCTTCTCGGGAGGGCACGTGCTTCTGGAAGGCGTTCCCGGCCTCGGCAAGACGCTCCTGGTTCGGACGCTCGGCGAGGTGCTGGATGTTTCGTTCAATCGAATCCAATTCACGCCTGACCTGATGCCGGCCGATATTCTGGGAACCAACCTTGTCATGGAAACGCCAGCCGGTCGCCGCGAGTTTCAATACCAAAAAGGACCCATCTTCGCGCATCTGATTCTCGCGGATGAAATCAACCGTGCCACGCCTAAGACGCAGTCGGCCATGCTCGAAGCCATGCAGGAGAAAAGCGTGACAGCAGGTGGAGAAATTCGTCGGCTCGCCGAACCGTTTTTCGTGCTGGCGACTCAGAATCCCATCGACCAGGAAGGAACTTACCCGCTGCCGGAGGCGCAACTGGATCGGTTCTTTTTCAAATTGCTCGTGACTTACCCGAACGCGAATGAATTGACCGAAGTTTTGAATCGCACGACAGAGGGAACGAAGACCGAAGTCCAAAAGATCGTGGACAGAGACACGATGCTCGAACTGCAGAAGCTCGTGCGGCAAGTGCCCGTTGCTTCCCATGTGAAAGATTACGCGGTCCGCCTGGTCATGGCGACGCATCCGAAAACACAAACGGCGGCGCCCATCTCGAATCAGTATTTGCGATTCGGCAGCAGCCCGCGCGGCGCCCAAACCCTGGTGTTGGCAGGCAAGGTGCGGGCTTTGACCCAGGCCCGGTTCAACGTGAGCTTTGACGACATAGACGCGGTGAGTCACGCCGCGCTCCGCCACCGGCTCATTCTCAACTTCGAAGCGGAAGCCGAAGGCATCACTACCGACCTTATCGTCGATCAGATCCTCAAAGACGTCCCGCGGGACGCGGCAGTCGCGGCCTAGCCGGCACAATCCAATTAGAATAGGACCAACGGAGAGAACGGAGGCTACGGACAGTGGTATCTTATCAATTCCAACGATGTTGAGCGCGCACCATTTCGTAACCGAATGATCAGAACAAAAAATTGTGTTTCGCCTCTGTCAGGCTCTGTTTCCTCTGTGTCCTCCTGTTGGAATTTGAATAGTTGGCTTGGCGCGGGAGAGCGATCGATGCCATCACGCCGCGTATGCCCGATTCCTTGCTGACCCCCGATCTGCTTCGCCGGCTGGAGCAATTTCAACTGCTGGCGGCGCGGCGGGCCAAAAGCTCCGCCAAGGGAGAACGGCGCAGTCGCGCGCGCGGCCAATCCGTGGAATTCGCCGACTACCGGAACTACGTGCCCGGCGACGATTTTCGCTACCTCGACTGGAACCTGTACGGACGGCTGGAGCGGTTGTTCCTGAAGCTTTATGAGGAAGAGCGTGAGTTGCCGGTCACGATTTTTCTGGACGCCAGCGAGTCCATGACCTTCGGAGCGCCGCGCAAGTTTGATTTCGCCCGGCAGGTGTCGGCCGCCGTGGCCTACGTGGCCCTGTGCGGATTCGACCGCGTTTCGGTCGTCGCTTTTCCCGATGCGATGGGCGAGGGGGCCGTGCGCGGGGCGTTGCGGGCCGTGCGCGGCCGAAAATCCGCGATCCAGTTTTTCCAGAATCTCAGCCGGGTTACGGCGCAAGGCACCGCCGCGTTGAATGAGTCCTTGAGACGCGGCGCGCTGGCCGCGCGCCAGGCCGGTGTGGCCGTGGTCTTGAGCGATTTTCTCGACCCGGCCGGGTATGAGCCCGGTTTGACAGCGTTGGTCGGTCGCGGCTTCCAGGTCAGCGCCGTTCAAATCCTGGCCCCCGAAGAGGTCAATCCGGGAGTCTTCGGCGATCTGCGTTTAGTGGACTCGGAAACGGGCCATCAACAGGAGGTGACGTTTGGCCGCTACCGGCTCTCGATTTATCAGCGCACCGTGCAGAGTTTTTGCCAGCGGCTGCGCGAGTGCTGCCAGTCGCGCGGGATCAACTTTTTCACCGCGACGTCGGACACGCGATTGGAGCAGCTTCTCCTCAAACAACTGCGCGAAGCGGAGGTGTGGGGATGAGGGAGTGCGGAGCGGGGAGCGCGGAATGCGGAGTGATTTGAGAATGGCCGGACTACTCGGAAGAATAAAGTCAACCACAGGACACATAATGAGCAATGAGAACCTAAAGGATCGCACAAAGAAGTTTGCGCTGGACGTGATCAAGTTCGTCGAGGCATTGCCCGATGACCGAACCAGCCGCACGCTGGGCAATCAGTTGCTGCGCGCCGGGACATCGGTTGGAGCCAATTACAGAGCCGCCAGCCGCGCAAAATCTCCGGCGGACTTTATCTCGAAAATGGGGACCGTCGAAGAGGAAGCAGACGAAACCGCCTACTGGATGGAGCTCTTGATATTGGCGGGCAAAACCAAGGAGGAGCGAACAAATTCACTCTTGCTGGAAGCCGACGAATTGACTGCGATCGCGGTTAGTTCGATCAATACTGCGAAGCGAACCAAAGGTCGAGGAAACAGCGAGGCGGGCATTTCCGAAATTCCGCACTCCGCACTCCGCACTCCGCACTCCTAGAACCAGTGAGCTTTCTTTCCCCATTCGCCTTCTTCTTCGCCGCGGCTATTCCGGTGGTAATCTTGTTTTACTTGCTGAAGCGGAGGCGGGTGGTGCGTTTGGTGTCGAGCACGCTGCTTTGGCAAAAGTTTCTCGCCGAAACGCAGGCCAGCGCGCCCTTCCAAAAGCTTCGGCACAACTGGTTGCTCGTGCTCCAAATCCTGCTGCTGCTGCTCGCTATCCTGGCGCTGGCGCGGCCTTACTTTTCCGGCAAAACCACCGGCGGAAGGCTCCAGGTGGTCATCCTGGACGCCTCGGCTTCCATGCAAAGCACAGACGAAGCCCCGAGCCGATTTGAAAAAGCGCGCGCCGAGGCCTTGCGATTGGTCGATGCCATGCATGACACCGATCAGATGGTTGTGCTGCAAGCGGCCGCCAATACGGAGGTCAAGCAATCCGCGACGAGGGAAAAGGCCGCGCTCCGTCGGGCGCTCCAGGCCTGCAGCGCCGCGGACACACCCACCCGGCTGAAGGAAGCGCTTAAACTGGCGGAAACGCTCATCCAGAATACTTCCGCCGCGGAAATTCATTTGTTCAGCGACGGCGCGGTGCCGGTGATGGAAGAGTTTGAGAACAGCAGCTTGCCGCTGGTGTTTCATCGAGTCGGGCAGCGAGCGAATAACCTCGGCATCACGACGCTGGATGTTCGCGCGAACCCGGAGAACGCAACGCAGCGGGCGGTTTTCACCAGCGTGGCCAATTACTCCACTAATGCCCAGCAAACGCAATTGGAGTTCCGGATGGACGGCCAGCTCATCGAAACGAAATCACTGAACCTTGCGCCACGCGAAACGTCCCCCCAGGTTTTCATCACCGCGCAAGAGCGCGACGCCGTCATTTCCATCCAGCTCACGGTTCAAGATGAACTGTCTGTGGATAACCAGGCATCTATGATCAGCTTGCTGCCGCAGCCGGTGAAAACCCTTTTGGTCACCTCGGGGAACGACGTTCTGGCCAAGGCGCTGCGCGCCGTGCCGCACGTGAATCTCAGCGTGGGGTCCACCTTGACCGATGCCGCGGCTCCGTTCGATCTGGTGGTGCTGGACAATATGGACCCGGCCGTGTGGCCGAAGCCTAACGTGCTGGCGTTCCACACCGCCTCCACGAACTTGTTCGAGGGCTGGTCGCGCGTGGAATCTCCCGCCATCGTGGATTGGAAAGCGAGTCATCCGCTGCTCCGGTTCGTGAATTTCGACAATGTCCTCGTCGCGGAAACCCTTTCGGTGAAAACCCCGACCTGGGCGGCGTCAATCGTCGATTCTCCGCAAACGGCCTTGATCCTGGCGGGCGAATTGGGGCGCCAACGAATTGTCTGGGTTGGATTTGATCCCATGCAGAGCACCTGGCCGCTGCGGATCGCCTTTCCGATCTTCATGGCCAACGCGGTCGATTGGCTCAACCCGGCGGCGATCAACGCCAGCCAGCTCGCGGTGCAGGCGGGCAGCCCGTTTCGGCTCGCCCTCACCGAAAGCATTGCCGCTGCCCAGATCAAACTGCCCGACGGAACCGTCCGCCCGTGCGAAGTGAACGTTACACGCGGAGAGATCGTCTTTGGCGATACGATCAAACAAGGCGTCTATCAGCTCACCGCCGCGACGAATACCGTGTCGTTTTGCGTGAATCTGCTCGACGCTAAGGAAAGCGATACTACGCCGAAATCCGAGTTGAATTTTGGCAAGTACGCCAAAGCGATGGCTACGACGGTGCAAAGGGCGAGCCTGGAATTGTGGCGCTGGATCGCAGCCGCAGCGCTGGCGGTCTTGATGTTCGAGTGGTGGTACTACCATCGGAGGACGGCGTGAATCATTTACGGTTTACGATTTACGATTTACGATTTGACCGTGCTTGGACCCGTCTTGACGCATCCCGCATCACACATCACATAGCAACGATTCTCCTCTGCCTCACTTGCCTTCTGGCCGGCTGCAGCGGAAACGACCGCGCCTTCGTTGTGGCCTACGTGTCCCAGGATCAGGTTTATGCCGAGCCGATTCTGCGTGAATTCACGCGCCAGACCGGGATTGACGTCCGCACCGTTTTCGACAGCGAAGCGGTAAAGACCGTCGGCTTGGCAAATCGGTTGTTAGTCGAGCGCGCCCATCCGCAGTGCGATGTGTTTTGGGGCAACGAAGCGCTGCGCACGCATCAACTCGCCGCGCAAGAAGTGTTTCGCGAAACCGATCCCTGGCGTGAGATGGGCTACCGTAGCCGCCGCCTTGTCATCAATACGAATTGCCTCCAGGCCGCTGCCGCGCCTGCGACTTTTCGGGATCTGACTAATTCAACCTGGCGCCGGAAAATCGCGCTGGCGTATCCACTCTTCGGAACCACGGCCACACACTTTCTGGCCCTTCGACAGCACTGGGGCGAAGCTCGCTGGACCGGGTGGTGCAAGGCCCTCCAGACCAATCAGCCGCTCCTGGTCGATGGGAATTCAATTGTTGTGAAACTGGTCGGACGCGGGGAAGCTTGGATCGGCCTCACGGACTCGGATGACGTCGCGGCGGGCCGCCGTGAAGGACTGCCCATCGAGGCGTTGCCGTTGGACGAGGATTCGCTCTTGATCCCAAACACCATCGGCGTGATTCGAAACGCGCGTCATCCGGATGCGGCGCAGAAACTATTCGAGTATCTTCAACGCGTCGAGGTTCTCGACCAGCTTGTTCGCGTGCATGCTTTGGAAGGCAAATCTCCGCAGGAGATCAAGGTGCCCACGCTAAAGGTGCATTGGGATGAACTGGTACGAGACCTGGACGCAGCAACTATCAAACTGAAGGAGATATTTTTGCGTTGAACATCCACTCTCGACTTCAGGAGGGCAAACTCTCAACCGACGCGTCGAACCAAGTTCCCCTCTTGGGAGGGGCATGGGGTGGGCCAGGTTTCCAGCGTTAAGGCGCGATGAACTGGACGTTGCTACAGAATAGTTTGTTGGTCAGCGCGCTCGCCACGTTGCTGGCCGTGACGCTGGGCAGCGCAAGCGCGTTATGGATCGCGGCGCTGGATCGGCGCTGGCGCGCAGGCTTTCTTGGCGTGGCAGCGATCGCCCTGGCGTTGCCGCCGTTTCTCGTCACCAGTTGCTGGCTGCATCTTCTGGGGCACACCGGGATTTTGAAGGCCTGGCTGCCGGTGAGCATCTATTCCCGCTGGGGCACGATCTGGATTCTCGCCCTGATGACATGGCCCATCGCGCTCTTCCTGGTGCTCGGCGCGTGGCAAAAGATTGAGCGAGGCTACCTGGAAAGCGAACCTGGCTTGCACGGTTGGCCGATGATCCGCTGGCTTCTCCTGCCGCTGGCCCGATCGGCGCTGGGCGTGGCGGGGGTTTTGATTTTCGTGCTGACTCTGAATAATTTTGCCGTGCCGGCGATTCTCCAGACGAAAGTGTTTCCCGCCGAGTTGTGGGTCAGCTTCAACACCGCGCTCGACTACCGCGCAGCCCTGAGCTTGTGCTGGCCGTTGATCCTGGCGCCAATGTTGTTGGTGCTTTGGCTAAGTCGCCGCAGCATCGCATGGCCGTCGCTGGATGGGGGAACCACCCCGGACCTTTTCAGAAAGCAACTGGGGACCGCCTGGTTATGGGGCAGCGGCATCGTGTCGGTTCTTCTGATGGTCATGGCCGTCGGACTGCCCATCGGACATCTGGCCGGTGTGAAAGGCACCTGGACAGAGTTGCCCGCGGCTTTGGCGGCAGGGAAAGCGGCTCTCTGGAATTCGTTCTGGTTGGCGGCAGTCACTTCGGTGCTCTGCGTTGCGAGTGGACTGGCGCTATGGCGATTTCGTTCAGGAGCGCTTTTTTGGATTCCGTTTTTCGTTCCGGGCGTGTTGCTTGGAATAGCGATGCTCTTCCTTTTCAACCGAGCGTTGCCTTTGTCGATTCTTAGCCAGAGCGCCGGCCTGGTGGTGTTCGGCTTCGCACTGCGCTATTTCGCGGTCAGTTGGAGCGCCGCAGCACACGCCATGCACTCGGTGGATTCCGATTTGACGGATGCAGCGAAACTGAACGGAGCCAGCGCCGCTCAAATCCTGTGGCACGTCCAGTGGCCGCAAATCGCGCCACAGATCGCCGCCGCCGGCTACGTGACCTATTTATTGTGCCTCTGGGATGTCGAGACGCTGGTCTTGATTGTTCCGCCCGGAGGCGAGACGCTGGCTCTCCGTGTGTTCAATCTGCTGCATTACGGATGGAACGATCAGGTGAACGCGCTGTGTCTCTTGCTCCTGGCTCTAGCGGTCGCGCCGCTCGCGCTCTGGTTTGCCGGGAGAAGCCGGGGCACAAGTGGGACGCGGTGGAACGCGTCCCTACCGGCGCTGGGCGCGTGTTGTGCGCTCGCTGGCTGCAGCCCGATCGCTTCAAACGTCACGCCCATCCAAAGTCAATTCTTCAGTTCCGTGCAGATCATCGGCAGCCGGGGAACTGCGCCAGGCCAATTCAACAAACCTCGGTCTGTCGCGGTCGATGCCGAGGACAATTTGTATGTCGTGGACATGACGGGCCGCGTGCAAAAGTTTTCTCGAGAGGGGGAGTTCCTGCTGTCCTGGCAGATGCCCCAGACGGATTTGGGCAAACCCAAGGGCCTGTGCCGGGATCAGGCCGGCAACATCGTCGTGATTGAGCCGCACTATTCGCGAGTCAACCATTTTTCAGTGGAGGGCAAGCTGATCTGCCAATGGGGCAATCCCGGCACCCATCCCGGCCAATTGATGTTTCCGCGCTCGGCCATCGTGAACTCGCGAGGCGAAATCTACGTCAGTGAATACGGCAAAGTTGAGCGGTTGCAGAAATTCACCGGACAAGGCAGGGCGTTCCTACAATCGATCGGAGAGGCCGGATCGGCCGACGGCCAGTTCAACCGCGCGGAAGGGCTCGGCATCGACCGGCACGATCGCCTCTACGTCGCGGATTCGTGCAATCATCGCATTCAGGTTTTCTCACCCGCCGGCAAATTTCTGGAGGCCTATGGCCGCGCGGGCGACGGACCAGGAGAGCTGAGTTATCCTTACGACGTGCAGGTGGACGCGGTGGGGCGGCAATACGTGTGCGAATTCGGGAACAGCCGGGTGCAAATTTTCGATGAGCAGGGCCGATCGTTGGAACTGCTCGGCGGCGCGGGTTCAGCCCCCGGACAATTTGCCAATCCGTGGGGCCTGGCGCTGGACTCCGGCGGAAATCTGTACGTCGCGGATTCGCGGAATCATCGCGTGCAAAAATTTATCCGGCGAAAATCGGCATGAGCTTCCAATTCACCAATCCCTGGTGGCTTGTCCTCGCGCCGGTGTGTCTGGCCTGGGTGATCTGGCTGGCCTGGAAGACGGATGTCCAGATCAGCCCGTGGCGGCGGTGGATGGCGTTTTCGTTGCGCGTTCTGATGGTGCTCCTGCTCGTGCTGGCCGTCGCCGGCTTGCAATGGAAGCGTCCCCTGGAAGGGATGAATGTGTATTTTGTCCTGGACCGCTCGGACAGTGTTCCTTCGGCGCAGCAGGAGGCCGCCCGCGAATTTGTCAAGAAA
>JACPRI010000041.1 GCA_016190065.1 Verrucomicrobiota bacterium
CCCCGGCCGCCGCAGCCGTGCGCGATTCCATCGTGAAACTCATCCAGAACGAAAAGACCGTCTCTCTCGGCACGATCATCGACGCGAACGGTTTGGTCCTCACCAAGGCCAGCGAGATCAAGGACGGCACGCTCACGTCCAGATTCTCGGATGGCCGGGAGGTGGAGGGCACTTTGCTCGGTGTGGACGAGGAAAATGATCTGGCTTTGATCAAAGTCGCGGCCGCCGGTTTGAAGCCGATCGAATGGGCTTCCGGAGAAGTGCTCGTCGGTCAATGGGCAGTCACGCCCGGAATCGGGATCACACCGGAAGGCGCCGGCATCATCAGCGTGCCGATCCGCAAACTGCACAAGCGCGCTTATATCGGCGTTTCTCTCAGTTTCGACACCTCGAAGGCGGTGATCGGGAGAATCACGAAGGGCCTCGGCGCAGAAAAGGCCGGGCTGAAATCGGGCGACGTCATCATGACCCTGAACAGCGAGCCCATGAAGGATAGCGAAGAGTTGATGTCCGCGCTCCGCCAATTTCGCGAAGGTGAGACGGTCAAGCTCCGGGTTCGTCGCGACGAGGAAGAATTCGACGTTGACGTACCCATGATGGCTGAGCCGCCGCCGTTCGTCGGAGTGCAATTGGAATCCGAATCAACTGCGGCGGCCATCCGATCGATCACTCCCGGCGGCGGTGCGGAAAGGGCGGGATTGAGATCGGGCGACGTCATTCTCAGTCTGAACGACCAACGGGCTGAAGATCGCGCCGGGTTGATCGAAATGCTCCGGCAAATCCAACCTGGAGATTTCGTGAAACTTCGCGTCAAACGCGAAGAAAAGGAATTTGAGACGCGAGTGAAGATCATGCCCGAATCCCCGGGCCAGCAACGAAGGGCCGGACGCGGACGCGGCGGCGGGCTGGACCGTCAGGACCGGATGAACCGCATGGGCGGCGAACTCAGTCAACGCGCGGATGGATTCGATCTTGCCCTCCAGCACGACACGGTCCTGCAACCGTGGCAGTGCGGCGGGCCGCTGGTGAATCTGGAAGGCAAAGCGATTGGCCTCAACATCGCCCGCGCTGGTCGCGTCGCCTCTTATGCCCTTCCCGCTGCGTTGGTGAAGCAGATCCTGGAGGCGTGGGTCTCGCCCTGAGAATCTCAAATCTCAAATTGGAGATTTCAAATTGTCCGGAACCGGGCGACGCAGAGGATTGCGAATTTTGGCACGCACGGACGAAAACCATTGCGCTCGGTCCGGCAATTCCGATACCTATTAGAGCACCCGCATGAGCGCAAACATTCGCCCGGCCCAGTCCATGTCTTCTCCCTCCGATCAAAATCAGCCACCGAGCCACGCGCGCTACTGGGTGATCTTCTTTGCCGTCACGCTTTCTATCGTCACGTACATCGACCGCGTCTGCATTTCCAAGGCTGCGCCGCTCATGATGAGCGACATGGGACTGACGAAGGAACAAATGAGCCTCGCCTTTGCGGCCTTCGCCTGGTCCTACGCGCTGTTTGAAATTCCCGGAGGCTGGCTGGGCGACAAGATCGGACCCCGGCTGGTTTTGATGCGCGTCGTAATCATGTGGTCGATTTTCACCGCTCTGACCGGGTGGGCGTGGGGTTTGGCGTCGCTGGTGATTTTCCGATTCTTCTTTGGCATGGGCGAGGCAGGTTGCTTTCCCAATTTGACCAAAGCGTTCACGATTTGGCTGCCCCAGCCCGAACGCGTCCGAGCTCAAGGCATCATGTGGATGAGCGCGCGCTGGGGCGGCGCGTTCACGCCGTTGCTGGTCGTTTGGGTCCTCACGTTCATGTCGTGGCGGTGGGCGTTCGTGACCTTCGGCGCCATCGGCGTAGTCTGGGCGTATTTCTTTTTCCGCTGGTTCCGGGACAACCCGCGTTTTCATCCGAGCGTGAACGCCGGGGAACTGGCGTTGCTCGCGGACGCGGAAAAGAACGCGGCCAGCCACGGAAAAGTGCCCTGGGCCAAGTTTGTCGCGAGCCGAACCGTCTGGTTGCTCTGGCTGCAATATTTTTGCATGGCCTACAGTTGGTATTTTTACATCACCTGGATGCCCACCTACGTGGACCAGCGATTTCCGGGCCTCGGACCATGGGAACGCGCACTGCTGAACTGCATTCCGCTGTTCTTCGGCGGTCTGGGGTCGCTCTTCTGCGGCTTGATCTCGACGCCGATCGCCCGCGCTATTGGCACCGCCCAGACCCGCCGCGTAATGGCGGTGATCGGGTTGGTGGGAGCGGCGGCTATGCTGGTCCTGGCGACAAAACTGAATCATCCGCTGTTCGCCATGCTCGCGGTCGGGATGGCCAGTTTCGGCAACGATCTTGCCATGCCGGGCGGCTGGGGCGCCTGCATGGACGTCGGCGGCAAGTACGCCGGCTCCCTTTCCGGCAGCATGAATATGATGGGGAACCTCGGCGGCGGCGTCGCTCCAATCGTGGTGACGTGGGTGAACAACTGGGATTTCAATTTTTACATCTTCGCGTTTGTCTATGCCATCGGCGCGATCTGCTGGTTTTTCATCGATCCAGTGACGCCGCTGGAGGAACAGGTCGCCAGCCGCGGCGAGGAGAAGCGGAGCGGGTAAGCGCCCTCCGCGGAATCAATCGCAGTTGGTCTCGGTGCGGAGCGCGGTGCGATCACGCACAAAATCGTTACAGTGTTACAGCGTTGCAGAAGTAATTTCCGAGTTCATCCGCGTGATCCTCTGTCTCGTCGGAAAGCGGTCGGGCGGCGCCGGGTTCTCCCGTAGTGTCTTCTGCTTCCTTTCTGTTAAGGGAATCAATTCAGCCGGGAAGGGAATTCCGAAGGCCTGCGGCGGGCGTATTTTCGTCGGAAAGCACAGGCTCAGGAGAACACTGCGGCTAAATCCGCCGTCAGGCCGGTCACCGGATCTTTGGCCGCGCCGCGATGAAAAACTTCCTCGCGTCCGTCCGGCAACAGAATAGTTACCGTGCGCAGTGGAGGCGAGACGATCCAGCAGCTTTTCACTCCGTTACGAAGATAAATCTCCGCTTTTTCCACGACCTCCTGCTGGCTCTGGCTAGGTGAGAAAATCTCGACTGCGACGAGCGGCAAATCGGCGCGACTCGCCTCATCGTGGCGATAATCTCCGGGTTCACGAGGGTAAACGCTGATGTCCGGTGTGTAGTTTGTGTCCGCGATGGTCAGCGTCAATTCACTGTAGATTGAAAACTGCCCTTGTTGCAGAAACTCTCCAGTCAGGTTCGCTTGGACCCTTCCATGATTGCGGCTTGGCATAGGCTTGCCTCGTTCCTCCTCATAAGTGAGCGAGCGCGGCTGAACTCCGGTTGACATGCGATCAAACTAACCCAAGCCGCAGACGAAGCAAACGCCATTTTCATCCGCCACCGCTGCCAGTTCGACCGCGATTGCATGCGAAGGCACGAGAAGCGGAACGTGTCGAAAGCCTCGCAACCGGAGTCGCTGCCTCAGATTGGCGTCGATTCGCGGTTAACCACCCGATTCGTTACCTCCCGCCTTTTTCAAGGCGCGTGACGGCTTTAGCAGTTCATGCCCTTCGGATCGCGCGACGAACGTCGCGGCAGTGAGGTCGCCGGCGACGTTCAGAGTTGTGCGGCACATGTCGAGGATGCGGTCCACGCCCAGGATCACCGCGATCAATGCAGGGTTCACGTTGATGGTCGCGAGCACGAGGACGATGAACGGGATCGATCCCGAAGGCACTCCAGCGGTCCCGATGCTTCCGAGTATGGCCAGGTACGCCACCGTGAGCTGTTGGCCCAGGGAGAGATCGACACCCGCCAGTTGAGCGAGAAACAGCACCGTGATCCCTTCGTAAAGCGCGGTGCCGTTCTGATTCGCCGTCGCACCGATGGTGAGGACGAAGCTGCCGATCTCGCGGGGCACGCCCAAATTCTCCTCGGAAACACGCAGTGCGGTTGGAAGGGTCGCGTTGGAAGACGACGTGGAGAACGCCGTCAGCATGACGAGTTTGATGCGTCGAAAGAATTCGAGCGGCGAAATCCGGGAAAGGAAACGGACGGCCAGCGAGTACGTCCCGAACATGTGCAACGCCAGCCCGGCCAGTACCGTCGCCACAAACCAGCCCAGCGCGAACAGGATCTCGAGGCCGAAACGCGCCGTGTTGGTGAAGAGCAGGCAAGCGACCGCGAACGGCGCCATCAGCATGATGAGGTCGATCAGTTTTGACGAAATCGCGAAAAGCGCTTCAAGCGCGCGCAGCAACGGGGCCGCGGTGGCTGTGGGGATCAGTGCGACGGCGACGCCGATCATCAACGAAAAAAACATCAGGTGCAGCATATTCGGCGGATCGCTCGCGATGGCGGCCATGGGATTCGCCGGGACAAAGGTCTTCACAATTTGCAGCACAGCCGACTCGCTTGCGCCCGCTTTCTTTGTAGCCTGGACTTGTTGCGACGCATCGGCGCCGTAACGGTTCTGCAGTTCGGCCGCCGTCGCCGGACTCACCCGTTTTCCAGGCTGAACCGTGTTGGCCAGGGTCAGGCCGATCACGACGGAGATCGCGGAAATGACGAAGCAATAGGCGAACGATTTCACGCCGATCCGGCCCAACTTGCGCACGTCACCGATTTGAGCGATGCCGACCACCAGCGACGAAAAGACGAGCGGGATGACCGTCATGAGCAGCAGGCGCAGAAAGAGTTGGCCGACCGGCTCGGTGATGGACGCGATGCACCATGCCACGCCGGGATGGTTGCCGCCGAGAAGGAGATTCGCCAACAGGCCTAAAGCGGTCCCGACAAAAAGCCCGAACAGAATATGGGTATGACGAGATCGACTGGAGAGGCCTGATGAAGGCTCTGAGTCTGGCGGCGGTGAAGATTCAGTGACGGGCCCGGGCGCGCGGGATTCTCTCTCGAGCATGCTGCGCAGATTACTGGCGGCGCATCCGGGGCGTCAATGCCACAGCCTCGAAACAGGCGGCGCTGCGCCTGGAATGCACTCGCGCCTCAGCGCATCACTTCGGACGCCAGGCGCAGGACCCGCTTCCCCGAAATGCGGAGGCGGAGGACATCGTACAAAAATCGCGACCGCATCCGATAATCGGCGCGGAACGAGTTCACTTCGGCGAGGAGATGGGTGACGGTGCTGGCATTTCCGATGTGCCGGAGTGTTCTCAAGTCCGGCTCAAAATAGTCCGGATTTACCAATTGAATCAGCCGAGCGGCAACGGTCGCGTGTGGATAGAGACAACGCCAGAACGCTCTTTTTTCAAATTCCGCCGGCGGGCATTGGAAGCGTTCGCAGAACGCGGTTCGAAAATCCCGCGACGTTGGAACCTCTGCGCTCTGCATCGATCCGTGTTTTTGAAAAGCGACGCTGTGCAAGTGAATCGCTGCCGAGGATGCGAGCGGACACGAAGGTGTCAAGTCTCTCGGCGCGACCGCGGCCGGGTCCGGCGTACGCATACGTGCGTACGAGCTCGGTGACCGTCGGCAAAAACGCAGGTTTGACCGTGGCCAACCTCGACTGACAAGGCTCTGGCATCGTGCAGGAATCATTCGAGCTGCGAACGCCCATGCTTCAAAAACCGAGAAAAAGCTCGGAATGCAAAGAAATTCACCAGGCTTTGTCCGGCATCGGTTTCTCGCGACAAGTTTGGGGGAATCGTCGAAGAGCCAGGGATTACGGAAGATACAGATGGTCCAGGTGCAGGGGTGGGGGCGCGAGACGGGGAAGGTTATTCACGCTGTTCACACAATATTCACCTGGGTGCTTTGCGACCGCGAAGGATGGCCGGATCGCAGCGTCTTCACCCCTGCTATTCACCAGATTTTCACAGCTTGTTCCAAAGATTTTCACGAAGTTATTCACGAGAGTCGCCGGGATATCTGAGGCCCCATGGCGCGCGAATTGCATCCAGGGTCTGCATAATCGAAAGGCTTTCATCCAGCGGCATGACCGAGCTTTCCACCTTCCCTGCGCGAAGGCACCGCATGACTTCTGCTGCCTCATAGCCATAACCATTTCCTTCGTACGGCAATTCCAGAGTGTTTTCCGATCCGACGCGGGCGATGATGCTCAAGGAGATTGGACGTGCGAACGGCAGATTGAATCTCAGGCGTTTCTTTCTCTCGGCCCGTTTCTGGTCTTGGTCGATGGTGAGAGTCATCGAGTGGGGCCGCCACCAGGGACTGTGAATGCGAATCTGGCCCGAGCGACCCAGGATCACCGCTTCCTGCGGCATGTTTGTGCGCAGCGCGCATCCCAGCATGGCCAGCTCGCCACCGGCGTGCTGCAAAAGCACAGCTGACTCCTCGTCCACGCCGGTCTGTCCTAAACGCGCCAGACTCGTGATCTTCGCCGGCGCCCCGAAAATCATGGACGCGAGCGAAACCGGATAAACGCCGACGTCGAGAAGAGCGCCTCCGCCGTCGGCGGGGTTGAACAGGCGGCTGGCCGGATCGAACTCGGCGCGAAAGCCAAAATCCGCGATTAGCATGCGGGCTTCGCCAATGACTTTCTCGCGCAACATTTCGCGCAGCTTCACCATCAGCGGGAAGAAACGCGTCCACATCGCCTCCATCAAAAACAACTTTTTGCCGCGGGCAAACTCGATGACTTCCCTGGCCTGGCTCGCGTTCAGGGCAAACGGCTTTTCGCAGAGCACGGCCTTTCCAGCCCCGAGCGCAAGCAACGCGTTCCGGTTGTGGCCGGGATGCCTTGTGGCGACATAAACGACATCGATTTGAGGGTCGTTCGCCAGTTCGGCGTAGCTCGCATAGCGTTTGGGCGCGTCGAATTCCTGGCCGAACGATTCCGCGCGCTCGGGAGATTGGGAACCCACCGCGACGAGTCTCGCGTCGGCCAACTGTTTCAATGCCGCAGCGAATTTTTTGGCGATCTGTCCTGCGCCAAGAATACCCCAGCGTACCGGGTCGCTCATGCGGGTTGCCGGGTCGCTTCACCGCGCGCGTCGGGAAAAAACAAATCGTCGTCCGCGATGTCCGGAATACCGACCACCAGGACGCGGACGCGGCCTTTCGCTCCATGAACGACGCCGGGAGGAATGTGAACGATGGAACCTCGGCGAACCGCGTGCTCCACGCCATCCAAGGTCACGGTGCCTTCGCCTTCGAGCACGTAGTAAAGCTCCGTGCTCCGCTTGTGGTAGTGTTCACGCGCTCCATCGATATCGACCGCATGGGCCCACGCGGCGACGTCAGAGTCTTTGTCCTGGCGGCTGATCAGGAGGTGGCGCCAACCGCACGCGCTCCGCTCCTTGGGGCTTTCCCCTTCATGCCGGACAAGAACCGCTGGATGAGGATTGGTTCGTTGCATAGAGAATGTTGGCGCGGCCAGAGAGTGTTGTGAAGCTGAATTCTCCCGAGACAGGCTGGCTGGGCTGGATGCAGCGAGTGGCCGCAGATCGGCGCGCGAGTTGGAAATCCGGATTTGATCCGCCCGCGCCGCGAGCGGGCTGGGCACTTCGGTCGTGCGGCTCAGTTGAGCAAGCGATACCAGTTATCGCGCTGGCGCGGCTCGTAACCCAAGTCTCGGATGAGGCGTTTCATGTCTTCCACGGTCATGCGGAAAGTCGTGCCGGCTTGCGAGACCACGTTCTCCTCGATCATGATGCTTCCGAGATCATTCGCGCCGTGCTTCAGTGCGATTTGTCCGATGGACAATCCTTGGGTGACCCATGAGCTTTGAATGTTCGGAATGTTATCCAGGTAAATGCGGCTGAGCGCCTGCGTGCGCAAGTATTCGTGAGCGCCAACGGTCGGTGCCCGCAGCCTCGTGTTCTCGGCTTGAAAAGTCCAACCGATGAACGCAGTAAAGCCCGCTGCACGCAGGGCCTGCATCCCGCCTGGCTCGCCGTTGCCAGTTGTATCCTCATTCAACGCCGGCCCTCCTTCGGCAGGCTGGAAGCCGGACCGACTTTGAGCCAGCGATTTATCCTGCTGGTTTCTCACGCGCTCCAAATGTTCGATCCGGTCTTCCGGCACCTCGACATGACCGAACATCATCGTCGCCGTCGAGTTCAGCCCTAGCCGATGGGCGGTATCCATCACGCTGAGCCAGTCGTCGCTCATCGCTTTGAGCGGTGAAATCCGTTTGCGCACGCGATCGACCAGAATCTCGCCGCCGCCGCCTGGAATCGAGCCCAACCCGGCTTTCATGAATTGAGAAATGATGTCTTCAAGCGGCATTTGGAAGACCTCGCGAAAATGAATGAACTCGCTTGGGCTGAACCCGTGAATGTTGACTTGCGGAAACTTGTTTTTGAGGTGCGAAAGCAGATCGAGATACCATTGCAGGGAGAGCTTCGGGTGATGCCCGCCTTGCATCAGAATCTGTGTCCCACCCAACGCAACGGTCTCCTCGATTTTCTTATCAATCTCGTCGTAGGTGATGATGTAAGCATCGTCCTCCTTTTCCGTGCGGTAAAACGCGCAGAACTTGCAATAGACATTGCAGACG
>JACPRI010000042.1 GCA_016190065.1 Verrucomicrobiota bacterium
AACGTGAACGAAGTGCTGAAGGCCGGGGCGCGCGGCGCCACCGCCGGCCGTTCGCAAAACGTGTTGCGGCACGGACTGATCGTTGGTGAAGTCGCGCTCGCGCTGGTCCTCCTCACAGGCGCGGGCTTGTTCATCGGCGGATTGCACCGGTTCATTCGCCACGACCCCGGCTGGCGAGTGGATGGTTTGTTGACCGGTTGGATGCCGCTAACGTCGTCGAAGTATTCTTCAGCAGATCAACGCCGGGCGTTCGCCGCGCGGCTGGAGGAGCGCTTATCCGGATTGCCAGGGGGCGAACGCGCCGCGCTATCCTCGTCGCTGCCGATTTGGGCATTTGGAACCAGCCGCCCGTTCGTCATCGAAGGCCGGCCAGCGCCGCCGTTGGGACAAGAACCAGTCGTCAACGCCGAAGCAGTCACTCCCGATTATTTTGAAACGATGGGCATCCGTCTTCAGCAAGGCCGCGCCTTTACGTCCGCCGACACGACGAATCGTCCGAACGTCGTCATCATCAACGAAGCCATGGCGCGCCGTTTCTGGCCGAACGAAAGCCCGCTCGGCAAGCGCATCGGCGGCTACGACCGCGCAAATCCCGATCCGGAATGGCAGGAAATTGTCGGCGTCGTCAATGACATCCGGTTCCCGGGCAACCTGGCCCGACCGGAGACGCTCTGGCAAATTTACCGCCCGCTCGCGCAAGAGCCGCGTCCGGGGATCGTCGTGGAACTGCGCACGCTCGGCCCGCCGGAAAATGCCGCCCCGGCTTTGCGCCGCGCCGTGGCCGAACTCGATCCGGATTTGCCCGTGAACGAACTGGAAGGCGCGCGCAACATGGTGAATCGCATGCTCGAACACTTCACGCTCTCCGGCGTTTTCCTCGGCGTGTTTTCCATTCTGGGCCTGGCCCTCGCCGCTCTGGGGATTTATGGAGTCATTTCTTATTTCGTCGCGCAACGCACGGGCGAGATCGGCATCCGCATGGCGTTGGGCGCGCAGATGCGGGACGTGCTTTGGCTCGTCCTCGGCACCGGGCTGCGCCTGAGCTTGACCGGTGTCGTGCTGGGATTCGGCGGCGCGGTCGCCGTCGCGCGTCTTCTCGCCGCGGCCGTGCCGGAATTACCGACGCAAGATCCGGTCGCGTTCGCGGGTGTGAGTCTCACGCTGATGGCAGTGGCGCTGGCCGCCTGCTGGCTGCCCGCGCGCCGCGCGGCGCGGATCGATCCGATCGTGGCGCTCAGGAATGAATGACTTCGTCGCATGAATTTGGAAGATCACCTGGGTGACATCCTGAGCAAAGCGCGCCAGGCGGCCAATGTCTCGACGGCCGCGGCGGCCCAGGCAGCCAGCCTGTCCGAAACCGAGTATCTTTCGATGGAAGAGACCGGCCACTTCGCGCGGCGCCCGAACTTCCAGGCTTTGGCGAGTTTGCTGGGTTTGCACGCGCGAAAACTGGAAGGTATCGCGGACGGCTGGCTGCCTTCGCCAATCGAGGTTGGCCTCTGGAGGCAGCTTCGTCAAATCACGACGCGCGGCGCCAGCTTCAGCGTCAATTGTTATCTCGTTTGGGACGAAACCTCGCGCGAGGCCGCGCTGTTCGACACCGGCTTTGACGCGCGGCCGGTCTTCGACCTTGTAGCGCAGAATCAATTGCAACTGAAACATCTCTTCATCACCCACACCCACCACGATCACGTTGAAGCGCTGGGGCCAATTCGCAGCAAGTTCCCTGGTGTCAAACTCCATTCCAGTTCAAAGAACGCCCCTGCGGATCAGCGCAACCGGCCCAACGATGTCATCCATCTGGGCGATCTTCGGATCACAAACCGGGAAACGCCGGGTCACGCGGAAGACGGCGCGACTTACATCATCGGCAACTTTCCCGGCGACGCGCCGAACGCGGCGGTAGTGGGCGACGCGCTGTTTGCCGGGTCGATGGGCGGTGCGCGGCACCTTGCCGGGCTGGCCAAACAAAAAATCCGTGAGCACATCTTCACCCTTCCTCCCGAAACCCTCATTTGTCCGGGACACGGGCCGCTCACGACCGTCGCTCAGGAGAAAGCCCACAATCCGTTCTTCGTCGAGTAATCCGCTCCGCCCCAGAGCACATCTCAATTTGGCGTTAATGCGGACACTCCTGTCCGCCTAATGCCCCCGACAAAGCCCGGACAGGAGTGTTATGCGCAAAGAACCCGCACCCGTCGCGTCAAGATGAGCCTTACCGTCCGCGTGACGGTTCTATTCCGATAAAGCCCTATGAGTGATTCAGAGTTTAGCTGATCTTAATTTCAGTTGCTGGCTGATTGTTCTCTAGGCGCATCTCGTAGATGGTACGGGCTGGAAAATTAAGGAAACGGAAGGGAGTTGCCAGGCCAGGCGAAAGTTCTGGTTCCGATCGGAGCGAAATGCTGACGCCATGAAACAGCCCAGAATCATCGGGACGGCCCTCGAGATGCTTGGCGGTCAAGCTCGACCGCACGCTTGCTATGGGACGTATGTGGGCGACATCCCGGATCCTAATTTCCGTTTCAACATCCGTTTCGTCGAACACATCCGGTCCTTTCCGGTGCACAGGCATGAATACTCCGAGCTCACGGTCGTGCTGGGGGGCCGGGGGATTCATCTCGCCGATGCGGAGAGTTATGCTCTCGAGGAAGGGGACGTTTTCATCATCGACGGTTCCATCGGCCACGGATTCCAGGATCCCGTCGGCTTAAAGTTATGCGACATCATGTTCGACCCCCGCCAGTTTCTGGCGTCATGCCGGGAGTTGAGCAAGACCGTGGGTTTTCACGCGCTGTTCGGCCTGCCACCGCCGTTCGGTCGTCCCGGGTCCTTTCGCAAGAAGCTCCACCTCGTTCCGGAAGAACTGGCGTATGTGACCTCGCTGCTTTCGACTTTGAAGGACGAATTCAGCCGGCGCGCCGAGGGCTGGCAAACCATGATCAAGAGCACGTTTCACATCCTGGCGACCTATCTCGCTCGACTTTACGCGCACAAGCAGAAAGCCGCCGGCCTCCGGCTTATCCGCATGCTGAACGTGGTTTCCTACATTCAGAATCATTATCGGGAACCCTTGTGTGTGGAGGAACTCGCCCGGCTCGCGCACTGGTCTCCGAGCCAATTCGAACGCAATTTCAAGCGCCTCTACAACACCACTCCGGTTCGGTTCATCAATCAACTCCGGCTGCGTGAAGCGTGCGAACTGCTGAAGGACCCAAACCGCGACATCACGACGATCGCCTTCGACCTCGGATTCTGCAGCAGTTCCTTTTTTGGGGTGCAATTCAAGCGCTTCATGGGCCAGAGCCCGTCACAGTATCGCCGGACAAAACTGGCCGGCTTCGAGACGCCGATGCCTCTTCCGACTTTCGCGGCGGGCGCCAGGCTGAACTCGGACGCAACGACTCCTCGCGGCCGAGCCGTGAACCGCGCTTTGCCGCAGCCCTTTCGAAAAACGGCCCGCCCGCCAGCGCCTTCCGGTGATCCTTTGGCCTGGATGGCCCCGAAGCCCGTGCCCCCGGAACAAGAACAGGCTCCAGACTGGGGCTTGCGCTGATGCGGGAAAAACGAAAAAAGACGCCGCAATTGTTATAGCGAACTCGGCGCAAGTTCTCCCACACTGCTAACGTCCGAAACCCTCGATGATCGGCGCGAGCCGACGAGCCGTTTCGACCCCAAACATAACCGAGAGGAGAACCGTGTGAAAAAGACTATTGCTTTCGTTTCGCCGCCCGCCCAGCAAATCCCATCTAGCTCTCTTTCAACTCAAGCCGCCCAGGCCCGCTCTGACTGCCGAATCAGTCAGTACGCCCGTTTGTTGCTCCTTCTTCTGCTGGCGGGAAATTTTTTCGGCTCGCCGCGGTTGACATTTGCTCAGCCCGATGTCGTCGGGCAATGGGGCACCGTGCAAGGTTGGCCGTTCGTTTCGGTTCACACCCATCTGCTGCCCACCGGGAAAGTGCTGTTCTGGGATTACAGCGGCAACAGCCGTTTATGGGATCCGGCCACCACTGCCATCACCTCGCCGACACAGCCAGGGCGAAACCTTTTCTGTGCGGGCCACTCCTTTGGCGCGGACGGCAAGTTGTTCGTCCCCGGTGGTCACATCCAGAATAACGTCGGCCTGGCCAGCGCGAGTTTCTACGACCCGGTCGCCAATACCTGGACAAGCGTGCCAGACATGAATGCAGGCCGTTGGTACCCGAGCAGCACGACGCTCGCGAACGGTGACGTCCTGGTGACCTCCGGTGACGCGAATATGGCTGTGAACGATTTGCCACAGGTGTATCAGGTCTCGAACAACACGTGGCGAAACCTGACTTCGGCGCGTTTGGGTTTGCCGTTGTACCCCCGAACCTTCCTGGCCCCGAACGGCAAAGTCTTTTTCGCGACTTCCACTTCGCGTTATCTCGACACCGCCGGCGCCGGCGCCTGGACCACGGTCGGCAATACGCGCGTCGGCGGTCGCGATAATTATGGTTCCGCGGCGATGTATGAACCGGGCAAGGTTCTCTGGGTGGGCGGCGGAGACCCGCCTCTGGCCAGTTGCGAAATCATCGACCTCAATGCGCCTTCGCCGGCGTGGGCCTTCACGGGTTCCATGGCCCAACCGCGGCGCCAGAATAACGCCACGATTCTTCCGGACGGCAAGGTTCTCGCGACCGGAGGCAGCAGCGGCGCCGGCTTCAACAACGATACGGCTCCGGTCAGATCAGCGGAGCTTTGGAATCCCGTCGGCGGGACCTGGACGACACTGTCCAGCGAGCAAAATTATCGCGGGTACCATTCCTGCGCGACGTTGCTGCCCGATGGTCGGGTGCTTTCCTCAGGCGGCGATAACCAACCGAACGCCCAGGTTTTCTCTCCGCCGTACCTTTTCAAAGGAACGCGTCCCACCATCAGTTCTGCGCCCACAGCGGTCAGTTACGGGGAGACCTTCTTCGTCGGCACACCGGATGGCGCGAGCATCACGAAAGTCACCTGGACGCGAATCGGCTCGCTCACGCACGCGCAGAATTGGGACCAGCGATTTCTGAATCTGAGTTTCAGCCAGGCGGGCGGTGGTCTCAACGTCACTGCGCCCGCGAATGTCAACCATTGCCCGCCGGGGCACTACTTGCTCTGGATTCTCAACGGCAACGGCGTGCCGTCCGTCGCCCCGTTCGTCCGAATTTCCGATTTCAGCTCGCCGCCCGCGGCGCCGACCGGGCTCACGGCCTCGCCCGGCATCCGCGAAGTGACGTTGAACTGGAATGCTTCCCCGACCGCCACCAGTTACAACGTCAAACGGTCCACGACCAGCGGCGGGCCTTACACCACCATTGCTACGGGCGTCACGGGGACTACCCATCGTGATACGGGACTGACTGCGGGCACGACCTATTTCTACGTGGTTTCGGGGGTGAACCCGCAAGGCGAGAGCCCGAACTCGAATCAAGCCAGCGCGACCCCCGTGGCCGGCGGCACGGGTACCGGCTTGCCAGGCGATTACTACGACAACATCGACTTCACTGCGTTTAAGTTCACCCGGACCGATGCCACGGTGAATTTTGATTGGGGCACGGGTTCGCCCGATCCATCTATGGCCGCCGACACGTTCTCGATCCGGTGGACTGGCCAGGTTGAAGCGCTCTTCACCGAGACCGTGACGTTCCGGACGGTCACGGATGACGGCGTGCGACTCTGGGTCAACGGGCAATTGATCATCGACAAATGGATCGATCAAGCGCCCACGGAATGGACGGGCAACATCGCGCTCACCGCCGGTCAGCGGTATGACATCCGGATGGATTTTTACGAGAATGGCGGCGGCGCCGTGGCCCAACTGCTCTGGTCCAGTCCTAACCTCACTCGCCAGATCATTCCGCAAAGCCAGTTATATCCGCCGTCAGCGGGCACTCCGCCGGCCGCGCCCACTAATCTAAGCGCGAGTGCGACGGGCAAGCGCAAGATCAACCTGTCTTGGACGCAATCCTCGAGTCCCGGCATCACTCAGAACAAAGTTTACCGCGCCACAGTTAGCGGCGGTCCGTACAGCTTGCGGGCCACACTCAGCGCCACCACGAGCTACCTGGACACCGGGCTGACCAGCGGCACAACGTACTATTACGTGGTCACCGCCGTGAACACCGGAGGTGAAAGCGCCTTTTCCAACCAGGCTTCGGCCACGGCGAGGTAATACCCGCTTCGTCGCAGCGGCCCGACCCGATCTGTCTTCGGTGCCGGGCACGGCTAGACCACTCTGAAAAATCCAAACGTAAAACCGAGAGGAACTCTATGCGCAACCAACTCCCTGAAATCATCCGTCAATGGAACCTCAACGTGCCCGCGATGAGCGCGGGCCGCTGAGCAGCGGAATCAAAAACTGCATTTGAACAGCTTATGAAACAACCCATTGTTCCCTCCTTCGTTCCCTCGAACATCTCGATGAGAGCCTGTTTGGTCTCATGTCTGGCAGCCGCATTCCTCGGCTCGGTTCCATCTGCTCTGGCTCAAGCCTCCTCGGTCGGCCAATGGTCCGCCGTCCAGAACTGGCCGATCGTCTCGGTGCACACCATCCTGTTGCCCACGGGCAAAGTGATGTTTTATCCGTACAGCGATGACCCGCGCCTCTGGGATCCGGCGAACAATTCGGTCACCGATCTGCCGAATGCCGGCTACAACATTTTTTGCACCGGCCATTCGTTTCTCAGCGACGGGCGCGTGCTCATCACCGGCGGCCACGTGCAGAACGGCTGGGGCTTGAACGACGCCAGTTATTACGACCCATTCGCCAATGCCTGGACGCGCTTGCCCGATATGAACAATGGGCGCTGGTATCCGTCCGGCACGACCCTGGCCAACGGCGACCAACTCGTCACCTCTGGGAGTTTCGACGTGAATTACTCGAACAACACCTTGCCGCAAGTGTGGCAGGTGGGCAGCGGCACCTGGCGCAACCTCACCAGCGCGCAACTCGGCCAACCGCTCTATCCGCGCACGTTCCTCGCGCCGGATGGACGCGTCTTCGTCGCGACCTCCACCTCCCGTTATCTCAACACTGCCGGGAGCGGAAGCTGGTCCACAGTCGGCAACACGATTTTTGGCGGACGCGACAACTATGGCTCGGCTGCAATGTATGAACCGGGCAAAGTGCTTTGGGCCGGCGGTGGCGATCCCCCGACTGCCACTTGCGAACGCATCGACTTAAATGGCGGCACTCCGGCATGGACCTCGACTGGCTCGATGCCGGGCGCGCGCCGCCAAAATAATTTGACGATTCTGCCGGACGGTCGCGTGCTCTGCACCGGTGGCAGCGCCTCCGCCGGTTTTAGCACGGATGACGGCGGCAAGCCGGCGGTGGTCTGGAACCCCGCCACCGACACGTGGGCCACGTGGGCCACCGAACAGAATTATCGCGGCTACCACTCATGCGCGCTGTTGTTGCCGGATGGCCGCGTGCTTTCCTCTGGCGGCGACAATTATCCTAACGCGCAAATCTTCTCGCCGCCTTACCTCTTCAACGGCACGCGCCCGACGATTTCTTCCGCGCCGAGCACGGGTAATTATGGCCAGGTGATTTTTGTCGGCACTGCCCAGGCGACGAGCATTACCAAAGTGACCCTCACGCGCATCAGCTCGGTGACCCACGCGCAGAATTGGGACCAGCGTTTCCTCAATCTGGCATTCAGCCAAGGCAGCGGCGGTCTGAATGTCACGTTGCCCTCGAGCGCGAATAACGCCCCGCCAGGGTATTACTTGTTGTGGATTCTCAACGGCAGCGGCGTGCCTTCCATCGGAAGCTGGATCCGCATCACCAGCGCCACTTCCGGCGGGCTTAATGGCGAGTACTATGACGCGATCAATTTCACGCTGCGTAAGCTGACCCGAACCGACGGCACGGTAAACTTCGACTGGGGCACCGGTTCGCCTGATCCGCAAATCGGCGCAGACACTTTCAGCATCCGCTGGACTGGCCAGGTGCAGCCGCAGTTCTCCGAGACTTACACCTTCTACACGCGCACAGACGACGGCGTGCGGCTCTGGGTGAACGGTTCGCTCCTCGTGGACAAATGGATTGACCAGGGACCCACGGAATGGAGTGGCACCATCGCGTTGACCGGCGGCACGAAATACAACATTCAGATGGAATATTACGAGAACGGCGGCGGCGCTGTGGCGCAATTGTCATGGTCCAGTCCTTCCCAGCCCAAGCAAATCATCCCGCAAAACCGCCTTTTCACCACCTTCAGCGGCATCCCGAAACCATGGACCAGCCAGGACATCGGTGCGGTCGGCGTGGCGGGCAGTTCGAGCTATTCCGTGGGCAACTGGACCGTCAACGGTTCCGGCGCGGACATCTGGAACACCTCGGATGAATTTCGCTTCGTCCACCAGACCGCCAGCGGCGATTGCACCATGATTGCACGCGTGACCGGAGTGCAGAACACGGATCCCTGGGCCAAAGCAGGCGTCATGATCCGCGAATCGCTGGCTGCGAACTCCAGGCACGCTTTCATGTGCTTGACCTACGGCAACGGCTTGGCCTTCCAACGCCGCACGGCCACCGGAGGCATTAGCGAACACACGTCGGGCGGCGCGGGCACGGCTCCTTACTGGGTGCGCGTGACTCGCGTCGGCAGCACGTTTACCGGTTCAAGGTCCACCGACGGCATTACCTGGACGACCGTCGGCTCGGTGACGATCTCGATGACGACGAGCGTCTATATCGGCCTGGCGGTGACCAGCCACAACGACGCCGTGCTCAACAGTTCGACGTTCGACAACGTCAGCGCCGCGCCATGATTCGCGAACCGATGCGAATGCTCCAAGGCGAATGGGCCTCTCCCTCTCCCCGCGACCCAAAAGCGGGGAGAGGAGCGCGGAGATTGACCCTCCTGCTTTGGGCTCTCCTCGCAACACTCGCGGGCGCGCACGCGCAGAGCACTGGAAGCAATGCGGTCTCAACGCCAACGCCAACTCCCACGCAAACAGAAACGCCGGCCGCTTCCACCAATCGCCTGCCCGACCTGATCCTCACCGGCATCACCGGTCTCCCCTCCGGTCATCGGGCCTGGGTTACCATCGCGGAATCCGGGCAGCCCTCAACATCCTACGCTTTGCGACTAGGCCAAAAGCTGGGGGA
>JACPRI010000458.1 GCA_016190065.1 Verrucomicrobiota bacterium
AGCGCGCTGTTGCGCCAGAAGCTGGTCGAAGTCGTCGGAGCGGCCTTGGCGGATCTGAAGCCCGCGCAGTTGGAACACGGAATCGGCCGGGCCACTTTTGCCATGAACCGCCGCGTCTATCGCGACGACGCCGTCGTCTTCGGCGAGAACCCGGATGGCCCGGTGGATTGGGACGTCAATGTGCTGAAAGTCAAAGGCACGAACAACACCGTGCGCGCGGTGGTGTTCGGCTACGCTTGCCACGGCACGAGCATCGCGGGCGACAATTTCTACATCGTCTCAGGCGATTACATGGCCTACGCGCGCCAGCACATCGAATCACTTTATCCCGGTACGACGGCCATCTATCTGACGGGCATGGGCGCGGATTCCAATCCTTCGCCGCGTGGCACGCTGCTGGACTCGAAACGCCATGGCGCGGAGTTGGCCGGAGCAGTGATCGGCGTACTGAACCGTCCGATGCGGCCCGTGTCGGGAAACTTGAAACTGGCGTCCGACGAAATCGAGCTTCCGTTCGAAGACCCGCCCAGCCGCGAACAACTGGAGAAGGATGCCCAAAGCAAAGACGCGTACGTGAAGAGTCGAGCCGAGTTGTATCTCAAGAATCTCGCCTCCGGCAAAAAAACGCCGACCGGCATTCAACTTCCCCTGGCGGCGATTCGCATCGGTGACGACCTGACCTTCGTCGCCATGGGCGGCGAAGTCGTGGTCGATTACAGCATTCGCTTCAAGCGCCTTTTCGCCGCGGATCATCCCTGGCCCATCGGCTACGCTTACGAAGTGCCGTGCTACATTCCGTCGGTCCGGATTTTGAAGGAGGGCGGTTACGAAGCGCAATCGTCGCTCATCTACTACGGCTTCTACGGACCGTTTCGGACGCGGATTGAAAGTCTATTGGCCAACAAAATGACCGAATTGGTCGGCAAGACACGGAATCCGTGATCAGCGTGGATTTTCTCCAGCACTACTCACGTGCAGCGTTGCTCTTACTGTCATTCCACGTCACGGAGATGCGGTCAGCGCATTGTTCCGGCGCTTGGTGCCCTCGTGGTTTGCCTGGTGCTGTCCGGATGCGTCCGGTGGATCGGCGGAAACTTCACCCACAAGCCGGAAGACGCCGCACGGTTGCTCAGCCCTGCGGCTCGGGCACTGATTTCGGTGGCCTTCCAAGATCTCCCGCCGTCGGCGCGGCGAGATTTTCACACGCATTTGCTGACGCTCGGTCACGGTGGAAACGGGGGTTACGTGAACCCGCGAATGCTCACTTGGCGGCATCCGATTAGGCGTTTCAAAACCACGCTCTACATGAGCGCCTCGGGCGTTGACGACTTGGACCAGGCGGACACGCAATACCTCGAGCGGCTCGTCCGGCTGATTCGCGCGGTTCCTGGGCGTGGCCGGCATTACTTGCTCGCTTTCGACCAGCATTACACGCCAGACGGCTCGCCCAATTCCAGGCTCTCCCACTTTTATGTCCCGAATGATTACGTTTACTCTATCGCCACCCGTTATTCCGACTTGTTCATCCCGGTCGTCTCAATCCATCCCTACCGGGCGGATGCGTTGGAGGAACTGGAACGCTGGGCACGTAGCGGCGTAAAGCTCATCAAGTGGCTGCCCAACAGCCAGGGCGTCGATCCCAGTGAACCGCGCCTAGACGTTTATTACACCAGGGTGCGTGAACTGGGCATGAGCATCCTGACGCACGTGGGAGAGGAACAGGCGGTCGAATCGCAACGGCAGCAGAAGTTGGGTAATCCGCTGCGGTTGCGGCGCGCGCTCGACTGCGGCGTTCGGATCATCATGGCCCACTGCGGCAGCCTGGGCACGGATGAAGATCTGGATCATCCCGCACGACACCAAGTGCCGAGTTATGAGCTGGTGTTGCGGCTGCTGCGCGAGCCGAAGTACCGGGGTCTCCTCTACGCGGACATCTCCGCCATGACCCAGTTCCATCGTCTGCCCGAGCCGCTCCTCGCAATCCTGGAGGCGGAAGATGTGCACGGCCAACTGGTGGATGGCAGCGACTATCCGTTGCCCGGCCTCAACGCGCTCATCCGCCTCGGCAAGTTGGTGCGGTATGGTTTGCTGGCAGCGGAGGATGTGAAACCTTTGCGTGAAATCTACGGCTTCAACCCCTTGTTGTTCGATTTTGTGCTCAAGAGACGTTTGCGCCATCCACAGACGGGCCGTGGAATTCCCGTCAGCGTGTTTCTGGCAAAGTCCGAGTTTGCCGATTGATACCAAGTTCTATGACAGGCGAGTCATTCCCGGTTCTAATCCAGAGCGTAGGTCGTGCGTCAGGTTTCACGATTGCCGCGGTAGCGGTCTTGGGCTTCACCGGCTCCGAGTCCGAACGCAGCAAGATCGTGGTGGATAATTCGGCAAAGCTTACGTGGCGGGAAATATCGTCGAAGGCAACGCGGGCGTTCAGGGTCCGTGCGCACGCCCTCGAAGCCGCGCTGCGTGCTCTGCGGTTGAAGTGAGTTTTCAGGGATGATTGTGTAAGCCGTCACTGGTACCCGATGACAAGTTGATTCCCGTTGATTCGGATGGAGGTGAACTTGCGTTGGGCATCCGAATTGATTCGGAAGAAACGCGCCGCGTCGCGCGCGAGGGGAATCGTGATCGTGCGAGCTTGAACGTCCACTACGGCACCCGCTTCCAAGGCGAACGGCCCAGTCACCGCCAGCGCCGATTCGACTTTCACCGCCGGAGCCAGCGTCACGGTCCGATACGCTTTGATCGCCTTGGCGCTGGCCGGATCGTTGATCAAGGTGCGCTCGCCGGTCGCAAGATCGACGGAGAACCATTCGGCATACGCCGCGCCGCCGCGCTCGTACCACAGCATGCGGAACGGATAGAGGCCAGACTGCGGGACAACAAAGTCGAAGGTCTCGTTCGCCGGGCCGCCATTGTGGAAACCTAGCGGAGTCGCTGACGCGTCGGTCAGATTCCGGCTGGACGAAATCTTATAGCCGTCATCCGTCACGACTCCGAAGCGATGAACTCCTGCCGACAAATCTAAGTACGTCGTGATCTCCACCGCGAAGTCGTCCAAACCGTTCCCCGCCGGATCGAGGTGAGGCACCACGGCGTCGTTTTCGAAATTGCCGCGCGGGCCTTCGACTTTGTTGAAGTTGATGACGTCGGCGGTGAAATTTGTCGAGATCGCGGCGGGAATGGTCGAATTGGCCACGAGCTGGTTTTCTGCGCGTTGCAGGCTGTTCTCTAAGCCGGAACCTTGCGGCGCCTGGACCAAGCGCAAGTTAAAACCGCGCTCCAAACCCGGACCCGAGACGCGATGGGCCGGGTCGAGCGCTTTGTACGTCAATGTGAAACTCCATTCGTTGGTCTGCGAAACGTCGAGATGGTCGCTGAAGCTGAGCCGTGCCGTCACGGTCGAATTCGGCGGCGGCAGCGGCGCGAGCGCATAACTCACCGTCGCGCCGTTGGCGTCGCTCAGGATCGTGGGCGTGACTGCGGTTCCATTGACGCGCAGGACGATGCTGTTGGTTTTGACTGTGGTGTCGCGGTTCTGGATTGTGGCTTGAAGCGACGGCGTCACCGACTCCACGAGCGTGCCCTGGGCGGGCGAGACTCCCGTGACCGTGGCGCGTTGGAGTCCGGGATCCGCCACGGGCACGAGCAGCAGATAATTCTGGAAAATCCCGCCGTCCGAAGGCGCGGAGGACACCTGGCGCAGGCGCAGTGTTTCCTTGCCCGAAAGTCGGACGATGATTTTGTTTTTGCCCAATCCATCGGTCAGGGGGAAATTCCGCAGCAGGTAGCCCGTTCGCTGAGCCAGGAACGAACCGAGCACACGGGTTGTCTGGTTGGGTTGAGCCGGGTCGCTCGTTACTTTCTCGAGAACCGCTTCGACCTGCGTCCCGTTGACGAGTGACTCGCGCAAATAGACTTCATAAGTGCCGGCGGGAAAAGTCCGAGTGTAATTGAGCCATTCGCCGGCCACGATGTCGCCGACGTCGTAGTCGAACACGGAGGCCGCCGATCCCCCGGCCTTGGTGAATTTGTCGCGGGTTAAGTCGAGGGATTGCCGCATGCGCACGTAGTCGTCCGGTCGATACGGCACGTTCTGAAGGCTCGTGCGCGTGTCGGAATAATCCGTGCCTTGGGCACCCGTCTGGTTCGCGTAGGCCTTGGGCTGCGGCCCGGTGCCTTCCGGGATCACGTTCGGGCTATCGAAGAACTGCCCGCCGCCAAAATTGAAATCTTCGATCTCGATGACCAGGTTGCTCGGCGCGAAGGTATCGAAATAGAGCGTTGAAGAAACAGCGGCGTTGTCCGAATCGCTCACCTTGATTTCGACCGCGTAATTGGCATTCGCGGCCAGGCCGCCAAACGATACGTTCCGCGTGTTGCCGCTGCCGGCGATGGTCAATCCGTTTGCTGTGGTGATGGCCACTCCGTTGAGCGTCGCCAGAATCTTGCCATTATCCAGCGGCTTGTCGTCGGCCACTTTGAAGGAGACCTGGGTGGAGGCAGGCAAGAAATTGGCGAATTCGGCCGGTTTGACCTCCGAAATCACGGGCGGCGTGTTTGCAGCCACAGGCGGCGCGGAAATCTCGGCATTGTCGTAAATGACGTCGTAACTGTCCTGCGGCGCGTTCCGATCGAAATCCTGGTAACAAAAAAGCACGAAGTTGCCGCTCCCCCAATACGGCGCCGCCGGGCTGTCCGTGCCGTTCCGCAACACATCCGCTCCCGCAGTGTCCACGACCGTCTTGTCGAAAATGACCGCGTTGTTGTTGTCCTTGTCCAGCACCTTGGCGTTGACAATCACGCTCGTGCCCCGGCCTTCGAGCGACAGCACCAGGGTGACGTTTTCATTCTTGATCGCGGGCGTTGGGTTCTCGTTGTAGAAGTATTTGCCAATTCCTTTGGTGATCAGAATATCAGTGGTGGACTTGGCCAGACCATAACCGGCCAGCGTGTTCGCGCCGGTCGTCGTTGGAATGAACCCCATCACCGCAAAAGCGTCCTTGCCGTTCCCCATGACCAGATCGACGCGAAGTTCGAGGCGCTCGCCATCCACGAGGTCGAACGTGCGCGAGGTTTTGGTGCTGGCGGAAAAGAGCGCCTGGCCCGCGGGCGGTTGCACGAACTTGAATTGCCCGCCTGTTTCCGCCGGCAACCCGAACCCCGTCACAAACGTGAAATCCTTCCAATCGGTCTTGGTATTGTCGTCGAAGTTATCGACCACCGTGTTGTCCAGCACGAAGACTTCCGCGTTGTCGTAAATGACTTCGTAAGTGTCCTGCGGCGCGTTCCGGTCGAAGTCCTGGTAGCAATAAAGCACGAAGTTGCCGGAGCCAAAGTAAGGCGCCGACGGATTGTCGGTCCCGTTCCGCAACACGTCCGCGCCCGCCGTGTCCGTCACCGTCCGATCGAAAATCACGGCGTTGTTGTTATCCTTGTCCAGAACCTTGGCATTAATGAACACGCTCGTGCCTTTGCCCGTGAGCGAAAGGATCAGCGTGACATTTTCATTCTTGAGCGGCTCAGCCGGGTCCTCGTTGACAAAATATTTGCCGATGCCCTTCGTGATCAGAATGTCGGTCGTGGATTTGGCGAAGCCGTAACCGGCCAGCGTGTTCACGTTGGACACCGTGGGAATAAAGGCCAGCACTGCGAACGCGTCCTTGCCATTCCCCTTCACCAGATCGACGCGGAACTCAATCGTCCGGCCGTCTTGCAACGTGTACGTCTCGGACGTTTTCGTGCTGGCCGAAAAGATGGCCTGACCGGC
>JACPRI010000459.1 GCA_016190065.1 Verrucomicrobiota bacterium
GACAGGCCGGGATCGCCGGTGTTGCTCCCGGCGAATTGCGGTTCGCCATTGCGCATCACGCCGAGCGCGCGCGAGTTGACAATACGGTTGATGAACTCCTTGCCCTGCTGTTTGTGCAACAGGCCGGTCTCATAATCGTAGGCATTTGCCGCCAGGAACGCGTAGCGGGCGGCCAGATCGAACAAGCTCTTGTAGCGCTCCAGCTTCTCCGTGCGGAAGATGCGGAACGCGGCGTCGCGCGTGCGGAAGCCTTGGACCACGGCCGCAGCGCGCTGGCGGAAAGTCTCTCGCTCCGACTGAATTCTCTCGCCTTCTGCAATGAGCGCATCCAAGTTGCGCTGGGCGTCGTCCAAGCCACGAAGTCTTTCCCCAATCGCGCTAAATTGGGCTTGGACCTCCCCGAAGGCATCTCCTAGTTCGGCCACGGCCTCGCGCATCTCCTGGTCCCACTCGTTGACTTGAATGAAGTTGAAATCCACTTGGCGCTTCGTGGTTTCCGCCGAGGCTTTTAGTGCCTCCACAAGGATGAATCCGGCGATGCTGGCCCATTCGAAGACCCCTTTCTGCAGCCCTCGAACCGCGCGGCTTGCGGCGCGAGCCGGCGCGGTAACGTCGCCGCCCGCGGCCAAGCCGGCAATGAGCGATCTCGGGAAGGCCTCCATTAGGGCATCGTGGTATTCCTTCGCAAGATCGTCGATGGCCTCTTGTTGTTTCTCGTAAATGTCGAACGCCAATGAAGCAGCCTGGACGACTTCTTCGATGGCCAACTTCCCCGCTTCGGCCGCTCGATTATCGTCGTGCGTCCTCACCTTGGCTTTGAACAATCTGACCGCAAGGTCCAGATCGCCTTTCGCCCCCTCGGTGTCACTCAGGGCTTGAGCCACCGCATCGTGCGCTTTGATGACATTTGAAACCGCCTGCTGAACCTTGCCGGGCGAGCTTCTTTTCCCCGTCCAGGAGCCCGGCTTCCCCAGAAAACCCTGGGGGCCGAATTCATACTCGATGTAGTGCGTGCCCAACGCGTAGTTCGCGGCATCGGCCGGAGTGTTGAAATCGAAATCGGTGTAGAGCCTGTTGCCCCAATCGGACGGCAATGATTGAAGGTCGATCTTGAAGCTGGACTGTTCGGTTTGGCTGACGAGATTTCCAAATGCCACATCGGGAGTCTCGACGTAAAGATAGTGGATGATATCCGGCCCGGCGTAGCCCTGCTTGTAGGTCTTGCCGGGGCCGATGTCGTCCGGATACGGCGTGCCGTAAATCTCGATCAGCGCGTTGGTGTAAGCGAGTTCCTGTTTGCCGATGACCGTCTGCAATTCCGCCAGCGAATCCTGCTCCGAACGCAAGAGCCGCGTCACATCCTTCGCGTCATCGAACGCCGCCAGCGCATTGTTCAAAGCCCCTTTCGCCCTGCCATAAACTTGCTCGAAGTGCGTCTGTGCGGACGGACCGGTCACCTGCGCGGGACTGATGTCGAAAGCCAGGCTCCCGTTCGCCAGGCCCAGCGGCGTCAGGTGGGCTTCGGCGTTGTCAAGCGCGGTCTGCAAATCGTCGGCCATCGTCGCCAGTTCCTTCAATTCCGGCACGGTGGTGCGATCGACCTTCTGGATGCCCTCGTGCGCCGGATCGGGATCGACGTCCGGCAAGATCGCGTTGCCCATCGCCCAGTTCAGGTATGCGCCCTGGCCTGTGCGCGAGGCCCAATGGTCCAGGCCCCACATCCGCGGCACCGGCTGGAGCCGGGTGTTGTTGATGCGGTTGGTCGCAAAATGCTTCCAGCCCACGTCGTCGCCCGGAATGAAATCCTTGCGCCAGGTCAGATCAAAAATTTGCCGGCCCGCGCGCGCCACCGCCGCGGCCGCGGCCGCGAACTTGCGCTCATCCTGGTAATCTACCGACACCGGTTTCCCCAGCACCGTCACCGCCTCGATGCGCGGCACCCAATCGAAATCGGTGTCCAGCAGCAGCGAGTAGTAGCCCTTGAGCGCGGTCAGATAATGCCCGTAAGCATCGCCATGGCCTTGCGGGAACATCTTGCGCGCGTCGTCGGCATTGATCACGCCATCGACACCGCTGTCGTTGTTTTCCTGGATGTTGTAATTCAGCGCGTAGATCACTTCGCCGGAATCGATCCCGCGCGTGTAATTCCAGAAAAGCCGGTTGTACACCGGACGCGTGGTCACGCCAGGAACCAGGAAGTCATCCCGTCCGCGCAACAACGCCAGTTCCTCCTCAAGCAACGAAGCCATCTGTCCCTTGAAGGCGAAGAGAGCGGTCGCGATGTCGCCGTAGGTTTTGTCCTTGGTGCCGATGCCGATGGTGGGGTTGGCGGCGTCGGCCCAGGCCTCGTTGCCGACCATCATGTAGAGATCATTCAAATAGCCGGCGGCGAGCAGGAGCGCGTCGTTGGCCGGGCCGAAATTGATCCCAGCCCCGATGCTCAGCATTTTGCCCCGGTTGAGCACGGTCTCGTAAATCTCGATCAAGCCGGCGTCGTTGATGGTGTCCAGGTTCAACGCCACGTCGCCCTCCCAGCGCGACCCGGCCTGGGTGAGAATGCTCACGTCCGTGTTGACGCGGTTGTTGAAGAGGTCAGTCACGCGCTGGCTGAACGGGTTGATGCCGGCCAGGACGCGCTTGATCCAGCCTTCGGCCAGTTGCGGATCGGTCCACTGGGACCAGCCTTGCTTCACGCCATTCACGTCCGGTTTGAAAGAGGCGTGGACGGCATTGACTGCGCGGTACCGGGCGATCAGGTAGTTGTCGGACAGGGCGCGCACGTCGGCACTTTCGCCCAGGATGGCGCGGACTTTGTCCACGTATTGAGAGGAGGCGAGCGGCAGCCAGGGCGAATTGGCGCCGCTGGCGAGATCGGCCACCTCGTAAGCTTCCAGCCGGAGATTGAACGTCTGAACGATGTTTGGCAGCGCGCCGGAGAAAAGCTCGACTGCGATGCGGTGAGTCGTGTTGCCGCCGGACTTGACGCCGCCGGCGAATGCTTCCGGTCCCAACCGATAAACCCGGGGCAACGCCGAAAATCCGTTGGGCGCTGTCACCGATGTGGTGTTACCTTCCGCCAGGTTCGCGCTCACGGCCAAACTGCCGTTGACATAGACCTTCGCGCCTAACGCCGCGTCCAGGTTCAGGCTGAGGTAGTACTGGGAATAAGGCGTCGCGCTGGAGACCGAGAACTCCCGAAACACGATGCTTTGAGGCTGACTATCCAGCGCCCGCTCGTAGAGGTCGATAATTCGTGAAGGGCCGGAAGGAAGCGCCTGGCCGGCGTCGGTCTCGACGACGAGCGTGCCGGCAGGTTGCCCGGCGGGCGTGGGCACGACCGTCGCGTTAACCTGCGTGCCGTCCTCGTACCGGACGACGACTCTGTTTGGAGCAACGGGACTGACCGAGGAAGACTGGATCTGGAATTGCAGCTTGGCGTCATTGGTCGTGACCGTTTGGAATGGAATCCGGCTCAACGCGATCACGCCTCCATTGACCTCGGCGGCGCGGCGATTGGAAGGCGTGGCCGATTCACTCACGCCTCCCGGAGAATCGCCGGGGAGCGGAAACCGGATGTGCTGCCACGCGCCGTCCCCAAGCAGCAACTGGCGCGTGTTCTGATACACGGCAGGCGGCTGGCCATCGACCGGCGACGTGATCTTCCACTCGAACTCGTAATCCTCCACCTTCCCGGCCAGATCGACGACTTGTTGGAGCGTGAGTTTTTCAGCCAGCGGGTTGGACGATTTGACAATCTTGAGTTCTCCCGGATAAAGCTGATCCACCACCCGGATGACTTGCACGGCGACCGGTTCCTCCGCCGGCTGGACGTCGGTATTCAATCCGTTCCCGGCGATGAGTGTGACGTACCCCGTGCCCGGCCCTACGGCGGTCAACGCGTAGGAATCCACCGCCACGTCGTCGTCCTTCACTTCCGCCAGAGCCGACGGAGCGATCGTTTCCGGCGAGGAGGGAATGAAGGTGCCCGGCTTGGCCGGGTTCTCCACGAACAGCTCCAGGACGGTTTGAAGGCCGTCGGTGATTGCGCTATCCCATCGGGCCTTCCTCTCGTCGTCCGCCAAACAGAGGCCCTTCAAATCAGCCAGATCCTTTTGACCGATGACATTGAGCAACAGGTAATCTTCGCCTACGGGCTCGTCAAAGAACTGGCCCAGGAAAACCAGCGCCCCGTTCTGGCCACGATTGGGGTCGAGGAAAAACCGTTCGCTCAGGTGCGGCGGCAGATTCGGGAAGTAAGTCTTGCCCCGGAACGTTGAAGTCTTCACTGAGGCCGGGATTTGGCCGAGCTTTGTGGTGCTCTCCTTGGGGCCCAACTCGAAGACCTTCTCGCGCGTCGGATCGTGCAAGATCGCCGAACGGTCGGCCAAACCTTTGTTCGGCTGGAGCTGGGACTGCTGATAGACGATCTCCAAACTCCGCTGGCCGCGCACCGCTGGGAGTCCCCGCTTCGGCAGTGTCAACGATTCCGCCATCTGGAGCACGGGCGTTCCCTCCGGCCAGACGGGCCGGTAGATGATGCCGAGAGGATTGTCATCGCCGACGCCGTCGGTGTTGGCGTCGCCACTGACCGCGTCCCCGGCGAACGATCCGTCGGCATTCTTCGGACGCAAGTAGGGCGTGATCGTGCCCACGACCGGTTGTTGCGCGAGACCCGGATAAAAGAAGCCCGGCAGCGTCTTGTAGTAAAACTTCATGAGCAACGTCGGGTTGTCCGCCGGGTCCGCCGGATTGTGCGGCCCGCGATAGACCCAGATGTCGCGCTTGCGATCTTGCAGCGTGAAGCCGGCGTAAAACTGCCGAATATTGGCATCGGTGAGGGTGGAAGACACCGTTTGGTAGGCCAGACGCCAACTCGCCGACGTGAGTTGACTGGCAGTCACGTTCCCCAGGGTTTTGATCAGACGATCGGCCCCCGCCGCGGCGGTCCGGCTGTCCACGGCAAACTCCACTTCGACAAACGTGCCATTCGCGTCGGAACCTGTGCTGATCACGGTGGCGACCCAGTTCGTCGCCGTGCTGGCTTTGGCGATCACGACCTTGTCGTTGGCCGCCAATCCCGTCGCGTCGGTGACGCCAAATTTGAACCGCGTCAACGTCGCCGGCTGGCTGTTCGCCGGCCACGCGGAGAGCGAGTAAGGCGCGACCTCCGTAACGAATCCGCTGACCGTCTGCGCGGTCGGATCGACGTTGGTCGAGTAAAGCCAGCGCGTGGTGATGGCGCCCGAGGCCGGAACATCCTGAAGAGCCAACGACTCGTAGGCCTTGAAGAAATGCCGGGTTTGGGTCGTGACTTGCACATGCGACACGCCGCTGGCCAGGTTGGTGGTGGAAGCCGAAATGGGCCAGAACCCAACCGCCGTGTTCAAACTGCGCGCGGGCGCGCCGATGACTCGCGGCCCCAGCGGCTTTTCCAGGAAAGGCAGCGGCATGGGAGGCTGCAAGACCGTGCTGGCTTTCACTGAGTAATCGAACTTGACGTTTTCTTTTTCCCGCAGCACTTGGAACACGCTCATGCTGGGGCGGCCATCGCTGTCGGTGTATTCGACCAAGACATAGGGATGGGACGAATAGCCGTCGCCGCTCGTCACGTTCAGATCATCGCGCAAGGCGTAGGCCTGGCCGCCGAGCATCAGAGCGTGTTCCTCATTGGGATTGTAGCCGGGCTGGGTCCGATCGTTTTGGTAATAGATCGCGCCCTTGGCTTCGAGGCTGGTGAGTGCCCCGCTCCCGTCGTTGCTGGCCAGGATGATCTCGCGGGTGTGCGGCGCCGCGGTGGGCCATTGGAGGGTGTAGCGCCCGATGACAGACGGCCAATAGATTGGCTTGAATCCTTTGGCCAAGTCCTGCGCGTTCTTCCGATACCACCAGACTTCGAGCCGCGCCGTGTTGTTGCTCGCGTTCACCGGAATGATCGATCCCTTGGCCGCTTCCTCGAAGCCAACCGCGAACGGGTCTTTGTACGCGCTGACGCTGAACCCGGTCCCTTCGCTTTGGCGAATGGCGCCGGAAAGATAGAGCCCAGCCGTGTTCGTCCGGGGTTCCTGATCCGGCGCGGCGAGGCGTTGCCCTACCCAGACGTTGGCGCTGACCACCCTCGGAGCATTCAAGGCCAGCGAGTCAGGTATTACCAGGGTGTTGGAGTTCGTATTCCAGATGTTGAGAGTCGTAGCCACGCTATTGCCGAAGTTGCTTCCCGTTCTCAACTTCGTGTCGAGCCACGAAAAGACCCGCTCGAAGCCGATGTTGACCCCCGAAGTGAACCGCAAGAGCGTGCGGTGCGCGGGATAGCCGGCATCCAGGTAGGTGTAGAACTTGAACTCCTCAGTCAAGAAGGCGCGCGGATTGTCCTTCACGTCCCGGTCTTGCCATTCAATGACCGGCACGTTGTCCGTCGGCAACGGGACGGCGGTTTGCCGAGCGGTCTGTTGATCCGAGGCTGGCCGCAGATAATGGCTGTAACGGGCCGGATCGACGGGCCACACCAGAGCGTACCGGGCCAGGACCGCAGGCCAGCGGAGTCCGGCGATACTTTCTTCCATCCAGAAGACCTGATAATCGTTCAGATTCTTCGTCTCGCGCGTCGCGTAGAGCGTGAAGCTGTCGCTCCCAGGCTGTCCATTCTGAAAGGCGAAATTCTTGGTGATGTCCGAAAGGATCGGTTCGGGGAACAGAATTTCAGCCACGGAAGCGGCCGATGCCGGCGGAGTCAGTTTCTCACCCAGTTCCATCGTCACGTCCGCGGGATTCGCCTGGCGGATGACATCGACGATCTCGTAGCCCAGTTGGTTCCGAGTCGTGCCGGTTCGCACGTCGCCCAGCAGTTCCAGGAACACACGGCCCTCCTTGTTATAGGCGTGAATCTGGCTGTCGGTGCGGTCGTACCAAAGCGTCCGCAATTCCTGCAGCCGGTTAGTGGCGACGGAAACGACTTCGGATTGGCCAGTGACGAGGACTTCTTCCGTGACTCGCTCCGGAAACTCATTTTGATACACGATGTTCACCACGCCGACGCGGGCCGTCGGCACGCGGATCGGTTTCCCGATGTTCTGAAACGTCTTTTCCGTCCAGAAGATTTTGCGCGGCGTCTTGAAGGTCGCGCCGGAGACGTTGTAGTTGGTCGCAAACTTCAGGAAGTAGTTGCCGCCGATCAGCGCGTAGCTGGCGGTGTTGGCAGGCGCGGTTTGCTCTGCGGCAGCCCGCCGCCAGGTGAGGTCAATTCGACCCGGCTGAATCGCATAGACCTGGCCGGCATGCGGGCTCCAATAGTAGCCCGCGTTGGCGTGGTTGTTCGAGGTCACCGGCTCCGGCGCCCAATAACTTCTGGATTCGCTTTCCGACAGCAGCGTGCCGTCTTCCTTGGTGCGAGGGACGGGGATGGGAGCCCCGAAGAGGAACGAGATGACCCGCATCAGGTAC
>JACPRI010000467.1 GCA_016190065.1 Verrucomicrobiota bacterium
GCGCTGTCGAACGCGATCCGTCCTCCGAACATCACCACTTCGTGTTTGAGGCCGGTGGTGTCCGGAAGCTGCCAGACCTTGGCCGGGTCCGTGCCGGCGATGCAGGCTGCTGTCGCCGCGGCCATCGCACCCGCGGCGCCGGAGGTGACCATGCCGGATTCCGCTCCCGAGAGCTTAGCCAGTCGTTTGCCGACGGCGCGTTGAAGCTCGAACATGTCCACGAATTGCATCGCCGCCTGTGCCTTGGCTTCGCGCACCTCGGGCAGTTCCAGGGACCCGCTGAGATAGGTCCAGGTCCCGCGCGCATTGATCAGCGGGCGTACGCCGATTCGCGTGTAGATGTTGCCCTTCGGAGCCTGGCCGGCGACGGCCTTCACTTTCCCGAAGACGTCCTCGACCGCAAAAACCGCCAGCCACGGCAGCGCGCCCATCGTGCGCATGAATGTCCGCCGGCTGGCGAGAAAGTTTGGGGTTCTCATAGCTTCCTACTTTGTGATCCATGAATCGTTGCACATGAGAGGACCATTGCAAGTTCTGGCTTTGCTTTCACGATCCATGTTTCCGGCAGCTTCGGCGGACGCGGTCTTGCGAGGGTGGTCGGCGTGGGCGCCGATCACGACACGCGAGGCGCGTGTGCTCCCCACCCTATTGGATTATGACGGCTGGGAGATTGCTCTTAGACCGTTCCTTTCATCGGGCATCTAACGTTATTGACGAAGACGTATTCCGCGCCGTGTTCTCCGAGATCCGCAGTCATCTCCTTCATACTCGACCGAAAGGGTAACGGGTTTGATCTAACTCAACTCACAGCTCGGCCCGGTGCTGCATGATCTCTTCATGAAAACTCCAGGAATCCATCTCCTCGGTCGTCGGTCAGCGAGACTCCCTTTCTATGAACCTCCTTTGGAGTGCGCCAGTCCTCTCGCGCTTTCTCGGTGCGCACGGACGGAACGGGGCGTCTCGAAAGCGGCACAGGAGTGCCGCACCCCAAGACGCTGGCGCGTGAAAGCTCGCACCTTTCGGCTGCGGATGTGTGACGTTGCGTTCCTGCATTTTCTTTTTGTCGCAGTTGTCGTGTTGTTTCCGGTCTTGGCCGGCACGGTGAGTTTCGCTCGCGAAACTCACGTGGCCACGACCGGTCAGGATACCGCCCCAGGCACGCAGGAGCAGCCTTTGCGCACCCTCAATCGCGCGGCGCAACTGGCTCAACCGGGCGACATCGTCACGGTGCATGCCGGCACTTACCGGGAATGGGTCAAACCAGCCCGTGGCGGGGCCAGCGATCACCAGCGCATTCTGTACCGCACTGCCCCGAACGACAAGGTGGTCATCAAGGGCTCCGAGCGGATCACCAACTGGACAGAAGTCGGCGGCCCAGTGTGGAAGGTGGAACTGCCCAACTCATTCTTTCGCGAGTACAACCCGTACGCGCTGCAACTCTCGGGCGGCTGGCTCAATTACGGTCAGTGGCACCATCGCGGCGACGTCTATCTGGACGAAGAGGCCTTCGTCGAGCAACGCACGCTGGAGGAAGTGCGCCAGAAACCGCAACGATGGTATTGCGAGGTCCAGGGCAGCACGACGACGATCTGGGCTAACTTCGGGAACGCCAATCCCAATCAGCACCTTGCGGAAATCAATGTGCGCGAAAGCCTGTTCATGCCCGACGTTAGCGGCTTGTCCTACATCACGATTGACGGATTCCATTTTCTGCACGCCGCGGCCAATTGGGCGCCGCCGGGCATCCCGCTGCAAACCGGAGCGGTTGGACCGCGTTTGGGGAAACGCTGGATCATTCAGAACTGCACGATCGTCAACGCCCGCTGCGTCGGCATCATTCTCGGCCGCGCGCCCGGCGTGGATTACGAGGACATCGACGCCTTTGGTGATCACGTCGTCCGCAACAATGTGATCCGGCGTTGCGGTCAGGCCGCAATCGCCGGGCACAACGGCGCCACGCGCTCACTCATCACGGGCAACCTCATCGAGGAGACCAACTACCGCCGCGAATTTGGCGGCTGGGAAACGGCGGCCATCAAATTCCACAACAGCGTCGATACGGTGATCAGCAACAACCTCATCCGGGGCGTGTTTCGGCAGGAGCAGGGAGCGTTCGGCGTTTGGATGGACTTCGGCAATCAAGGCACGCGGATCACCGGCAACATCATTTGCGACACTGAAGCCGAAGCAATTTTTCTGGAGATGGATCACGGGCCGATGCTGATCGACAACAACGTCATCCTGGGCGGCGGTGTCAGAGCCAACTCCGAAAACATGGTGTTCGCGCACAATTTGTTTGTCGATTGCCCGCACCGCGACCAGCCTGATCTGAAGCGCCAGTCGCAGTTCTACACGCCGCACACGACGCGTGTGGTGGGGCGAAAACCTGGTGCGCCGGCCAACAACCAGTGGTTTAACAATCTCTTCGTCGGCCGCGGCCTGGACGATGTCAAGCCCGCGCCCGGCTATCGCGCTGATTTCAACGCGTTCCTCCAGGGCGCGCGCCCCAGTAAATTCGGAGAGACCCATAGTGTCGTGGACGCGTTTGCCGTTGGGCTTCGACGCGAAGACTTGGCTTCGGGCATTGCGCTCATCTTCCAGATGAACGATGCGCCTTCCCGAATTCAGGCTCCCCTGGTGGACGCCGAACGGGTCGGAGTATTTCCTCCGGTCGGTCAGACTTTGGAGGACCGCGAGGGATGTCCGATCACGGTGAACACGGATCTTTTGGGCCACCGATTTGATCCCTGCGTGCCTGGCCCGTTGGCGACGCTTCAGCGCGGCGAGAACCGGATCCGTTGGCAGAGGTCTTTCGCGCCCCGGCTCAAGCCGTAGCGTAGATTCTCAATTTGCTGTGTCCTCATTCGGAGATGCGCCGGCGTCAGTTCTTCTTGCCTGCCCAGTCGTTGCCGGGGCGGAAAGATGGTGGTTTACTCCTAAGCAATGAGCGCATCGACATCCACCTCGGCAGTGGCACCGGAAATTCTTCTCCATAAGATTCGCCTTTGAGAGAAAGGGCAGCCTTGGCCGGCGTCAAGGCACCCCAGCGAATCCGGGACTTCCATTTATTGGTTGAAGCTATGAGCGACGCCACGCGCATCCTCGACCGCGTGCAGCAGGGCGATCCGCGGGCTAGCGAAGAATTGCTCCCGCTCGTTTACACCGAACTGCGCCGATGTGCCGCATGGACAATGAAGCGTATCGATTCATCGGATTTTGCCACTCGAGATAGCCGATCGAAAGCTCAACTCCCAGCCGATTCTCCAACATGTCCTGTCGGCTCGCCCGCCTTGATCAATGTCAAGATGCTCGGACAAGCGATCTGCGATACATGATGGATTGGTTGAAGCCATGAGCGACGCCACGCGCATCCTCGACCGTGTGCAGCAAGGCGAAGCCCGAGCTGCGGAAGAACTGCTGCCGCTCGTTTACGAGGAACTCCGCAAACTGGCGGCCTTGAAGATGGCGGGGCAACCCGCCGGCCACACCCTCCAGCCTACCGCCCTCGTTCATGAAGCGTACTTGCGGCTGGTGGGGACAGAGCACCAGCAATGGCAGAACAGCCGCCACTTCCTCGCGGCCGCGGCGGAGGCGATGCGCCACATTCTCATCGACGCCGCGCGCAAAAAGCACCGGCTCAAGCGCGGAGGCCATTGGCAACGGCTGGACCTGGACGAGGTTCATCTCGCCGTCGAAGCCAACCCGGAAGCGCTCCTGTCCGTCAACGCGGCCTTGGAGGATTTCGCCCAGGAGGATCCCGCCAAAGCGGAATTGGTAAAACTCCGGTTTTTCGCTGGACTGTCTCTTCTGGAGACTGCGCAAGCGCTGGGGCTCTCCCTGGCCACCGCCAAACGCGACTGGGCCTTCTCGCGGGCCTGGCTCTATCGACGCCTGACGAGCGAGCGTTGATTTTTCTTAGAAAGAGTGAGCCGGTTTGGCGGTGGATGGCGTTTGGTGAAGTAGAGAACACCGTGTCCGTGTGAGAACAAGAAAACAACAGATCGAGGCGTTCTTCGGCGCCGCCATCGAACTGACCACACCTGAGCAGCGAAACGTTTACCTGAGGAGTGTGTGCGGGGACGACGAAAGCTTGCGCCTGGAAATCGAGGGGTTGATCCAAGCCCACGACAAGGCCGGCCGCTTTCTCATCGCCCATTCGGAGCATCAAGAGAGAGCCGCTCCGCGCGAAGGCGAGACCGCCACCTTATGCCTTCCCGTCACCGAGAAAAGCGGCGACCGCGTCGGCCGCTACAAACTTCTGCAAAGAATTGGCGAAGGCGGGTGCGGAGTCGTGTATATGGCCGAGCAGGAGGAGCCAATCCGCCGCCGCGTGGCGCTCAAAGTCATCAAGCTGGGCATGGACACCAAGAGCGTCATCGCCCGGTTCGAGGCCGAGCGGCAGGCACTGGCGCTCATGGACCATCCGAACATCGCCCAAGTGTTCGACGCCGGCGCCACCGAGACTGGTCGGCCTTACTTCGTGATGGAACTGGTCCGGGGCATCAAAATCACCGACTACTGCGACCAGAACAATCTCATGACCCGCGAGCGGCTGGACCTGTTCGTGAAAGTCTGCCACGCCATCCAGCACGCGCACCAGAAGGGGATCATCCACCGCGACATCAAACCGTCGAACGTCCTGGTGACCGTCAACGATGGCGTGCCGGTGCCCAAGGTAATTGATTTCGGCATTGCCAAAGCCACCAACCAGCAGCGGCTGACGGACAAGACGCTGTTCACCGCTTTCGAGCAATTCATCGGCACGCCGGCTTACATGAGTCCGGAACAGGCGGAGATGACGAGCTTGGACATCGACACGCGCAGCGACGTTTACGCGCTGGGCGTGCTGCTCTACGAGTTGCTGACGGGCAAAACGCCGTTTGACGCGAAGGAACTGCTGGCCGCTGGGCTTGACGAGATGCGTCGGACGATTCGGGAGCAGGAGCCGGTGCGTCCCAGCACGCGCTTGCGAACGATGCTGGACGCCGATCAAAGCACGACGGCACAACACCGCGGCATCGAAGTGCCCAAGCTGATCCACCTCCTGAGCGGCGACCTGGATTGGATCGTGATGAAGTGCCTCGAGAAAGATCGGGCGCATCGTTACGAGACCGCCAACGGGTTGGCTCGGGACATCGAGCGCCATCTCAATCACGAGCCGGTCACAGCGCGTCCGCCGAGCACGGCGTACCGAGTGCAGAAATTCGTGCGCCGAAACAAGGTGATGGTGACGGCCAGCGCGGCGGTGGCAGCCGCACTTGTGTTGGGCACAGTCGTGAGCACTTGGCAAGCCGTACGAGCCAGAAGTCAGCGAATGCGAGCTGAGGCAAATGAAAAGAAGGCCGTGAACGCCATGAGCCTCGCCCAGGCCAGCGAGTTGCTCGCCCGTCAACATGCTTATGCCGCAGATATGAAAATTGCGGACACCGCTTGGCGGGAGAAGAACCTGGGCCAAGCCTTGAGTGCCCTGCGCCGGCAAATCCCCGGACCCGGCGAAGCCGACTTGCGCGGGATCGAGTGGCGCTATTTGTGGCACAAGTGCCAAAGTCAACAGTCGAAGATCTTCAAACACGAAGCGGAAGTCACCTGCGCGGAACTATCCCCGGACGGCCGCTGGCTGGCCACCGTGAGCGCAGGCGCCTTTTGGGTTTGGGATACGGCCCGGAACGGAGAACGCCAGGCGCTGAGTTCCGGCGCGCCCCCTGACACCGGTCTTTTTACGTTGGGGGAACATCTCGCGTTCGATCCCCAGGGCCGCTTTTTGGCCACCGCCAAGCGTTCCGAGGTTTTGATCTGGAACATCACTGATTGGCGCGAGCTGCAGCGCTTGCCGGCCACCAACGCCAGTCTCTGTTTTTCCGGCGATGGTACCAAGTTGGCGACCTTCGGAGAGGAAGGCATCCAGGTCTGGAACGCTGCGACCTGGGAACCTCTAGTAAAACCGGGAGAAATCAAGCCGAAAACAGAAGGCGCGCGTCTATTTACCGACGCGGACTGCCGTCGCATTGCGTTAAACCGGGATGGTTCGCTGCTGGCAGAGAGTTGGCAAAAGGGATGGAGACGTGAATCTTCTGCTGAGGGGGAGGTGGCGTTATGGCAGGTTCCGCAGCGCCAGCCTCTGTTCAAGTGCAGTGAGGTCAGAGATGCCGTAAGTTTGGCCTTTTCCGACGATGACCAATGGCTGGCGGCCTGTACGTTGGGACCACCGGGAATGGTGTGGTTGTGGTCCGTGGCGGAAGGCAAGCTGGTGGCACAGTGGCGCGCCAGCCAGCGCCTGGGCCGGGCTTTGGCCTTTGCCCCCGGCGGTAAGAGGTTAGCCACGGCGGGACTCGACCAGGCGATTTGCCTTTGGGAAACCGGCGCTACCAATCGGCCGCCAGAGCTGCTTCCTGGTCATCTGAACGAGGTCTTCTCCTTGAGGTTCGCCGTCGATGGCCGGCTGGTCAGCGCTTCCAATGACAAAACCGTCCGCCTGTGGAATATCGTGCCAGGTCGATCCA
>JACPRI010000468.1 GCA_016190065.1 Verrucomicrobiota bacterium
AGGCGGATTGCGCAACGGAGTGGGGCGCGGATTCAGGTTAGGAGTCAGGCTCCGTCCGGCGGCGGCAGTCTGCGACTTTGAAAGCGAAGGCCCAGCCCGCTTGCGCGCGTAGCCGGAGCATCAAAGGTCGCAGTCTGCCGCTGCCAGCGTGAAGGGGCGCGGGGGCGCGACCTCTTGTCTCTCAGGCGCAGAGCCGCGAAGTGGAGCGCTCGCCCATTTGCGCAGACCCAGACGCGCAGACTGAGCGCAGCGATTCCGGGCATCGTAGCCGGAGCAATTGGGCGAGGAAGCGGATCGGCGAGGCTCTGCGGCTGAGTGACAAGCTCGAACCGGGTGCGGACTGAGTGCGGCGGTTTCGCGACGCCCAGCCTCGCGAGAAGCGTAGCCAAAGCGAAAGCCGCCGCTCTCAGAACGCGGGGAAACGTCCCAGGTCGTGGGGTTCTGACGTATGGCAGGCGGTGAGCCGTGGCGTGTGGGGTGGTGGCCAACCCAAAGGCTCACTGCGGAACACGGCCGGCCAAAGGTCAGACTCGGGCCGTGCCGATGGCTGTGCGGCGAGGAGCCTGGCCTTGGGATAGCAGCAACGTTGACCCACACGCGTCGGCGCGGAGGGGAACGCGTTTTCTTCCGGCAGGCGTCCCCAGCAAACAGTTGCACGGGATGCGTAGTTGTGAGAGAAGAATAGCATGAAGACGGTCACCGTTGAGGAATTACACCGGTCCACTAATCAATACGTGCGCGCGGCAATGGAGTCGCCCCTTGTTGTGTTGGATGAAGGTCAACCTGTGGTTTTGTTGAAGCGTTTTCATCCGGGTGAGAAACGCGGTCGCCCACTTCCTAACCGAGACGGTTGGATCGCTTCTTTGCCCAGAACGGACTTGGATTCGACACAGGCTGTTTCGGATGACCGCGACCGGGGATGATTTACTTCGATACCAGCTACATTCTGAAATGTTACCTGAACGAAGCAAATGCCGAATTAGTCCGGGCGCTGGCGGAACAGGAACCCGACAAATATTCCTGCCGGTGGGCACGAGCAGAGTTTTTCTCTGGGCTGAAACGGCAAGTGCGAGAAGCGAAACTTACCGCTACTCAGGCCGGTGAAGTTAAACGGGAGTTCGAATCCGACGAACATGCCGGTGTTTGGCTCTGGTTGCCCGTTGATGATAGTTTGCTGGATTCGGTCGCCGCTCGATTCAGTTCTTGGCCGGATTCCGTGCCATTGCGAACGGGAGACGCTTTGCATTTGACCTCCGCGAAGGAGAACGGATTCACGGAAATCTACAGCAACGATAAACATCTCCTTGCAGCCGCTCCTCACTTTGGACTGATCGGAAAGAATGTCCTGCCGAGTTCGTAATCAGTGAAGAGTCCCCTTCTCAGACGAACTCAATTTTTGATACTGCCTTTTGATACTACTCACCGATTTTTGAGCCAATTCGGGATAACTCAGGAAAACGAGACCCTCACGAAACCCGCATAAACATTGGTCGGGATGACGTGGGATGATTTGGGAAAACTGCCTTTCTCATTTAGAAGGCAGATGCTCTATCCAACTGAGCTACGGGCGCATTTAACTTATTCATTTATGAGCAGCTTCTGAATCAAACCGAAAGACAGAATCTGACTTGTCTATACCGACGATCGGCCCAGAAGACAAGCGCCTTGCGGGGAAAACCAAGTACGCAATCTCGTTCGCAATGGTTCATCTGGGATAAATATTTTGCTCGGTTCCGCAGCACCGGCGATTGGCGCAGCGCCTACTGTAGCATCAAGATAACGCCGGATCCGACACGAACCAAAAATCAGAACACGTCCTGGTTCAGAATTCCATTGTTTCGTCGCCGAATCCCAACGCGTAAATGCGGAGCCGGCGCAAATGAGTCACCAGCGAAGGTGCGATGGTCACACTCGCAATCAAGGGTACAACGGTGAAGCCAGAAAACTCGGCAAGCCGCAAGACGCTCGCTCGAAACACTCGAACCTACAGAGTGCATCCACCAGTTGCCGGTCAACTTGCCGGCTTGATAGCCAGCGTTACCGAGAAATAATAGGGCCGCCACCCAACCTCCTTGCACGAGCAAAGTCAAATGGCGGCCCACACCTCCCTGGGGTCCGCGTCGCAGACCTCTTCTCCCCATCACGTCACTCTGATCAAATCACAGAGCGACGTTTCCCTCCTTGGAAGCCCCGACGCCCATGGCACTCGTTTCTCCTTGAGTTGTGATTCGGGTTTCACAGCCTCTTCAGCTTTTTTGAGTTCCACATTCATTCGGAGCTTCTTCCTTTTTGACGGGTTCCCATTTATCAGAAAACCTGTTCGCTCGTCAAAGAAAACTTATTCACAAACTGACCGAGTTATTAACATTGGCCCGTGATAGCTTCGTCCCAAGGAATACTGGAGATCTTGAACAGAAAACGACGAAGGACAAGAGCGGAGAAGATGTGGACTGAAATGGATGCCGGTTGGGTGATCGGATCAAGGAAGCGATGCCGCCCACACGGTGAATGCGTCAATGCGTCTCCGGGTCAACTGCTTCTCCTTTCATGTATTCAAAGTGTCCCGAACTTCAGCCATTCCTCCTCCGGCACCGCAAAATCGAATCGAAGTAGTCCCTCAGTCGATCTTTCTCAGTCCAGCGACTAGGTCCGCCGTATCAATGTCCCCATTCCAGTAGGTCATCAAAACGGATCGATTTAGGCGCACGAACTCCGCCAGTTCTTTCGTGTCCGTCGATGTTATATCCGGAGGCTGTCCAGCCAACCATTCGAAAGGTTCATCCAAACTGAAAGAGTAATATTCCCCTTCAATCCTGATTTTTCCTCTGGGACGATGATGTTTCTGCACCGGATCACCTGAGAACCAAACGGTGAATCTCAGACCAGTACGCTGTGGATTGAAATTCGCCATTTCGAAAAGTTCATCGTCGAGCAAACTATGAACAAGTTTTTCCGGCAAACTCATTTTGCAAGCTTACGCTAGATTTTGCGAATCTCAATCAATAACCCTGAGCGCCTCATCGGTATTCTCGACCCATGAACCTGCGAGACCGAGGACTTTTTCTGCCGGTGGCAATTTTCGAAAACGTTCAACGCTCAACCTTCAACTTTTATTAAGCGACCCTACCTGTCCTGATCGCAAGGATCTTGACCGCGGATAGCGCGGATGGCCGCGGATCGAGGACAATCAGATCCCACCACCGCTTGGGTGGCGGTTTTGCCACGCTGCGTTCTCTGAGGAACTGCTAGCTTTCAATCACATTGATCTCGACCGGTTCGACGCTGACTCCCTGGCGTTCCAGCCATTTGATGGCCTCCTTCATGACGGCGCGCTCCCCGTCCAGCTCCAGGCATACAATTCCGATTTCGTCCGTCACGCTCGCCTGGCGAACATTGGTGATCACATCAAATTTGTGGGCCAGTTGCCAGATCACAGGCGTCGTGATCAGGCGAGGCGGGTACATGAGCCAGAGGCGCTTTTTCTCGCGCTGATGAGGGCGCGTTGCCGAGGCGGGTTTGGGTTTGGTTCGCGTGGCGGCCATGGCTGGAAATCTCAATCTCGAATTTACCCTCCGGCGATCGCCGGGATGATGCTGATTTCGTCACCGCTCTTGATGGGAGTCTCCTGATTCTGCAGAAATCGGATGTCTTCCTCGTTCACATAGACGTTGACAAAACGGCGCACGGAACCGTCGTCGTCGAGCAGTCGCTCTTTGATGCCTGGATACCGGGTCTGCAGTTCGGCGATGGCGTCGCGGACCGTGTTGGCGTTCACTTCGACGAGTTCCTCGTTGTTGGTGAGTTTGCGCAGGGGCGTGGGAATTCGGACTTTGACTGACATATTAACGGCTTAGCAAATGGCTTTGGTTTTCAGCGGCTAAAAGGGCTTCAAATTCGCGCAGGCTCGGTTTGATTTCTCGTGTGCTTCCGGCGTGGCCCACCACGGCGTCGAGCGTTTTCAGGCCATGCCCCGTGATGCAGAGCACCGCCGAATCATTGGCGGGAATCTTGCCACTGGCAATGAGTTTCTTGGCCACGCCGACGGTGACGCCGCCAGCGGTCTCGGCGAAGATGCCTTCGCATTCGGCGAGCAGTTTGATGCCCTCGCGAATTTCATCGTCGGACACATCGTCCCCCGTGCCGCCGGAGTCCTTCAAAACTCGAAGGGCATAGAAGCCGTCGGCGGGCGTCCCGATCGCCAGTGATTTGGCGATGGTGTTTGGTTTGACGGGCTTGAAGAAGTCCATGCCCGCCTTGTGCGCGGTCGAAATCGGCGCGCAACCGGTGGCCTGAGCGCCGTGAATCTTGTAGCGCGTGTCCGGAACAAGCCCCAGTTTGATGAACTCCTGATAGCTCTTGTGGATTTTAGTCAACAACGAGCCGGAGGCCATGCAAACCACCGTGTGCTGCGGGATGCTCCAGCCGAGCTGCTCCATAATCTCAAAGCCCATGCTCTTGGAGCCTTCGGCGTAATAAGGCCGCATGTTCACGTTCACAAACGCCCACCCGAACTTGCCGGCAATTTCCGCGCAAAGCCGGTTGACCTCGTCGTAATGGCCCCGGATGGCGATGACGTTCGCTCCGTAAATCAGGGAGTTCAGAATCTTTCCCTCTTCCAGGTCGGCAGGGATGAACACGTAAGCCTTCAATCCTACGGCCGCCGCATTTGCGGAAACGGAGTTGGCCAGGTTGCCTGTCGAGGCGCAGGCCACCGTCGTAAAACCCAGTTCCCGAGCGCGGCTGAGAGCGACGCTGACAACGCGGTCCTTGAAGGAAAGCGTCGGGTAATTCACAGTATCGTTCTTGATCCAAAGCTCCCGGATGCCCAATCGGCGAGCGAGGCGATCTGCCTTGACGAGCGGCGTAAATCCCACCTGAAAGCCGACGGTGGGCTCCCGGACCACGGGAAGCAACTCGCGGTAGCGCCACATCGTTTTCGGGCGGCCTTGGATGGTGGCTTTGGTCATCGTGTGCCGGGCGCGATCGTAGTCGTAGAGCACCTCCAACGGGCCGAAATCAAATTCGCAGACATGCGTGGCAGCGAGCGGGTATTCCCGGCCGCATTCCCGGCACTTCAGGGCCTTCATGAAACCGTCGTTCTTGTCCATAAGTCACGTTTGCGGCGCGTTGGCGGGGCAACAAAAAGCCCCTTCTCATTCGGACGAGAAGGGGCAAAAGTCGCTCGACTCTTCTCATCTTTCCCAAGCGGACTTTCGCTTGAGCTGGAATTGGCACCTCGTCACTGAGCGTCGCGCTTCGGCCGGTTGCCGTGGTTTCATCGGGCCAGTCCCTTCACCACTCTGAATGAGACCGTTGTATCAACGGATGCGGATAGAATGATTCTTGTGCGGCTTACTGTCAAATGGTTTTTCAGCCTGCGTTTCTCTTGCGTTTCTCCGTTTTGTGCTCGCATTCGGCTACGGTGTCTGTTACATGATTGCCCTGCTGGATCGCCAACGAATGGGTTTGACCCGGAACGCCATCCTCAGAGCGTGATCCCCGGCGTGTCAAACCAGAGAAAGGAACCTATGCGATGGTTCGACTTTGACTGCCTCTTCTCGTTAACGAGTGTTCACAACTCGAGTCGGCGTTCGTACCGCCTCTGTCAGGTACCGAGACAGGCGCCGACCGGTGTCGCGAGATTGTTTTTGATTCACATGGCTGTTTTCCTGGTTTATTGCGGATTGGACCTGAAGCTTTGCCACGCCGCCGAGCGGCGGTCCATCGATCCGGAGCAACTCGCAGAAATCCCGATCGAGCAATTGATGGACATCGAAGTCACGACCGTCTCCCGATCGCCGCAAAAAGTGTCGCAATCCGCTGCGGCGGTCGCGGTGATCACCCAAGAAGACATTCGACGCTCCGGAGCCACGACGATCGCAGAAGCCCTACGAATGGCGCCCGGACTGAACGTGGCGCGGATTGATTCGAGCCGGTGGGCAATTAGTTCGCGCGGCTTCAACGATTTTTTTGCAAACAAGCTCCTGGTCCTGATCGACGGGCGCAGTGTTTACACTCCTTTGTTTTCCGGGGTCTTCTGGGATGTCCAGGACACGTTGCTGGAGGATATCGAGCGCATCGAGGTTATTCGCGGACCAGGGGCTTCGCTTTGGGGCGCGAACGCGGTTAACGGAATCATCAACGTCATCACGAAGAGCACGTCAGAAACCCAGGGCGGACTCATCTCCGGAGGCGGTGGGAAGGAAGAGACCGGTTTTGGCGGGATCCGTTACGGCGGCAAGCTGGGAGATAACGCGCACTATCGAGTCTATGCGAAGTATTTCAGTCGAGACGACTTTGTGTACCCTGACGGACGGGATGCGTTTGACGAGTGGGACGTGATTCGCGGTGGGTTCCGGACGGACTGGCGGATGTCACAAACGGATTCATTGACCGTTCAAGGTGATTATTACGACGGGACAATCGGCCAACGCATTACCGGGCTTCCGCTGCCAGTCCTGATGACCACGCTCGAAGGACCAGCGAATGTCTCGGGGGGGAATCTGCTGGGTTCCTGGAAGCACGCCTTCTCTGAATCATCTGATCTGGGCCTCCAACTTTACTACGACCGGACCGAGCGCTTCGATCGGGTCCATCGGGAAACGCGAGATACTTACGATCTGGATTTTCAGCACCGGCTTCCGTTGGGGTCGCGTCAGGAATTCATGTGGGGCCTGGGGTATCGGTACACCCGGGATGACTTGGCGGATGGAAAGGATGGGTCGGGCAATTTCGCTTTTCTGCCTCCCGAACGAGGCGATCAACTCTTCAGTGCGTTTTTGCAGGACGAGGTCATCTTGATCGAGGATTTGATGCGCTTGACCCTGGGGAGCAAATTCGAGCACAACGATTACACCGGATTTGAAATCCAGCCCAGCGTGCGGCTCCTTCTGACACCGCATGCGAGTCACACCTTCTGGGTGGCGGCGTCGCGCGGGATCAGGAGTCCTTCGCGATTCGAACACACCATCGCCGGCTGGATTGGGCCGGCATACCTGGTCGGGAACTCCGATTTTGAGTCGGAAAAACTGACCGCCTATGAAGTGGGTTACCGCTGGCAGGCCATGAAACAGCTCTCCTTCGACGCCACCGGGTTTTATCACGATTACGCCGATCTTCGAGGCGCGGAAGTGATCGGCTTCCGGACGGCGTTTCCTCCGCCTGCGCCGCCTTTCCCGGTGTTCCGGACCAGCAACATCCTGGACGGCGAAACGTACGGTGCAGAAGTCGGGGCGAACTGGAACGCGACGGATCGGTGGAGACTGAATGCCGGCTACAGTTTGCTCAAAATGCAGTTGCACAACCGAGGACTGGACATCGCCGGGGACGAACACGCCGAAGGGAACAGCCCGCAACAACAATTCCACGTCCGGTCATACCTCGATTTGCCTTACCATCTCCAACTGGACTCCGCTGTGTACTACGTTGACAACCTCCCCAATCGCAGGGTTCCCGGTTATGTGCGTCTGGATGCGCGCCTGGGTTGGCGGCCACGCAGCGATCTTGAACTCAGCGTCGCGGTGCAAAACATCCTGGATGACAAGCATCCGGAGTTTGGGGCCGGATTCCTGGTGGAGCCGGTGGAAGTAGAACGAAGTGTTTACGCCAAAATAACCTGGCGATTTTGAATTTCGTCGGAGAGACATGGATGTCGATTTATCGGGAGCGCGCCGGGTCTGCTCGAGAGCCTTAATTTTCATGCGTAGAGTTTTAGGGTCGTTTGTCGCACTGCTGATCCTCATCGAAGCGTCTGGGGGAACCGCTCTCCAGCCGACGGAGTATCAAATCAAAGCCGTTTTTCTGTACAATTTCGCCAAGTTCACGGAATGGCCTGAATCGGCCTTTCCGACAGCGACCAGTCCGATCTGCATTGGGGTCCTGGGGGACGATCCGTTCGATGATAATCTCGAGCTGACCGTGGCCGGAAAGCAGATCAACAATCGGCCCCTTATCATCAAGCGATTCACCGGCGGCCGAAGGTTCGAGCCCTGTCACATCCTTTTCGTCAGCCGCTCGGACAAACGGGAGTGGCCGCGGGTTCTCGAGACGCTGCGCGGCTCGGCCACTTTAACCGTCGGCGACGGCCTTGATCAGTTCTGCCAGCAAGGCGGCATGATCAATTTGATCATGGCGGAGAAGAAAGTCCGGTTTGAAATCAATCAACGCTCCGCCGAAAGCGCCGGTTTGAAAATCAGTTCGCGACTTTTGAAATTAGGTGTCGCCGGCGAAAGTCCTCGGGGCCGGGAGTAGCATGCGTTTCCTGCGAACTCTCTCCATCAAAAGCAAGCTGACGTGGATCATCATGCTCACGAGCGGCGTTGCTCTGGCGATCGCCTGCGCGGGGTTCGTGGCTTACGAAGTGGTCGTTTTCCGGCGGTCGATGGTCTTGGATCTGACGACGCTGGCGCAAATCATGGCCGATAGTTGCGCCGTTCCCCTGTCGTTCGAGAATGAAGAAGAAGCCGATCGGGCGCTGAAGACGCTCCAGGCCAAGGAGCACATCGTCTTCGCGTCCATCCTGCGAAGCGACGGGCGCGAGTTCGCGAAATACCCGGCCCAGGCACCGGCGCCCTCTCCGCCCTCCGCGCTGCCGGAAACCCATCGATTCCGGGATCAGTACCTGGAAGTCCTCTGGCCAATTGTGGCCGGGGGCGAAACGATCGGCTCCGTTTATCTTCGATCCGATCTTGAGGAACTGCACGAGCGCCTGCGCCGCTATGCCGGGATCGTCGCCATCGTTTTCGTTTGCTCGGCCGCGGTGGCCCTGGCGTTGTCGGTGAAACTTCAACAACTGATCTCTGGACCGCTGCTGCACCTGGCGCAAACCTCCAGGGTCGTCTCGGAACAGAAAGATTACTCGGTCCGAGCCGCGAAAGAAACGCAGGATGAACTCGGCCAGCTCATCGACGCGTTCAATGACATGCTCACGCAAATCCAGCAACGCGACGCCGCGTTGCAGAGCGCGCACGGTGAATTGGAAAGGCGCGTGGAAGAGCGCACGAGCGAATTGCAACAGGAGGTCGCCGAGCGGCAACGCGCCGAACACGCCGCGCGCGCCTCCGAAGTCAAATTCCGGTCGGTGGTGGAGTCGGCTTACGACGCCATCGTCCTCGCCGATTTCGAGGGGAAGATTGTTCTCTGGAATCGCGGGGCCAAACTCATCTTTGGCTATGAACAAGAAGAAATGATCGGCAAGCCCCTCACGATGATCATGCCCGAACGCTTTCGCAAAGGGCATCTCGAAGGCCTCGCGCGTTACCGGGCCACCGGCGTAGCCCATGTGATCGGCAAGACGGTTGAACTGGAAGGTCTGCGCAAGGACGGCAGCGAATTCCCGTTGGAACTTTCGTTATCGACCTGGGAGATTGGCGATAACATACTCTTCAGCGGCATTATTCGAGACATTACGGAACGCAAGCATACCTACGAGCAACTCAAGTCCCTGGCCGCGAAGCTCACCCGTAGTAACAATGAACTCCAGGCTTTTGCGTATGTGGCTTCGCACGATTTGCAGGAACCGCTCCGCAAGGTTCAAGCCTTTGGCGACCGGTTGAAAGCCATCTGCGCCTCGGGGCTAGGTGACGAAGGCCGCGATTACCTCGAACGAATGCTCAACGCGGCCAAACGCATGCACACGCTGATCAACGATCTGCTCCTCTTTTCGCGCGTGAGCACCCAGGCCAATCCCTTCCAGCGCGTCAACCTCAACCAGATCATCCGCGAAGTGGTCGCTGACCTCGAGATTCGCATGCAGCAAACCCGCGGCCGGGTCGAGGTGAGCGATCTTCCCACCCTCGAAGCGGATCCGTTGCAGATGCGGCAGTTGTTTCAAAATCTCATCAGCAATGGTCTGAAATTCCATCGGCCCGAAGTACCTCCCGTCGTGAAAATATACGGCTGCGTTGTGCCGTCTTCCGACCAGCCGAACGAGGAACAGTTTTCGGACAAGGCGATGTGCCAGGTGTACGTGGAGGACAACGGCATTGGGTTCGATGAAAAGTACCTGGACCGCATTTTCGGAGTTTTTCAGCGCTTGCACGGACGTCAAGAATACGAAGGAACAGGGATTGGCCTGGCTATCTGCCGGAAAATCACGGAACGCCACGGCGGAGTCATCACGGCCCGGAGCACGCCCGACCGGGGCGCGACTTTCATCGTGACTCTGCCTTCGCGCCAGAACAAAAAACATGAAACCTGAAGCTGCCCGACCCATCACCATCCTCCTCGCGGATGACGATCCGGACGATCGTCTGCTCACCAAGCAAGCCCTGGAAGAGAACCGCCTCGCGAACGATCTTCGATTCGTCGAGAACGGCGAAGAACTCCTCGACTATTTGTACCGGCTCGGCAAATATCGCGACCCCGCCAGTTCGCCTCGCCCAGGCTTGATTCTCCTGGATTTGAACATGCCCAAAAAGGACGGCCGCGAAGCGTTGGAAGAAATCAAATCGAATCCTGACTTGCGTCAGATTCCCATCGTGATCCTGACCACCTCCAAAACCGAAGAAGACATTTATCGCAGTTACAATCTGGGAGTGAATTCCTACATCGCCAAGCCCGTGACGTTTCAGGGCCTGGTCGAGGTCATGCGAACCTTGGGGAAATACTGGTTCGAGATCGTGGAACTCCCGCCCGAAAAGCACGAATAGCATGCCCGAACGTCCGCTCAAGGTGCTCCTCATCGAGGATGATGAAGATGATTTTATCATCACCCGGAACCTCTTTTCGGAGGTCGGCCAGGAGCGCTATGATCTGGCCTGGTCCTCGACTTACGAGTCGGGCCGCGAGCAACTGCTCCGAGGGGCGCACGACCTTTACCTGATCGATTACCGGCTTGGGATCCACAATGGCCTCGACCTCTTGCGGGAAGCGAAACGCAACGGCTGCGCCGCGCCGATCATCATGCTGACGGGCGTCGGAGATCAGCAAGTGGACATTGAAGCCATCAAGGCGGGCGCGGCGGATTATCTGGTCAAAGGGCAGATTACTCCAGCCCTGCTCCACCGCGCGGTCACGCACGCCGTCCAGCGCAAAAAAATTGAACAGCAACTGCGCGAAAGCGAGGAGCAACTCCGCCAATCCCAGAAGATGGAGTCGTTGGGGACTTTGGCCGGCGGCATCGCTCACGATTTCAACAATCTGCTTTGCATCATTCTGGGCCACGCCTCGTCCATGCTGGAATTCAATCTCGATGCGAATGCGTCCCGAAAGGCGGCCGAATCGATCGTGAGAGCTGCGCACCGCGGCTCCAACCTTGTCAAACAGATTCTGACCTTTGCCCTGAAAACCGAATTGTCCCTCGCCCCGGTCAATGTGAATAACTTGATCGAGGAGTTGACTCGGATGCTGGCCGATACGTTTCCCAAGACGATCGCCTTTTCCCTCCACCTCGGCAATGGCATGCCGTTCGTCACGGGCAACTCCGATCAATTGCACCAGTCCTTGCTGAACCTCTGCGTCAATGCTCGTGATGCGATGCCGAACGGCGGCGAACTCTCCATCCGCACCGAAGTCGTCCCCGGCAGCGCCTGGCGAAGCGTGTTCCCCGAGATGCGGGAGGATGAGTACGTTTGCATCAGCGTTTCGGACACAGGGACAGGCATGAACGAATCAACCCGAACTCATATCTTCGAGCCCTTTTTCACCACGAAAAGCCGAGACCGCGGCAGCGGCCTGGGACTGGCGGTCGTGTACGGCGTGATCAAAAGCCACGCCGGCTTCATCCAGGTAGAAAGTGAAGTCAACCGGGGAACCACGTTCCGAACTTTCTTGCCGGTGCCCTTGTTCAGTGGCGCCGATTCAATCACCGAAGCGCAACCTGTCGAAGAGCCGCTCAGAGGAACCGAAACCGTACTGGTCGTCGAGGATGAAGAATTGCTGCGCGAATTGCTGACAACTCTGCTGAGCCGCAGCGGTTACAAAGTCCTGATCGCCGGCGATGGCGTCGAGGCCATCGAGGTTTACAAGCGGCACCAGGACGAGATTGCGCTGGTCCTGGCGGACATCGGCCTTCCCAAGTTGAGCGGCACCGAGGCCCTCGCGCGAATGAGAGAAATTAATCCCGGCGTCAAAGCCATTCTCGCCAGCGGCTATCTGGATCCGGAGCTGATGAACAGCATCCAGAAAGCGGGCGCCAACCATTTCCTTCAAAAGCCCTATGTCCCCAGCGAGATTTGCCGCCGAGTCCGCCTCGTCCTCGACACGCTGGAAAGCGGGAATGACTCGGCATTGCCTTTAGTAGCGCCGTAGGGATGCGTTCCAACGACGTTCCACCGAATCCCTGATCTCTCCTGGAAATCGGTCTCTCGATCGAAAGTAAAGGCGGGCCAAAAGCAATCTCCCGCGTTCCCACCGCTGCCTTTCCGGTCGATCTGTGGCTCGAGGCGAAACTGAGACGCAGCGGAACGCGTCCCTTGCCGCGAACCAGGTACGGGAGTCTGTGGAGTTGGAGGCTTTCCATGTTTTCCCACAATTTGGCTAAAGTTTTCCCGGTGAGGTCCGACTCTCAGAATAGGCTGCGGTGGGCCTGTACTGCCGCACAGGTTAACGGAAAAACACCTGAATGAGTTTTTCCATCGGCATGGATGCCGGTGCACAGCAGACAAAAGGATTTGTCTTATGATAACGTAATTTTCTTCGGTCGGCGGCTGGATTCGACGCCAGCAGAGCCGTTTCCCCAATCCAAATTCCTTTCAGGTAGAAGGCTGCTTTCCTGAAATCAGGACAGCGCGGGCTGGGGAGGGGTCTGGTCGCGAATCGCGGACAGGAAGCTGTTCCCGTTCGGTCAGATTGCTCCCTCAGACGGAGGTGCTGTTTCGCGGAAAGCGAATGGGCTGTGATCCAGCGTTGCTGGTTGCTTCCATGCCTTCCGGCCTTCTTGGAACACGGACAAGGGACGGAGTGTTGGTTTCATTCGTGGCTGCTCCAGCTCCATTTTCATCCGCATGTGAAGATTGAGTTTGTCTTGTGCGGAGCAATTCGCGTGGGCGGCTTATTCGAACGCCCGACGCGGGACAAGCTGGACGCGCAATTGCGCGAGTCCGCCGGCCTTTACACAGATTCTTTGACAGTGCTTTGCCCTTGGAGCTCAAGACGCTTGCTCCAATCGACCGAATGAATCGTGGCGTCGGAACGATCACGCCGCGCAGTTCAAGTGAAGCGAAGCGCTGCCAAGAGGAAGAGAAGATTTGACCGGAGCGGTCTGAGCCTTGGTCGGTTTACCGACCTGGCCCAGGCAACGGCCGTTCAGGTCGCAGGTCGCGGCAGCCTTTTCTGCCGCACAGGAAAACGGAAAACGCCTGGACCAAGGTTTTCCAGCCGGCACGGATGCCGGACGCAGAACATAACAACAGACAAAAGGAATTGTCTTATGGTTATCAATACCAACACCTCAGCCATGAACGCCTCGCGTTTGCTGGGGCAATCCTCCACAGCGC
>JACPRI010000469.1 GCA_016190065.1 Verrucomicrobiota bacterium
AGGCGGATTGCGCAACGGAGTGGGGCGCGGATTCAGGTTAGGAGTCAGGCTCCGTCCGGCGGCGGCAGTCTGCGACTTTGAAAGCGAAGGCCCAGCCCGCTTGCGCGCGTAGCCGGAGCATCAAAGGTCGCAGTCTGCCGCCGCCGACGTGAAGCGGCGCGGGAGGCGCGATCTCTTGTCTCTCAGCCGCAGAGCCTCGAAGTGGAGCGCTCGCCGATTTGCGCAGGCCCAGACGCGCAGACTGAGCGCAGCGATTCCGCAGCGATTCCGAGCATCGTAGCCGGAGCAATTGGGCGAGGAAGCGGATCGGCGAGGCTCTGCGGCTGAGTGACAAGCTCGAACCGGGTGCGGACTGAGTGCGGCGGTTTCGCGGAGCCCAGCCTCGATAGAAGCGTAGCCAGAGCGAAAGCCGCCGCTCTCAGGACGCGGGGGAAAAGTGCCGGGGCGTGGGGGTTACGCGGTTCTGACGTATGGCAGGCCGTGAGTAGCCGAGAGCCGTGGCTTGTGGGGTGATCGCAAGCCCAAAGGCTCACCGCGGAACACGGCTGGCCAAAGGTCAGACTCGATTCGGGCCTGGCCGATGGATGTGCGGCGAGGGACCTGGCCTGAGAGTAGCAGGACCCTTGACGCACACGCATCGGCACGGGAGGGGGCAACGGATCGTTTTCCATTGAGCGGAGCAGCGCTACAATTGATTGACATGGTACTCATATGAGACTATACAAAGTTTCAAATGCGAAACACATTAACGAAGCAGCGATCGAGGAAAAGCCCGGGCACTGTCACGATTCATCGCGAAGCTGGTCAGTTGCGAATGAAGAAATTCGGCGGTGTGGTCAGTTACTGTCTTCACGGGGCATCGGGCAAGATCGTGGGCAAAACCTTTACGACGTCGAAATTGATCAAGGTGCTTCACGCTGGCCTGCCTGTTCGGGAATTGGATGAGTTGCAGGCCAGTCTTGATGTGCCAATGGAGAAACTTGCCTCCAAGCTCGGCATCTCTAAGGCCACGTTGCATCGGCGCAAGGCCGAAGGCCGCTTGGACCGGGAGGAGTCCGACCGCGTGGTGCGTTTCGCTCGGCTGATGGGCAAGGCCGTGGTGGTCTTGGAGACCGAGAACAACGCACGCCGGTGGCTGAGTTCACCCCAATTCGGGTTGGGAGGTGCAGTGCCGCTGGACTATGCCGAGACGGAAGTGGGCGCACGAGAAGTCGAAGACTTGCTTGGTCGGATTGAATTCGGGGTTTACTCCTGATGCCGGAAGCCTGGCGCATCGTAAAGGCAAAGCACGTCGCGACCGCGTTTTCCGGTGAAGGCGCTGCCAAGAGTGGCGGACGTTGGAACTCACGCGGCGTTCCGTTGGTTTATGCGAGCAGCACCAAATCTCTGGCGGCGCTGGAAACCCTGGTTCATCTGAACCCGCCGGTATTTTTCAGATACGTTGCGATCCGTATCCAGTTTGCCGACTCGTTAGTCGAAACTGTCTCGCTCAGCGAACTTCCGTCAGACTGGCGGGTTGAACCGCCGCCTCAGTCCACCAAGCTGTTCGGCGATGCCTGGGCGCGAGCGGGAAGGTCGGCGGTTCTTGCCCTGCCGAGCGTCATCCTCTCCGGCGAACCCAACTACCTGCTTAACCCCGCACATCGTGAATTTAAGAAAATAGTCATCGGGAAGCCGGAGGCGTTCACGTTCGACCCGCGGTTGCTCACTTGATACGTGCGAACCTGAAGTCAACCGGTAGTGCCATTCGCCGGGGCTGCACTGCCAAAGCTCACTTTCTTGATCATGGCGAAGCTGTGTTCCTCGCGGAGATGCCCGTAAACTTTCATCGCCAGAGCGCCGCCGTCTTTGTGTCCCAGCCAACGGCTGATCGTCGGAATGTCCACGCCTGATTCAATGCAGGTCGTGGCGAAGAAATGCCGGAAATCGTGATGAGTGAAATGAGGGCAGCCAAGTTTTTTGCATGTTGTCTGAAGGCATTTCTTGGCGTCCTTGGTCACAGAAAGCAAATCGTTGTCCTTCGGTTTCCGGCGGTCCTTCAGTTTCGACAGGAATTCGCGCAAAGCACTCGTCATTGGAATCGTTCGGGGTTCATGGTTCTTGGTCCCCTTGTCCCCGCCCGTCAACGTGACTGCATTCCTGGCGAAATCCACATCCGACCATTTGAGCGCCGTGCCTTCGGCCAGTCGCGCTCCAGAATAGGCCAGGAGTTCGATTAGATCGGCAGCGTCGCCACCTTTGCCCTGGGTGCCAAAAGTTCCATCGTTGTCGCGCATGGCGTCGATGAGCCGTTGAAACTGTTCGCGAGATGGAACGACGATCTTGGCTTTAATAAGTTTGCGCCGTTTGATCTCCTTGGCTGGATTAGAAAGGATCAAGCCGCGAGAGACGGCATAATCGAGAACCAAGCGAAGCGTGTCGAGTTCCTGAACGAAACTCGAAGAAGACAGCTCCGCGCCGCGCTTCTCGACCCATTGCTGGCACTGGGCATGGGTCACGTTGCGGATGGCCACTCTGTCAAAGTATGGCGTCAGCCCGGAAATACAAAC
>JACPRI010000463.1 GCA_016190065.1 Verrucomicrobiota bacterium
GGAATATCTGAGCGGTCCAGAGCGGGATCAACAGAGAGCGGCCGTGCTGGCCATGATGGACGATCCGCCAGCGACGGTGTTGGCGCTCGTCCAAAACTTCGGGCAATCTTTAGAATCGTGAACGTGCGACGTAGCGCAGACTAGCAGTCTGCCGTAGCGCCGACTTGCAGTCGGCAGCGCGCTGGCAAGTTCCAGGGCATTCGAGCGGGTCTGGCGTCCGCGGAATGCAATTCCGCGATACGGCAGATTACAAATCTGCGCTACGCGAATCCGCTCTGCGCGGAGATTTGTGTCTATGTTCACCATCGAAAAACTAACTGCTTTGGAAATTCTGGATAGTCGCGGACGCCCGACGGTACGCACGACATGCCAGCTCAAGAGCGGCTCTGCGGGCTCGGCTTCCGTGCCTTCGGGCGCTTCCACCGGCAAAGCGGAGGCGCTCGAATTGCGCGACGGCGATCCCAGGCGCTATCGCGGCCTGGGCTGTCGTCGCGCCGTGCGCACCGTGAATGAAACCTTGCACCGAGCCCTGGCGGGCCGTTCATTTGCGAGCCAACAGGCGCTGGATCAAGCCATGATCGGGCTGGACGCCACGCCGAACAAATCGGCGCTGGGCGCAAACGCAATCCTTGCGGTCAGCCTGGCGTTCTCCCGCGCCGCCGCCAATCAGGCTGGCCAACCGCTCTACCTGCACTTCGCGGGTTTGCTCGGAGAAACGCGGCGAGCGCTTCCCCGCCCGACCATCAATCTGTTCAGCGGCGGCAAACACGCCGGCGGGCAATCTCCACTCCAAGACATTCTGCTGGTTCCCGCCTCCGCGAAAACGATGGATGAGGCGTTGAGCGCGACGTTCGCGGTCTATCAATGCGCGGTAGAATTGGCGGCTCGCAAGTATGGCATGCGCGCGCTGGTCGCGGACGAAGGCGGCCTGGCGCCGCCGTTCCCGCACGCGCAAGCCATGCTCGACGATGCGGTGGAAGCAATTCAGCGCGCCGGTTTCGTTCCCGGCAAAGACGTGGCGCTGGCCGTGGACGCCGCTTCCAGCCACTTCTTTTCTAGAGGCCGATACCAGTTGGGCGAAGAGTCGCTGGACAGCGCCGGCATGATTGATCGGCTGGAGGAATGGGTTGTGCGCTATCCAATCGTCAGTTTGGAAGACGGATTATCGGAGGACGACTGGGATCACTGGCCCAAACTGCGCGAACGCCTGGCCGGACGCTGCCTGGTTGTCGGCGACGATTTGCTTTGCACGAATCCAAACCGCATCCGTCGCGCGGTCGAGACGAGAGCCGCAGACACGCTGTTGCTGAAGGTGAATCAGATCGGAACATTGACCGAAGCGATGGAAGCGTGCCGCCTGGCACGCGCCGCGCGATGGAGTGTCACGATCAGCGCGCGGAGCGGTGAGACCGAAGACGATTGGCTGGCCGATCTCGCGGTCGGATGGCGAGGCGATCAAATCAAAATCGGCTCGATCATGCGATCGGAACGGCTCAGCAAATACAACCGGCTGCTGGCCATTGAAGCGGAAACAGAATGGCCGCTGGTGGATTGGCCGTAGCGGCCGCACAGCCCTGCGTTCGACTGCATCCGGACGACTCGGATCCAACAAGAGCAAACGAAGACCTGGATGGGTTTGGAATTGAATTACTCGCCGGCACGGTTCGCTCACCGTTTCGTGACTGCCATGATCCGAACACGCCGGTTCTGCTGGGCTCACCTCTGTTTGCTCTGGGTGCTCCTGTTTGAATGCCTGGCTTGGTCTGTGACAATCCAGTTGCCCCGAATCCTGTTTCCCATTAGTGAATCGCTATGGCAAAAACCTATTGGCTCGTGAAGCAAGAACCGGAGAGTTACTCGTGGTCAACTTTCGTAAAGGAACGTATCACGGCCTGGACGGGTGTGCGCAATTTCCAGGCGCGAAATAACCTTCGGACGATGAAGAAAGGAGATTGGGTTTGCTTTTACCACAGCGGCGATGAGAAACAGGTGGTCGGCTTGGCGCGGGTGGAAAAGGGATACTACCCGGACCCAACGGCGACCGAAGGCGATTGGTCGTGCGTGGACCTGGCGCCGGTCCGGGCGTTCAAGAAACCCGTCCCCTTGAGCGCCGTCAAATCGGACCCGCTTCTCAAACAGACGGCGCTGGCGCGCAACTCCCGGCTCTCCGTCTCGCCGGTGAGCGAAGCGGAATTTAAGCGCCTGCTCGAACTCGCCGAAACTCCTTTTTCCATTTGAACGAGTCGGCGAAGGACTTAATGTTTCCCTCAGAATTGCGAATTGATGGACACGCCATGGCCGACGAGCGCATCAAAATCTTGCTGATCGAGGACGTTCCCAAGTTCGCCCGGCTGCTGCGCGAAATGCTCCAGTCCGCGCAAGGCGTCAAGTTCGACGTGGATTGGGTAGAGTCGCTCGCGGACGGCCTGGAGCGCATCCGGCAGGCGAAGGCCGATATCGTGCTGCTCGATTTGTCGCTTTCGGATTGCAAGGGGCTGGAGAGCTTCGAGCGGGTCCGCGCGCTGGCGCCGCATCTTCCCATCATCGTTTTGAGCAGCCTGGACGATGAAACGCTGGCCGTGCGCGCCGTGCATGAAGGGGCGCAGGATTATCTGGTCAAGGGGCAGATCGACCGCCATGTGTTGGTTCGTTCCATCCGCCACGCCGTGGAGCGGAAGAAGGTCGAGGTCGCCTTGCTGCAGGCGGAGGAGAAGTACCGGGGCATCTTCGAGAATATCGTCGAAGGCATCTTTCAAACCACGGCCGATGGGCGTTATCTCAGCGCCAATCCAGCCCTGGCCCGCATCTACGGTTATGAATCGTCGGAGGAATTGACGGCACGGCTGACGGACATTCAGCATCAGCTCTATGTCGATCCGAACCGCCGCGCGGAATTCATCCGGTTGATGGAGGAATTCGACGTCGTCAAGGATTTTGAGTCTCAGGTGTATCGCCACGACGGCAGCATCATCTGGATTTCGGAGAATGTGCGGGCCGTCCGCGACGCCAAGCACGAGCTTCGGTACTACGAAGGGACCGTCGAAGACATCACGGAGCGGCGCCAGGCTCAAGAGCGGCTGCGTACTTCTGAAACGCTGTATCATTCC
>JACPRI010000465.1 GCA_016190065.1 Verrucomicrobiota bacterium
AAAAAATCTCATCCACGAGCGCCGCGTTGATCGCGTCCACGGGCGTGGGTTCGTCGAATGGTTGCGCGGCTTCGCGGCCCTCCACGTAACCGATTGTCTGGCCCACGCCGCCGCCGAGATCGTCGTAAACCACAAGGCTGGGATCTTTGCTGAGGCCGACGGGCGTCTCCGTGCCACGCTGGAAGTGCTCCCGCGTGAATGGCGACACAATGAGCCAGCGCGCGCCGTGCAGTTGGGGCACGGTCTTGCTCAGTGTCACGCGACCAATGACTGATCCGAGTTTCATCTGGCTTTGGCCGCAAAAGAACGCATGGATGGCAAAGACCAGAACTCACTTTGAGGTCTTTGTGTTCTTTTGCGGCTAATCAAAATCATACCGGCACTCCCGGCTCCTTCTCATCGACAATCCCAATAATCATCCACCGCGCCGGGCTTTTTTCATCACCGACCGCTTTCCGCGCCGCCAAGCCGTCCGAAGAAATTACGACGCGCTGATGCATGCCCGCGCCGTGCGCGTCAATCGCCACTTGCGGCGCGCCCTCCGCGTCGCCCGCCTGGTTGATCGGCTGGCAAATGACCAGCCGCCAACCCTGGAAGCTCGGATGCTTGCGAGTGGCGACGACGTTGCCTTCGACGCGAGCTAATAACATAGGGGGTTAAATAGGTTAAATCGTTGAATCGTTAAATCGGACAACCGGCGAACCCACGATTCAGGCGCTTCCCATCCCTTCAACCCATTTAACAATTTAACCTTTTTAACCATTTAACGGGGCGCATCAGTAAATACGCAAATTATCCACCATCACGCACCGCCGCACGCGGCAGAACGTCTTCGGGTTGGTCACGCCTTCGCCGGTCGGCGTCGCGACAGAATAGCTGAGGTAGCCTTCGCCGCCGAGACCCAGTCCGGCCATGCACGGGCCGTTCTTGATGAACAAGGTCGTGTCGAGCGCGCGGGCCATGGCGGTCATGTTTTCCACGTCGTGCGAGTGAATGATGCTCGTGTGCTTGTAGCCGTGCTCGGCTTCGAGCGAGCGGGCAATGCCTTCTTCCACAGTCTTCACGCGGACGATCGGCAGGAACGGCATCATCTGTTCCTCGACCACGAACGGATGATTCGCGTCCGTCTCGGCAAACAGAAGCTGGGTGCCGCTCGGAATATTGACGCCCGCAGCTTTCGCCAACACAGATGGATCCTTCCCGATGAAATCCTTGTTCACCGATGCGTGCGGGCAGCCGCCTCCTTGAGCTTCTTTGAACGTGAAGGCGGCCTTGGTCAGCGCGTCGAGTTGCGAGGAATTGAGCCGCACGGCGCCGCTGCGCTCCATTTCGGTCATCAGCTTGTCCGCGATGTCTTCCAACGCGAAAACTTCCTTCTCGCCGATGCACAGCAAATTGTTGTCGTACGCCGCGCCCTGGATAATGGTCTTGGCCGCGCGTTTCATGCAGGCCGTGTCATCGACCAACACCGGAGGGTTTCCCGGGCCCGCACAAATGGCGCGCTTGCCGGTTTGCATCGCTGCCTTCACCACGCCGGGGCCGCCCGTGACCAGGAGCAGGCGTACGGCGTCGTGTTTGCACATCGCGGCAAAACTTTCCATTGTCGGCTTCTCGATGATGGTGGCGATGTTCTCAATGCCGGTCTCGCGAAAGATCGCTTCGTTGTAAGCGCGCACCGCGACGGCCGCGCAGCGGGAAGCGGCCGGGTGCGCGTTGAAAACAACCGCGTTACCGGCGGCGGCGATGTTCACGATGTTGCCGCTGAGCGTCGGAATGGAATGCGTGCTCGGCGTCACGGCCGCGACGACGCCAAACGGTGTGTATTCCTCCAGGGTGATGCCGTGGTCGCCGCTGCGTCCATCGGGTCGGAGCCAATCGACACCAGGGACGAGTTTGATGATTTGGAGTTTCTCGATCTTGTGGTCGAGTCGGCCGATTTTTGTTTCATCCAACTCCAGCTTGCCCCACGCCTCGGCGTTCTTATCCGCGAGGGTCTTGACGATCTCCTCAATCTTCCGGCGAGCGGCGACACCTTTTTGTTGGAGTTGGAGAAAAGCTTCGTGCGCGGCGGTGCAAGCTTCGTTGGCATCTTGAAACACGCCGAACTTTCCGCGCAACGTGGACCTGGTTCCACCAGCTTTTCCATTGCAGGTACAGGCTGGTTGCGTGGGCACAGACGCGGGAGCCGCGGACTTGGACGCGGCCGGTTCACCGAGACGCCCCAACACTTCACTGACTATGTCTCGAATAAGTGCTTCGTTAATCGCGCTCATAATTGATGAATCGAGGAGCCAAAGACCTTCTTGAACACGGCAGGCGACTTATCTTAACGTGTGTGGCAAACGTCGAAACGCCATATGCCGAAACGCGTCCACTTCGAGATCGAATTGCCCGGCGATTTAGCCAAATTCCGACTGCCGAAAGCTGTCGAGAAGCGGCTCCATGCGCTGTTGGACAAACAGGATCAAGGAAAACGTCTGACCGCAGCGGAGCGGCGTGAGGCCGAGGGACTGGTGGACCTTGCCGAACTGCTTTCGCTCCTGCGTCTGCGCGCTCAACGAGCCAACGGCCAAGCGCTGTGAGTTCATGTTCATCCCGGAGCACCTGCGGCACCAGGTCGTTCAACGCGCGGGAAATCGTTGCGAATACTGCGGTCTGTCTCAGGAAGGCCAGGAAGCTCTCTACCACATCCAAGCAATCCGCTTGGAGGAAATCGCGCTTGGCCGGCCTCCACCTCCAAGGCATCTTTGACGCGCACACTTCGAACGACCGATCCAGGAAATTGCTCACCGTGTTACGGATTAAAGATTCGTTCGTCGTGCTCATTGTCCTTGAATCCGGAGGTGCTCAACTCTTCGCGTTGTAGATTTGTTTCCCCAGCACATCGACAGAATCGACAATGCCGATGATGACGGCATCGACGGGCGCTTCTTTGAGGCCGGGCGCGAGGCGGGCGCTGCTGCCCTGGCAAAACATGACCATCTCGCCGATGCCGGCGCCAACGCTGTCCACGGCGATGATCGTGTTCACGCCCGGGCGAAATTTGCTGGGGTCCTTTTCATCGACCAATTGCGGGCGCAAGATGAGCAGCTTGCGGCCGCTCATGCTGGCGTCTTTCTTGGTCGAAACGACCGAACCTTCGACTTTGGCGAGGAACATTTCAGTTGTCGGTTGTCAGTGATCAGTTGTCAGCCTGCCGAACCTGTGAGCCGCGATTCGTGACCCGGCTCCTTCCAATCGTCAGCCCTCAAGGACTGACAACTGACTACTTCTTCTTCGGCAACACCGCGTCCACTTCGGCATGAGGCCGGGCAATGACGTGAACGCTCGCGATTTCACCTTTGATCGCCTTGACCGCTTGCGCGCCGGCGTCGGTGGCCGCTTTGACGGCCGCGACGTCGCCAACCACGACCGCAGTGACGAGCGCGTTGCCGACTTGCGTCATCGGCCCGGCCAATTCGACGTTCGCGGCTTTGAGCATGGCGTCGGCGCCCTCGACGAGAGCGACCAGGCCGCGCGTTTCCAGGAGTCCAATTGCTTGATGAGCCATAGTGGGATTTATGATTGATGATTTACGAATTATGATTGGGTGTTTTCGAGAAAGCGTTTGACCTCGCGGGCGACGACGAGTTCTTCGTTCGCCGGGATGACCATCACTTGCACGCGCGAGTTCGGAGCGCTGATCACAGCTTCTTGGGCTCGGGTCGCAAGATTTTGTTCGCGATCTAGGACGAGGCCGAGCTGATCCAAGTTGGCGCAGATGGTTTCACGCAATTCCGCGCGGTTTTCTCCGATGCCCGCGGTAAACACAAGGGCGTCGGCACCGTTCAGTTGAAGGAAATACGCGCCGATCCAATGGCGAATGTGATGGACGAACACATCCAGCGCCAACTGAGCGTTTGTGTTGCCTTGCGCGGCTTGCGTCTGGATATCGCGAATATCGTTCGCACCGCCGGACAGTCCTTTCAACCCAGATTCTTTGCACAGGAGCCGCTCCGCCTCGTCCAGGGTGAGTCCAGCCGTCCGCATCAAGAAGGGCAGCGCAAAAGCGTCGAGGTCGCCAACGCGATTGTTGTGAGGCAGGCCCGATTGCGGGCTCATGCCGAGGCTGTTGCCGATCGCGACGCCATTCAGGATGCCGCTGATCGATGAGCTGCCGCCCAGATGACAGGAGATGACCCGCAGATCCGGCTGGCGCACGGCGCTGCTTCCGCCGTCCACGTAAAGCCGGCGCGCGCGTTGAGCGACATCTTCGCGGCGGAGCAATTCCGCGGAGCGCTCGGCGATGAACTTATGGCTCGCACCGTGAAAACCCCAGCGCCGCACGCCCGCGGCATGCCACGCTTGCGGCACGGCGTAGCGCATCGCAGCCTCAGGCGCCCATTGATAAAAGGCCGTCTCAAACAAGCCCACGAGCGGAGTCTTGGGCATCCGCTGAGCGAAGAGCCGGACACCCGAGATGTAGGGTGGGTTGTGGGCGGGCGCGATGCTGTTGCAGGCCTCCATCGCCCGAACAGTTTTCTCATCAAGCCGCACGCATCCATTGACCCCCAACGCCAGCACGGTCTTGAAGCCGACGGCGGACAGGTCCTTCTCGCTAGCGATATGCCCGGCGTCGCGCAGTTGCGCGAGGCAATCCTCAATCGCTTTCGGATAATCCGTCACGCGCTCGAAGCCGCCCTTGTGCAGCATGCGCTCTTGGCGGTTCGAGAACTCGAACAGCCGCCACTTGAGTGACGTGGAGCCGAGGTTGGCGACGAGGACCTTCACTTCGTGTTGGTTAAATGTGTTAAACCGGTTGAATGGTTAAATGGGCCAAGCCTGGCGCCGCTCCGTGAGTGGCAATTCTCATTCAACTCATTTAACTTTTTAACGAGTTACCACGCTTTACTGAAGCCATCGGCCGAGCGTAGCCAATCCTTCGTGCGGGCGCGGAATCACTTGCACGCTGATGACTTGTCCGACTTGAGAAGCGGCGGCAGCGCCGGCGTCCGTTGCGGCCTTAACGGCGGCGACATCGCCCCGGAAGAAAGCCGTGACGTAGCCGCTGCCGATCTTTTCCCAGCCGACCAGAGTGACGTTGGCGGCTTTGAGGGCGGCGTCACTGGCTTCGAGCAGCGCGCTCAGGCCTTTGGTTTCGATCATTCCAATTGCTTGTTGAGCCATAATTCAGTTGAGAGTTTGGAGTTGGGAGTTGAGACGTGGCTCGGTTACTTCTTCGGCGCGGCGGCTTCGCCCAAAAAAGCCTTGAGCAAGTCTTCGTGCGGACGCGCGATGATGTGAGAGCTGATGAGTTCGCCGACCTTGCTCGCGGCCTTGGAGCCGGCGTCCACCGCGGCCTTCACGCTCCCGACGTCGCCTTTGGCCAGGACCGTGATGAGGCCGCCGCCAATCTGGATGGTCTTCACCAGAGAGACGTTCGCGGCTTTCACCATGGCGTCGCTGGCTTCCACGCTGCCGACGTATCCTTTGGTTTCAATCATTCCTAATGCTTCGCTCATAGATATGTTGAGGGTTTGGAGTTGAGAGTTGAGTAGAAAGTTTTTGAGTGCAGGATTTAGGGCAGTAGTCAGTAATCAGTCGTCAGCGTTCAGTCATCAGAGATCGGGACGCCTCAATTCAAAGAGCCTTCATTTGATCAATTCGCAAGGGGTGTCGGGTTGCAAATTGCACGCGTTGCCTTCATCGGTGTCAATGTGGACTTCCAGCTTGAAGCTTTTGTCCACGCGCACCAGAAGCTTGTCAAACGCCGCGCCGCACGGGCCGCCGACCCGGAGCTTCATGTCCTGGGCGTTCTTCACGCCGTAAAAATCGGCGTCGTCCGGATGCATGTGCACATGGCGCAAGGCGCGAATGACGCCATTGGACATTTCAAAGAAGCCAGCCGGACCCATGAGCATGGCACCGGGAGTCCCTTCAATGTTCCCCGAAAGCCGCAAAGGAATGTCGAACCCAAGCGCGATCGCATCGGTGTAGGCCAGTTCCACTTGATTCAAGGTCCGACACGGTCCAAGGATGCGGAGATTGGAAATGACACGACTGCGGGGCCCGATCAACGTCACCGCTTCCTGCGCCGCGAATTGGCCTTCCTGATAAAGCCATTTGAAGGGCGTCAACCGATGACCTTTGCCAAACAGGATCTCAACGGCTTCCTGCGTTAGATGGCAGTGCCGGGCACTCACATTGACAACCAACGGGTTCGGACCCGCAGCGGACCTAGGCAACTGCTTTCCAAGACGGCGATAGACGGCCTGCCGAACTAGATGTTCGACGACCGCCCGATGGACCGTGTCACCCTGAGCAACCATAAAGAGGGCCTCTTTTGCTCGAAACATGGAATCCTGTCAAATAAATTATTGCAAAATCTTTCAAACTCTATCACATTCACGCCCACATGCAGGCTGAAGAACGCCAGCACCGCATTGAAGAGTATCTCCAAAAAGTGGAGTTCGCTTCACTCGATGAACTATCGGAATTCGTTGACGCTTCGACATCTACAGTGCGCCGCGATCTGACCATCCTGGAAACAAAGGGAACGGTCCAACGCACTCACGGTGGAGCTCGATTGGTGAATCCTCGATCCGACGAGTTTATGTTCTCCGCCCGAGACACGCACCAGCTCGCGGAAAAGGAAGCGATCGCGAAGGCCTGTGCCGGCCTGATCCGGCCAAACCAGTCCATCATCATCGACGCCGGGACGACGGTTTACCACGTGGCGCGTTACCTTGAGGATAAGCGGCCCCAGATCATCACCAATTCATTGCCTGTGGCGAACCTGTTCGCCGGCGACAATCGATTGGAAATCGTCATTTCGGGAGGCGTGATTTATCCGCGTCTGGGCGTATTGGTGGGGCCGTTGGCGGTCGAGGCTTTCTCCAAGATTCACGCGGATGTCGCCATCATGGGCGCGGGCGGAATCACGTTGGATGGGATCACCAATTCGCACGGCCTGTTGATCGACATTCAGCGGGCGATGATTCGCGCGGCGCAGAAGGTGATCGTCTGTCTCGACCACACGAAATTCGGGCGCATATCAGTGTCGAGTCTCTGCGATCTGGACTGCATTGACACAATTGTCACCGATAGCGGCGCGCCGAAAGACCTCGTTGAAGCGCTGCGAAGCAGGGAATTGGAAGTTGTGGTTGCTCCGGCATGAGAAATTGAGAGTTCTGCCCGCAAAAGAACGCCAGCGCCGGTGCTTGGACAAATTCGATCCTCTCGACCCTCCTTGGGCCATTTGCAATCGGGCCGGAATTCATTACGCTTGTTGCGACATGGACAGACCATCGGCTGAGAATGAACTGAAGCGACGCATCCAGGAATTGGTTGCGCTGAAGGGCGGGGGGCACAACGGGGACTTGGTGGAAGACATTATCGAAACCGCGCTGAAACTTTTGCAGGACGTGAAGGATCGCGGCGACGTTCGCGTCATGCAAACGGCGATGCGGGAGTTGCGCTACGCCTTCCGCTTGTTCGCCCAGTATTCCGGAGTCCGGAAGGTGACGATCTTCGGTTCGGCCAGAACTTCGGCGAATCAAACGGAATATCAGCAGGCCGTGGAATTCGCCCGGAAAATGGCCGCGAGCGGATTCATGGTCATTACCGGCGCGGGTCCCGGAATCATGCAGGCCGGACACGAAGGGGCCGGACCCGAGAAAAGCTTCGGCGTCAATATTCGCCTGCCGTGGGAGCAGACGCCCAATCCGGTCATGGTGCATGACAAGAAACTGGTGACGTTCAAATACTTCTTCACCCGAAAACTCATTTTTATCCGGCACTCGGACGCGATCGCGCTGTTTCCGGGCGGCTTTGGAACGCTGGATGAAGGCTATGAAGCGCTGACGCTGATGCAAACCGGGAAAAGCCAGATCATGCCGTTGGTCTTGATCGATCGGCCCGGAGGGACGTATTGGAAAACCTGGGACAAAAACGTGCGGGAACACTTGCTCCGCAACGAACTGGTCGCGCCGGAGGATCTCTACCTCTATCAAATCACCGATGACGCGGACGAAGCGGTGAGGTGCATCACGCGTTTTTATCGGAACTTTCACTCGACCCGATTTGTCAAGGAACTGCTGGTCATCCGTTTGAAACACGCGCCTTCGCCGACGGCTCTCGAGGCCTTGAACGAAGATTTTCCAGACATCGTCACGGGCGAGAGATTTCGTCTGGTTGGAGCCACGCCCGAGGAAATTGAGGACAACGACTTCGTGGAGTTGCCGAGGATTTCGTTTGGGTTTGACCGCCGCAGCTACGGCCGGCTCCGGAAGCTCATTGATCTCTTGAATAGCTTTTGACTTGATCGGATCGAGTGGGGCGAAGACTCAGCTCGAATCCTCAAAACCTGATTCCTTCGCGTTCGAGCAGCATGCGCTTCAATTCGAGGCCGCAGGAGAATCCTCCAATCGCGCCGTGTGCCGCGACGACGCGGTGACACGGGATGAGCACCGGAATCGGATTCGCCCCGCAGGCCTGGCCGACGGCGCGAGTGGCCTTGGGCCGGCCAATCGCTTGCGCCACCTCGCCATAGGTCATCGTTTTCTTCGGGGGAATCCGCTGCAATGCCCGCCAAACGCTTTGCTGGAAGGCCGTGCCCGCTTGCAGGTCGAGTGGGGGCAGACGACTTGGAGCTTTTGCCTGCAACGCCTCGTTGAGCGCGGACTTAAGCGTCGCAATCCACGGCGAGTATCTGGAGGACGGCTTGTTGGGCGAAGCGCGGTGCTTGCCAGGATGAAATCGAGGGGGAAAATCAAGCCGCCTCAAGCCGCGCTCAGAAAAGTAAGCGGTGAATACGCCATCGTTGGTTTCGATTGCGGCACTCTCAATTGCATCGGGCGGCGGTGACGGAGACTCCATGGTAGGCTACCGTTGTTTGAGGACCATCGCCAGAATGACCCAAATGATGAAGAGGAGCAGAATGGAGAAGAAAATCACCCGGTTTCGCGCGATCCGTTTTTCGTAGCGCAGCGGCCGAAGCCCATTGATGGTGCCGGCCGCGAGGTAGCTCACCAGTTTTGGATTTGGAGTGGCCGGACCGTGAAAGTGATTTTGGATTCGACGCCAGGCTGCCGCCAGATCGTACTTTCGCACCCCGAGATCGTTGTAGTGCGCCGGCGTTGATTCCTCGGGAGACACCGGCGTCGTGTTCGGAGGGCTGATCAGTTCGAAGACCGGCTCGCGCGCGCTGGCGTGCAAAGAGGAGGGAGCCGATGGCACAGACGGGGTTGCTCCGGGCAGTTTGGTAGGGGAGACGGAGGAGCGGACTCGGGGTTGAGTTTGCTCTTTCTGGACTTTGGAACTGAGTTGCTTGATCTGGGCTTCCAGAGAGGCAATCTGAGCTTCGAGCGCGCGCGACCGGTCGGAGATGGGATCGGGTTTTTTCTTGAACAAACCCATGGCGGCAACCTCCATCAACTCAAGGCGCGTGCTAGCGAAACTGAAAGACCAACCACGCGATCAATCCAAGCAGCCCCACGAGCGCCACCGGCCAGGTCAACGCGAAGCCCAGTCGGCAAAGCTGTCCAAAACTTTTGCCTTCCCAGAACGAACCGAGCGCCTGGGCGGTTTTCTTCCGGTCGAGCGCGAGAGGGTCTTCTCCGTCCAACTGCGGCCATTTCAAGCGCGCCTGATTCCATTCCATCCGCGAGTTTTCGATCGTGGTGAGCGCGCGTGTCAGCTCGACATTCCAGTTCTCCTGGTTCCATGTTTGCTCCTGGATCGTTTGGACGTTGGAGAGAGCCTCGCGCAAGGCCGCCAGCGTTT